>CAXTBN010000003.1:0-94733 GCA_964242895.1 uncultured Caulobacteraceae bacterium | reverse complement strand
CGCGCACGGGCAGGCCCTCTTGAGCCCCGCGCATGAAGCGGGCCCAGGCGCGGGCGGGGGCCTCGCCGCCGGTGACGCCGGCCATGGGGCGGGCGCGATCGTCGCCGAGCCATACGCCGGCGACGTAGTCGGGGGTGAAGCCGACGAACCAGGCGTCGCGGTGATTCTGGGTGGTCCCGGTCTTGCCCGCGGCGGGGCGGCCGATGTCGGCGGCGCGGCCGGTGCCGTGCTCGATCACGCCCTGCATCATGCTCGTCAGGGCGGCGGCGTCGCCGGCCTCGTACACGCGCCAGCTCTCCGGGGCGTGACGCCACAGGAGCGCGCCTCGCGAGTCGGACACGCTCTCCACCAGGTAGGGTGGATGGCGCAGGCCGCCGCCCTGGATGACGCCGTACGCGCCGACCAGCTCGAGCAGCCGCACCTCGTAGGCCCCGAGCGCGATGGACGGTCCGGGGCGCGGCGGCAGGGTGGTGATCCCGAAGCTCTGCGCGAGGCGGGCCACGCGCTCGGGCCCGACTTCCTGCGTCAGACGCACGGCCACCGTGTTGATGGAGCGCGCCAGGGCGTCGGCCACCGTGACCGAGCCGGAGTAGCCGCCGCCGAAGTTCTGCGGCCGCCAGCCCCTGATCTCCACGGGCGCGTCCTGGCGCACGTCGTCGGGCTTTACGCCCCCGGCCAGCGCGGTGGCGTAGACCAGGGGCTTGAAGGCGCTGCCGGGCTGGCGGAGCGCCTGCACGGCGCGGTCGTACCCGCCGGCGCGCGACTCCACCCCGCCCTGCAGCGCCACCACCGCCCCGTCCGGCGCGAGCGCCGCCAGAGCGCCCTGCGTCGCGCCCGCGGAGGCGGCGTCGGCCACGCCCGAGCGCACCGCCTCGGCCGCCAGCCGCTGCAGCCGCGGATCGACGGTGAGGCGCACCACCAGATCCGGGCGGCCGGGCGCGCGGGCGCGGGCTTCGGCGGCGGCGAGGTCGAGGAGCGGGCCGAAGCCGCCCTCGCCGATCGCCGCGGCGGCGACCGGCTCGGCGGGGTGGGCGAGGGCCTGCGCCTGCGCCTCGGCGCCGATCCAGCCCTCCTCCCTCATGGTGGCGAGCACGCGGGCGGCGCGGGCGCGGGCGGCGGGAAGATCGGCGCCCGGGTTCATGCGGCTGGGCGCCTCGGGCAGGGCGGCCAGGAGCGCGGACTGCGCCAGGTCGAGCTCGCGGGCGGGGCGGCCGAACCAGAGGCGCGCGGCCGCGTCGATCCCGTAGGCGCCCGCGCCGAAGTAGGTGCGGTCGAGGTAGAGCTCCAGCAGGCGGTCCTTGGGGATGCGCCGCTCCAGCTCGAGCGCCAGCACCGCCTCCTGCGCCTTGCGGCGGACCGTCTGCTCGGGGCCGAGGAACAGGTTGCGCGCGAGCTGCTGCGTGAGGGTCGAGCCGCCCTCCGCGCGCCGGCCCTCGCGCGCGTCTCGCCAGAGCGCGCGCGCCACGCCGCGCAGGTCCACGCCGTTGTGGGCGTAGAAGCGCCGGTCCTCCGCCGCCAGGATCGCGCGCGGCAGGTAGGGCGGCAGCTCGCTCAACCGCACGGGCGCGCCGTGACGGAAGCCGCGCGTGGCGATCACCGCGCCTGTGCGGTCCTGAAAGGTGATCCCCGGCGGCCGGTTCAGCGAGAACAGCTGCGCCTCCGGCGGCGCCGTCGGCAGGTCGGCGAACAGCCAGCGCCAGGCGGACACGCCCAGCAGCAGCGCCGCCAACGCGCAGGAGAGCGCGATCGCCGCCAGCCAGGCATGCGCCTGCGACCGCCCGCGCGCGCGGGCGTGGGCGAGGTCGGCCCGGATCGGTGGAGGCGGCGGGGCGGCGTCGGCCAGGTCGGGGCTCGGCTTGCGCGGGGAGGCCGCGACGGTCACTTGGGCGGGGGTGAGCCTAGCGCCCAAACCTTTCTGGGAGGCCAAGCCGCTCGACCGCATGACCAGCGTCGAGTGGGAGAGCCTGTGCGACGGCTGCGGCCGCTGCTGCCTCGTGCGGTTCGAGGACGAGGAGACCGGCGAGGTCATCCCCACCCGCGTCGCCTGCCGCCTCTTGAACTGCACGACGGGACGCTGCGGTGACTACGCCCACCGCAAGCGCCACGTGCCCGAGTGCATCAAGCTGACGCCGGGCGCCATCGAGGCGCTGACCTGGATGCCGGCCACCTGCGCCTACCGCCGCCTGCACGAGGGCCGCGGCCTGCCAGACTGGCACCCCCTGGTCACCGGCGACCCGACGAGCGTCGCGCGCGCCGGGATCAGCATCGCCGGCCAGGTGGTCAGCGAGACCGCGCTGGCCGAGATCGAGGACGCGCTCGACTTCGAGGCTCCCGAGCTGGCGCAGGAGCCGGACGAGGACTGAGCCGGCCCGATTGCGGGGACATCCGGCCCGCTGTCCCCGCTTTGCGCGACCGCGAGCGCCGGCCCGGCCGGCGTTCGTCCGCTCCGGCCGCCTGCTTTGTCCCCGGCGCGCGCTGGTCGCGTACACTTCTGTCATGGCCGGAAAAGAGGGATTGGCGGAGCGGCTCGAGGCGCGGCTCGACCGACTGACCGAGGTGCTCGAAGCGGAGATCGCGAGGCTCGCCTCGGCTCCCGCGGAGCACGCCGCCCAGGGCGAGCGCGTCGGCAAGGCCGTCCGCAGCCTGGCGATGGGCGTGCGCAGCATAGCCGATGCGGGAGGCGCCGTGGACAGGCTGCGAGCCGTCGAAGCGGACGACGAGGACGACAGCGACGGGGAGGTGGATGAGGAACAGCCGAGGCTCAGCCCCGAGGCGGTCGAAGCGCTCCGCGACGACGTGCGGCGCCGCTATTCTCGCTTCGATCGACGAGGCGGAGCACCGGGACCCGCTGATCACGGCGATGGACCTGCCGGAGCTGCGCTCGGCGCAGCGGGCTTGGCAGGCGCGGGCGCACACGCCCCAACTGCCGCCCTCCGATGACTGGTCGACCTGGCTGTTCCTGGGCGGCCGCGGCGCGGGGAAGACGCGCGCCGGGGCCGAGTGGCTGACGGCGTCCGCGGCGGAGACGGCGGGCGGGCGCTTCGCCCTGGTCGGCCCCTCCCTGCACGACGTGCGGGAGGTGATGGTCGAGGGGCCGTCGGGCCTGCGGGCGACGGCCCCCGCCGACGCCCGGCCGACGTATGAGAGTTCGCGGCGGCGGCTGCTGTGGCCCAACGGCGCGGTGGCCCACGCCTTCTCGGCGGAGGACCCGGAGAGCCTGCGCGGTCCGCAGTTCCACGCGGCCTGGGCGGACGAGTTCTGCGCCTGGCGGCGGCCGTCCGAGGTGCTGGCCATGCTCCGGCTGGGCCTTCGCCTGGGCGCGCGGCCCCGCCTGGCCGTGACCACCACGCCCAAGCCGATCGCGGCCCTGCGGTCGCTGATGGCGGAGGGCTCGTGCGTCCAGACGCGGGCGGCGACGGCGTCCAACGCGGCGCACCTCGCGCCGACCTTCCTGCGGGAGCTGGAGGCGCTCTACGGCGGAACCCGGCTGGCCGCCCAGGAGCTGGACGGGCTGGTCACGGAGGCGGACGAGGGCGCCCTGTGGCGCGCCGCCGACCTCGCCCGCGCCCGCGGCGCGGCGCCGGTCCGCTACGAGGCGGTGGTGGTGGCGGTCGACCCGCCCGCATCCTCGACGGGCGACGCGTGCGGGATCGTCGCCGTGGGGCGCGAGGGCCGGCGCGCCTACGTGCTGGCCGACCGCAGCGCGGCGGGGCTGTCACCGCTCGGCTGGGCGGCGCGGGTCGCTGAGACGGTGGCGCTCGTCGGCGCGCAACGCGTGGTCGCGGAGGTGAACCAGGGCGGAGACATGGTGCGGAGCGTGCTGGCGGCCGCGGGCTGCCCCGTGCCGATCCGCCCTGTCCACGCCTCGCGATCCAAGCGCGCCCGGGCCGCGCCGGTGGCCGCGCTCTACGAGCAGGGCCGGGTGGTGCACGTCCAGGCCTTCCCGGCGCTGGAAGAGGAGATGATGGCGTTCGGCGTCGCCGAGGGCGGCCCGAGCCCCGACCGCGTCGACGCCCTCGTCTGGGCGGTCACCGACCTGATGCTCGGCCGCGAGGCCGCCCCGCGCCTGCGGGTGCTCTGAACCGAACCCGCGGGCGGCGCCTCGCGCCGCCGCCGACCTGGAGAACCGCATGACCCCGCTACGCGCCTGGCTCGCCGGGCCGCGGTCGCGCGCGCCTGCGCCGGCCCCCGCCGTCGAGGAGAAGAGCTCGCCCACGCGGCGGCTGATCGCCCTCACCGGCGCCGGCCAGCCGCGCTGGACGCCGCGCGACTACGCCGCTCTCGCCAAGGAAGGCTACGCCGGCAACCCCGTGGTGCACCGCTGCGTGCGGCTGATCGCGGAGGCCAGCGCCTCCCTGCCGCTGGTCGTGCACACGGCCGAGGGCGCGCGCGCCGGGCCCGACCACCCGCTGCAGCGCCTGCTCGACCGTCCCAACCCGGAGGAGAGCGGGCCCGACCTCCTGGAGCGCTTCTTCGGCGCCCTGCAGTGCAGCGGCAACGGCTACCTGGAGGCGGCGGGCGACACGGACGCGCCGCCGTCGGAGCTCTACGCGCTCCGCCCCGACCGGGTGCGCGTGGTGCCGGGGCCGGACGGCTGGCCGCAGGGCTGGATCTACACGGTGGACGGCCGCGAGGCCCTGCTGCCCCGCGCCGCCGACGGCTCCGCGCCCGTGCTGCACCTGAAGCTCTACAACCCGCTGGACGACGTCTACGGCCTGTCGCCGCTGGAGGCCGCCGCCAAGGCGGTGGACGTGCACAACGCCTCCTCCGCCTGGAACAAGGCGCTGCTGGACAACTCGGCGCGGCCCTCGGGCGCGCTGGTCTATGGCTCGGGCTCGGGCGAGCGGCTGACGGAGGAGCAGTTCGAGCGGCTCAAGGCCGAGCTCGCCGACCAGCATTCGGGCGCGTTGGCGGCCGGGCGGCCGCTGCTGCTGGAGGGCGGGCTCGACTGGAAGCCCATGGGGCTGACTCCCGCTGAGCTGGACTTCGCCGACGGCAAGCACGCCGCGGCGCGCGAGATCGCCCTGGCCTTCGGCGTGCCGCCGCAGCTCCTGGGCGTGCCCGGCGACAACACCTACTCGAACTACAAGGAGGCCAACGCCGCCTTCTGGCGCCTGGCCGTCGTGCCCCTGGCGCAGCGCGCCGCCCGCGCGCTCACCGGCTGGCTCGGCCCGCGCTTCGACGGCGCGACCGTAGCGGTCGACTTGGACGGCGCGCCCGCCCTGGCGGACGAGCGCACCGACCTGTGGACGCGGCTGGGCGCGGCGCCCTTCATCACCGACGCCGAGCGGCGACGCATGGCGGGCCTGCCGCCCACGCCCGACCTCGCCGCCGAGCCGGGGGCGGAGTCGTGAGCGACCTCGGCCCGCCCGCGTCCTGGCGGATCGACCGGCAGGTGACGCCCGCGGTGATCCTGGCGCTGATGATCCAGACGGGCGCCGCGCTCCTGTGGGCGGGCGGCGCGGCCGAGCGGATCGCGGCGGTGGAGCGCCGCATGGACCGGCAGTCCGGCGTCAACGAGCGCCTGGCGCGCCTAGAGGCGCAGGCCGACGCCAACCGCCTCAGCCTGGAGCGCATCGAGGCGAAGCTCGACCGGAGCCCTCCGCGATGAGCGGCCCGGGAGACAAGACGGGCGACCTGCGCATCGCGGGTTACGCCTCCCTGTTCTGGGCGCCCGACGGCGGCCGCGACGTGGTGGCGGCCGGCGCCTTCGGTGAGAGCCTCGCGCGCCGACCGGCCGTGCCCATGCTCCACGGCCACGACCCCGGCCGACCGATCGGCGTGTGGGACGAGCTGAAGGAGGACCGGCGCGGCCTCCTCGCCCGCGGCCGCATCCACGGCGACAGCGCCGCCGGCCGCCTCGCCCAGGCGCTGCACCGGGCCGGGCGGCTCGACGGCCTGTCCATCGGCTTCCGCACCCGCCGCGCCCGCCGCGCCGACGGCGGCCGCTTCCGCGTGCTGAGCGAGGTCGACCTCGTCGAGGTCAGCCTCACGCCGCACCCCCTCCTCCCCGGCGCCCGCTTCGCGCCGACGGACCCCCTCCACTCCTGAAGGAACATCGCATGCACGAGATCAAGACGGCCGCGGCCTCCGCGGCCGAGCGCGACTCCGCGTCCGACGTCACGGCCCTGTTCGAGGCCTACCGGGCGGCCAACGACGAGCGGCTGCAGGCCGTGGAGCGCAAGGCGGCCGACCCGTTGCTGGGCGACAAGGTCGACCGCATCGAGGCCGCCCTCTCCACGGCCGAGCGCCGGCTGGAGCGGATGGGGGCCGAGAGCCGCCGCCCGTCCCTGGGCGGCGCGGCCGCTGTGGAGCGCGGGGCCGACGAGCGCAAGGCGGCCTTCGACGGCTACCTGCGCGCCGGCGCCTCGTCGCCCGCGCTGGAGCTGAAGGGGCTGTCGGAGGGGGTGAACACCGCCGGCGGCTACGTGGTCCCGCCCGAGCTGGAGCGGATCATCGACCGCCGCCTCGCCGCCTCCAGTCCGATGCGCGAGATCGCCACCGTGCGCCAGATCGGCTCGGGCGTGTACACCAAGCCGGTCTCCACCGCCGGCCTGACCGCCAGCTGGGCCGCCGAGACCGCCGCGCGCACCGAGACGGCCCCGCCGACGCTGGATCTGCTGAGCTTCCCCGCCGCCGACCTCTACGCCGCCCCGGCCGCCACCCAGGCGCTGCTGGACGACGCCGCGGTCGACATGGACGCGTGGCTCGCCTCCGAGGTGGAGGACGCCTTCGCCTCGCAGGAGACGGCCGCCTTCGTCGCGGGTGACGGCGTGAACAAGCCCCGGGGCTTCCTGAGCTACGCGACCGCGCCCGACGCCGGCCAGGCCTGGGGGCAGATCGGCTACCTGGCGACGGGCGTGGAGGGCGGCTTCCCGGCCTCCAACGCGGCCGACAGGCTCCTGGACCTGATCTACGCGCCGCACGCGGCCTACCGGCCCAACGGCCGCTTCGTGATGAACCGGCGCACCCTGGCGACCGTGCGCAAGTTCCGCGACAGCAACGGCGACTACGCCCTGACCCCGCCCACCCAGCCGGGCCAGACCCCCTCCCTGTTCGGCTACCCGGTGACGGAGATCGAGGCCATGCCGGACGTGGCCGCCGACAGCTTCGCGGTGGCCTTCGGCGACTTCGCCAAGGGCTACCTGATCGTGGACCGCTCGGGCGTGCGCGTGCTGCGCGACCCCTTCACCGCCAAGCCCTACGTCCTGTTCTACACGCTGAAGCGCGTGGGCGGCGGCGTGCAGAACTTCGACGCCATCAAGCTCCTGAAGTTCTCCGCGAGCTGAGCGCGGCCTGTCCTCCCCCCGCTTGCGGGAGGAAAATCGCCAGAGGCGGTGGAGGAGGTCGCACCGACCTCCGACGTCGCGTCACCCCCTCCGACACGGGCCTGCGGCCCGCGCCACCTCCCCCGTGGACGGGTGAGGACGGGAGCCTCTCCATGATCACCGTCACCACCCCGCCGGCCGGCGAGCCCGTCTCGCCGGCCGAGCTGAAGGCCTACCTGCGCGTCACCTACGACGCGGAGGACGACCTCGTCGCCGCCCTCATCACCGCGGCGCGCGAGCGGCTGGAGACGGAGCTCGGGGTGAGCCTGCTCGTCGCAGGCCTGCGGGAGACGACGGCGGCGCCCGACGGCGGCGCCGTCCTGTCCACCGGTCCGGTGGTCGGCGTCGACGCCGTCGCGGTCCCGGCCGCGGACGGGAGCTGGGCGGCGCTGGACGCCTCGGCCTGGCGCGTCGACGGCGCGCGGCCGGCGCGCGTCGTCCTCCAGCGCTCCGGCCCGGTGCGGATCGACTACCGCGCCGGCTTCGCCGCCGACGCGGCGGACGTGCCCGCAGGGCTGAAGCAGGCGGTGCTCGCCCTGGCGGCGGACGCCTTTGAGCGCCGCGCCGACCCGACCGCACCCGCCCCGCCCGGCCTCGGTCCTGCCGCGCCCTGGGCGGCGCCGTTCCGGCGGGCGCGCCTGTGAGGGCCGTCCCCGCCGTCGTCCAGACGTGTGCGGAGACCGACACCGCCTACGGCGGCCGCGCCGTCGCCTGGGCCGACGCCGCCGTCGTCTGGGTCGAACTCGACCGCTCCGCTCCCACCGCGGCCGCCTCCGCCTCGGACGCCCCGCCCGAGCGACTCGAGCGCGCCGAGGGCCGCACGCGGACGCACCCGGCGCTCGCCGCGGGCGTGCGCCTCACCACCGACGACGGGCCGCCCTGGACCGTCGCCACCGTGCACGCCGACGAGCCGGTCCCCGGCCGCTGCGTGCTCCTCCTCGAACGCCTCCTCTAGCCGGAGCTCCATCCATGCCGATCGACCCCGAGCGCGCGCTCGCCGCCGCGCTCATCGCCGCCGTGCGCGCCGACCCGGGCGTGAACGCCCTCGTCGCCGGGCGCGTCTGGGACCAGCCGCCGCCTGACGCCGTCACCCCGTACCTGCAGCTCGGCCGCGTGGAGGCCCGACCCGCCGGCGGCGGCGAGCCGGAGGAGGGCGTGGAGTTGGTCGCCAGCCTCACCTGCGTCTCGCGCTTCGGCGGCAAGGAGGAGGCGGCGGCCGTCGGGGCCGCGCTGCGCGAGGCCCTGCACGACGCCGGCCCGCCCGTCGCCGACCACCGGCTGGTGAACCTGCGCGTCGCCTTCCAGGACGTGTTCCGCGCCTCCGACTGGCGCAGCGTCTACGGCGTCACCCGCCTGCGCGCGGTGCTCGAGCCCGCCGCCGCCCCCGACGCGCCCATGGCGGAGGCCGCGTGATGGGCGCGCAGAAGGGCAAGGACCTCCTGGTCCGCATCGGCGACAGCGCGGGCGGCTTCACGGCGCTCGCGGGCCTGCGCACGCGCTCGCTGTCGCTGAACGCCAAGACGGTGGACGTCACCGACGCCGACAGCGCCGGCCGCTGGCGCGAGCTGCTGGACGGGGCCGGCGTGCGGCAGATGTCCGTCTCCGGCGCGGGCGTGTTCCGCTCGGCGGCGGCCGACGCGCAGATGCGCCAAGTGTTCTTCGACGGGAGCGCGCAGGCGTTCCAGCTCGTGGCGCCCGGCTTCGGGACCTTCCAGGGCCCATTCCAGGTGGCGGTGCTGGAGTACGCCGGCGCCTCGGACGGTGAGGCCACCTACGCCGTGACCCTGGCCTCCGCCGGCGAGGTCACCTTCACCGCCGCCACGACGTGACGCCCGTCGCGAACGGCGCGCGCGGCGAGGTGGTGCGGCCCGTGGCGGGCGTGCCGCGGCGCCTCTGCCTGACGCTCGGCGGCCTGGCCGAGCTGGAGACCACGTTCGGCTGCGAGGGCTGGACGGAGCTGGCCGCGCGCCTGCGCCGCCCCTCCGCCCGCGACCTCCTCGCCGTGCTCGCCGTGCTGCTTAGCGGGGGCGGCGAGGCCGAGGTCGCGGCCGAGGTCGACCGCCTGCCCGTCACCCCGGCGGAGGCCGCCGAGGCGGTCGCCGCCGCCTTCCGCGCGGCGGCCGCGTGAACTCCGCCTGGCCCGCCGTGCTGCGGCTCGCCGCCGAGCGCTTCGGCTGGGCGCCGCGCGAGGTCTGGGCCCTGTCGCTTCGCGAGTGGCGCGCCCTGAACGCGCCCGCGCCCGGCGTCGCACCGCTGACCCGCGCCGACCTCGACGCCCTGCTCCTCCTTCACCCGGACGACCCCTCATGACCGACCTCACCCCAGATGGCGGAGGCGCGGGCCTGCCCGGCCTCACGTCCCAGGCCGCCGAGGCCGCCGCCGCGCTGGGCGCGCTGCAGGCCCCCGCTCAGGCTGCGGCCGACGCCATCGATCAGGCCTTCACGCAGGCCGGCGCGAGCCTGTCGTCGAGCCTCTCCAAGGCGGCGACGGACGGCGCGACGAGCCTCGGCGCGCTCGCGTCCGCGGTGATCTCCGCGGTGGACGGGCTCGGGCAGGCGTCGCTCGGCGGCTCCGGCACGCTCGTGGACGCGCTGGCGGGGGCGGTGGGCGGCCTGTTCGGCGGCGCGCGGGCCGACGGCGGGCCGGTGACGTCGGGCGGGGCCTACCTCGTGGGCGAGCGCGGACCCGAGGTGTTCACGCCCGCCTCCGCCGGCGTGGTGAGCCCTTCCGACGGGTCGGGCGGCGGCGTCACCGTCAACGTCAGCGTCGGCCAGGGCGGCGCGCCGGCGCTGCTGCGGTCGGAGGCGCAGGTCTCGGCCGCGCTGGCCCGCGCCGTCGCGCTCGGGAGGCGCTGATGGTCGCCCCCTTCGCCGAGCTGCTGTTCCCCGCCCGGCTGGCGTTCGGCTCCACGGGCGGCGTCGAGCGGCGCACCGAGATCGTGACCCTCGCCTCCGGCTTCGAGCGGCGCGCCACGCCCTGGGCGGACGGCCGACGTCGCTGGCTCGTGGGCCAGGGCGTGCGCAAGCTGGCCGACGCGGCCGAACTGCTCGCCTTCTTCGAAGCGCGGCGGGGCCGCCTGCAGGGCTTCCGCTTCCGCGACTTCGTCGACTTCTCGTCCACCGCGACCGGCGCCGCGCCGACCGCGACGGACCAGCCCCTCGGCGTCGGCGACGGGATGGCGACCGTGTTCCCGCTGGCCAAGACCTACGGCGCGGGCGCCGACGCCTACGCCCGCCCGATCGGCAAGCCGGTGGACGGCTCGGTGCTCGTGGCCGTGGCCGGGACGCCCGCCGCGTTCACCGTCGACGTCGCCGCCGGCCTCGTCACCCTGGCCACGCCGCCGGCCGCGGGCGCCGCGGTCACGGCCGGCTTCCTGTTCGACGTCCCCGTCCGCTTCGACGCCGACCGGCTCGACGTGACGCTGGAGAGCTTCGACGCCGCGCGTGTCGTGGCCGTTCCCGTGGTCGAGGTGCGGGTCTGATGCGCGCGCTCCCGCCCGCGCTCGCGGCCGCACTGGACAGTGAGGCGGCCGCCCTCTGCACCGCCTGGATCCTGACGCGCGTCGACGGCGTGCGCCGGGGCTTCACCGACCACGACCGGCCCTTATCGCTGGAGGGCCTCGTTTTCGAGGCGGCCAGCGGCTGGACGGCCGGCGCGGCCGACTCCGAGCTGGGCCTCTCGCCCGGCCAGGCCTCGGCGGCGGGCGCCCTCAGCTCCGACGCGCTGACCGAGGCCGACATCGCCGCCGGCCGCTACGACGGCGCCGTCGTCGAGACCTGGCGCGTGGCGTGGTCCGACCCGGACGCGCGCGTGCTGCTGCGGCGCGAAACGATCCGCCGACTCGTCCGCGAGGGCCTGGGCTTCACCGCCGAGCTGGAGGGCCCGCTCGCGGCGCTGCGCAAGGTGACGGGCCGCGCCTACGACCGGGTGTGCGACGCCCAGCTCGGCGACGCGCGCTGCCGCGTGGACCTGTCCGCCTTCCCCGGCGCGACCTGCGACAAGAGCTTCTCCACCTGCTGCGACACGTTCGCCAACGCGCTCAACTTCCAGGGCTTCCCCGACACGCCGGGCGACGATTTCCTGGCCGTCTACGCCGGCACGGCGGGCGCCGCCGACGGCGGCTCGCGCCGATGAGCGCGCCGGACGCCGCGAGCGCCGTCCGGGGGAGCCGGCCGGACATCGCCGCCGCCGCGCGCGGCTGGATCGGCACGCCCTACCGCCATGGGGCGAGCCTGAAGGGCTGGGGCTGCGACTGCCTGGGCCTGGTCCGCGGCGTCTGGCGCGAGCGGGTCGGTCCGGAGCCGGAGCCTGTCCCCGCCTACCGGCCCGACTGGGCGGAGACGGGCGTCGAGGAGACCCTGCTCCACGCCGCCCGCCGCCGGCTGCACGAGATCGACCCCGCGGCGGCGCGCGGCGGCGACGTGCTGCTGTTCCGCATGAGCGCGCAGGCCTGCGTCAAGCACTGCGCCATCCTCTCCGACGAGGGTCCGGCGCCCGGCGGCCGCATCGTCCACGCCTATTGGGGGCGGGCGGTGGTGGAGAGCTGGCTGCATCCTTGGTGGCGTCGCCGCGTGACGCACGCCTTCGCCTTCCCACCCCCCATCGAGAGCTGATCCGACATGGCGCAAGTGGTGCTGGCGGCCGTGGGCACGGCCTTCGCGGGCCCCCTGGGCGGGATCGCGGGCGGCCTCCTGGGCGGGATCGCCGACCGGGCGCTCGTCTCGGCGCTGACGCCCTTGCGGCAGGTGGGCGGGCGGCTGACGGGGCTGGAGCTGCACTCCACCAGCGTGGGCGCGCCCATGGCCGCCGTGTTCGGTCGCGCGCGCGTGGCCGGCCAGACGATCTGGGCCGCGCGCTTCAAGGAGCACCGCGTCGAGCAGACCACCGGCGGCGGCAAGGGCGGCGGCGCGACCACGGTCAGCTACACCTACTCGCTCTCCTTCGCCGTGGGCCTGTGCGAGGGCCCGATCACCGGCATCGGCCGCGTGTGGGCCGACGGCACGATCATGGACATGTCGGCCGTCACCTACCGCCTGCATCTCGGCGACGCCGACCAGGCGCCCGACGCCCTGATCGAGGCGGTGGAGGGCGAGGCGCCCGCCTACCGCGGGACCGCCTACCTCGTGTTCGAGGACCTGCCGCTCGACACCTGGGGAAGTCGGCCGCCGCAGCTGAACGTGGAGATCTTCCGGCCGCCGCCGGACGACACCTCGCTGGAGGCGCGGCTCACCTCGGTGAACCTGATCCCAGGCGCGGGCGAGTTCGTGCTCGCGACCACGCCCGAGCTGCGCGCCGTGGGCGAAGCGGCGTGGGTCCCGGAGAACGTCAACACCGCGCAGGGCCGCCCCGACCTGCTGATCGCCCTCGACCAGCTGCAGGCGCTGCTGCCGAAGGTGGACCACGTGAACCTGGTGGTCGCCTGGTTCGGGGGCGACCTGCGCTGCGGCCGCTGCCAGGTGCGCCCCGGCGTGGACAGCGATCCCAAGGTGACCTCGCCCGACGTCTGGCGCGTTGAGGTCGACCGCGACGGGGCGCACCTGATCTCGCAGCACGGCGGCGGGGCGGCCTATGGCGGCACGCCCTCGGACGCGTCGGTGCTCGCGTGCATCGCCGAGCTGAACCGGCGCGGGCTGGCGGTGACGCTCTACCCCTTCCTGATGATGGACATCCCCGAGGCGAACGCCCTGCCCGACCCCTACGGCGGCGCGCGCCAGGGCGCCTATCCCTGGCGCGGACGCATCACGGGCGAGGTCGCGCCCGGCCGGCCGGGAACCACGGACCTGACCGCCGCCGCGACGGCGGAGGTGGCCGCCTTCTTCGGCTCGGCTGCGCCCGGCGACTTCGCCCCCGGCGACGGCGGTGTGGGCTATAGCGGGCCCGACGAGTGGACGTGGCGGCGCTGCGTGCTGCACTACGCCCACTTGGCCGCGCTCAGCGGCGGGGTGGAGAGCTTCCTGATCGGCTCCGAGCTGCGCGGCCTCACCTGGCTGCGCTCGGCGCCCGGCGTCTACCCGGCCGTGGAGCAGCTGCGCGGCCTCGCGAGGGACGCCAAGGCGGTGCTCGGCCCCGGCGTGAAGGTCGGCTATTCGGGCGACTGGAGCGAGTGGTTCGGCCACCAGCCAGCGGACGGCTCGGGCGAGGTCCGCTTCCACCTCGACCCGCTCTGGGCCGACCCGGCGGTCGACTTCGTCGGGATCGACTTCTACGAGCCTCTGGCCGACTGGCGCGCGGGCGCGGGAGGGCTCGACGCGCAGGCGGGCTGGGCCGGGCCGCACGACAGCGCCTACCTGCAGGCGGGCGTGCTCGGGGGCGAGAACGGGGACTGGTTCTACGCCTCCGCCGCCGACCGCGCCGCCCAGCGCCGCACGCCCGTCACCGACGGCGCCTACGGCGAGCCCTGGGTTTACCGCTCCAAGGACCTGCGCGCCTGGTGGGGCGCCGCACACCACGACCGCCCCGCCGGCGTGCGCACTTCCACCCCGACCGCCTGGACGCCGGGCCTGAAGCCCCTGCGGCTGATCGAGTTCGGCTGCCCCGCCGTGGACCGCGGCGCCAACTCGCCCAACCTGTTCGTCGATCCCAAGTCGAGCGAGACCGGCCTGCCGCCCGACTCCACCGGTGTGCGCGACGACACCGAGCAGCGTCGCGCACTGGAGGCGGTGCTGGCCGTGTACGGGCCGGGCCTGCCCGACAACCCGGCCTCGCCCGCCGACGGGCGGCCCATGATCGAGCGCCTGTCGGCCTGGTGCTGGGACGCGCGGCCCTATCCCGACTTCCCCGTCCGCGGCGACGTGTGGAAGGACGCGCCCAACTGGACGCTGGGCCACTGGCTCAACGGCCGCGTCGGACAGGGCGACGCCTACGCGCTGCTGCGGATGATCCTGGGCCGCGCGGGCCTCGGCGATGACGACTTCGGTATCGAGGGCGTGACCGGCCGCGCCTACGGCTATGTCGTTTCCGGTCCGCTCTCCACCGCCGACGCGCTGCAGCCGCTGACGGACGCGCTGGACTTCGACGGGGCCGAGCACGGCGGCCGCATCGCCCTGGTCGGCCGCACGGGCGTCGCCGTGACGCCGCTCGCGGGCGACGACCTCGCCCTGCCCGACGACGCGCCCGACCCGCGCAAGCTGCAGCGCACGCTCGCGCCCACGCCCGACCTCGTGCGCGTGCGCTTCCTCGACGAGGCGGACAGCTACCAGGCCGCGTCCGTGGTGCGCCGGGCGGCGGCGCCCGGCGGCGCGGGCCCGGACGGGCTCGACCTCCCCGTGGTGCTCGACGCCGACGAGGCGACCGCGATCGCCGACCGCCGCCTGTCGCGCGCTCTGCTGACGCAGGACGCCCTCACGGTCAGTGTGGCTCCCTCCGCCGCTGCGCGGGTGGAGGCGGCCGACCTCGTGGCCCTCGACGGGGTCGAGGGCGCCTGGCGCGTGCTGCGCGTCGACTGGGATGAAACGCCCCGGCTGCAGCTCGCCCGCGCCGACGCGGACGAGAGCGCGCCGACAGGAGGCGGCGCGGGGGACCCGCGGCCAGAGCCGGTGTCGCCGGTGTATGGGCCGCCGGCGCTCGCGGTGCTGGATCTGCCGCCGCTGCCAGGGGCCGAGGACGACACGCGTCCCCTCGCCGCTGTCGCCGCCTCGCCGTGGCGCGCCTACGACGTCTCGGCCGGAGCGGACGCCTCCACCCTGACGCTGCGCGGCCGCGCCGACGAGCCCGCCGTCATGGGACTGACGGGCTCGGCCCTGCCGCCCGGGCCCCTGTTCCGCTTCGACGCCGCCACCCGGCTCGTGGTGCGTGCCGCAGCCGGCGCGCTCCTGACCAGCCGCACGCCCGCCGACGTGCTCGGCGGGGCGGGCGCGCTGGCCGTGCAGAACGCGGCGGGCGCTTGGGAGGTGCTGCAGTACACGACCGCGGCGCCGACGGGCGACGGCGGCTTCGTGCTGAGCGGGCTCCTCCGCGGCCAGCTCGGCACGGAGGATGCGATGACGGGCGTCGCGGCCGGCGCGCGCTGGGTGCTGCTCGGCCCGGAGCTGCCCCGGCTCACCGCCTCCGCGGGCGAGCGCGGCCTGCCGCTGCTGTGGCGCGCGGCGCCCTCCGGCGGGCCCGCGGGAGGTCCGGCGAGCTCGGATTCGACGCAGGCGTGGCGCGCGCAGGCGTGGCGGCCGTTCTCGCCGGCGCAGGTCCGCGCGGTGCGCACGTCCGCCGGCCTGCAACTGACGTGGGTGCGGCGAGCGCGCCTCGGCGGCGACAGCTGGACCGGGGAGGTCCCGCTGGAGGAGCCCGTCGAGCGCTACCAGGTGACGGTCGCCTCCGGCGCGGCCGCGGGGGCGTACGAAGCGCCGGCGCCCCTGCTGGACTTGGCTCCCGGCGACCTGACCGCCGCTTCCTACGGGCTGTCCGTGCAGGTGGCGCAGTGGGGCGCGCTGTGGGGCGGGTGGGGAGCCGGGACCGCGCGCACCCTGTGGCTCTAGCGCAACACCCGCTCTTGCGCCGGGAGGGCGACGGCCTAGATTTCTGGTTCCGGCACTCTCGCGAAGGCACGCCCCCGCCCGTGGCGAACGACCCATATCAGGAGCTCGGCGTCTCCCGCTCGGCCTCGGCCGACGATATCCGCAAGAGCTTCCGCAAGCTCGCCAAGCAGCTCCACCCCGACCAGAACCCTGACGACAAGGCGGCGGAGGAGCGGTTCAAGCGCGTGTCGGCGGCCTTCGACCTGCTAGGCGACCCGGAGAAGAAGGCCAAGTTCGACCGAGGCGAGATTGACGCCGACGGGCGCGAGGCCATGCGCGGCTTCGACCCTCGCGGCGGCGGCGGCGGCGGGGCCGGGCGGGGCGGCTACGGCGGCGGCCCGGGCGGGGGCTTCGGCGCGTCGTTCGAGGGCGTGGACCTGGACGAGATCCTGGGCGGCGTGTTCGGCGCCGGCGGGCGTGGCGGTGGTCCCCGCGGCGGATTCGGTCCGCAGCGCGGTGCCGACGTGCGGTCTCGCCTGGAGATCGATCTGGAGGAGTCCGTGCGCGGCGGCGGCAAGCGCGTGGCCTTCCCCGACGGCCGGCAGCTCGACGTGAACATCCCCAAGGGCGCCTACGACGGCCAGGTGCTGCGCCTGCGCGGCCAGGGCCAGCCGGGCCGTGCAGGCTCGGCGGGCGATGCGCTGATCGAGCTCGCGATCCGCCCCCACCCGCTCTACCGGCGGGAGGCCGCCGACCTGCACATGGACCTGCCGGTGACCCTGTACGACGCCGTGCTGGGGTCCAAGGTCCAGGCGCCCACACCCGACGGCGAGGTCAGCCTGTCCGTGCCGCGGGGATCGACCTCGGGCGCCGTGCTGCGGCTCAAGGGGCGCGGAGCGGTCGACGGCCAGTCCGGGCGCCGCGGCGACCTGTTCGTCAAGATCATGGTGGCGCTGCCCGACGTGGACGACGGACTGCTGTCCTTCGCCGAGACCCTGAAGCGCGACCATCCCTACACGCCCCGGCGGCGTTGAACCGCGGGCGGCGGCCGCCCGTTCAGGCCGGGTTCAGCCGCCCGGGCCCAATAACTCCGCCATGCTCGTGCTCCTCGCCAGCCTGATCGTGCTCGCCGGGCCTCCGCCCGCGGGCGGATCGCTGGGCGAGAACTGGGGGCCGCAGCAGGACCAGGTGCGCGACCGGGTGCGGTCCGGCCGCGCCATCCCGCTCAGCCAAGCCACCGCGGCCGTGGCCAAGCGGGTGCCGGGCCGTCTGCTGGACGCGGGGCTTGAAGCGGGCGAGAACGGGCGGGAGGTCTACCGCATCCGCTGGGCCGCCGCGGACGGACGGCGCCTGGACGTGATCGTCGACGCGGCCACCGGCGCGGTGCTGCACGAAGGGGGACGTTAGGCCATGCGCATCCTGCTCGCCGAGGACGATCCCGACCTCTCCCGCCAGCTCAAGGGCGCCCTGGCTGACGCCGGCTACGCCGTGGACCACGCCGCCGACGGCGAGGAGGCGCAGTTCCTGGGCGAGACCGAGCCGTACGACGCCGTGGTGCTGGATCTCGGCCTGCCCAAGGTGGACGGAGCCTCGGTGCTGCAGCGCTGGCGCAAGGCGCAGGTCGCCATTCCCGTGCTGATTCTCACCGCCCGCGGCGCCTGGAGCGACAAGGTGGCCGGCTTCGACGCCGGGGCCGACGACTACCTGGCCAAGCCCTTCCATACCGAGGAGCTCCTGGCCCGCCTGCGCGCCCTGGTGCGTCGCGCGGCCGGCCACTCCGCCCCGGCGCTCACGTGCGGCGACCTGCGGCTGGACCCCCGCGCCGCCCGCGCCAGCGTCGACGGCGAGCCGCTGAAGCTCACCTCGCTGGAGTACCGGCTGCTGCACTACATGATGCTGCACCAGGGCCGGGTGATCAGCCGCACCGAGCTGGTCGAGCACCTCTACGACCAGGACTTTGACCGCGACAGCAACACCATCGAGGTGTTTGTCGGCCGCCTGCGCAAGAAGATCGGCGCCGACCGCATCGAGACCCTGCGCGGCCTCGGCTACCGGCTCGCCCCCTGCGGCGCACCGGCCGGAGCGCAGGCCTGACGACAGGCCCCGCCGACCCGCCGCGGCCCGGTCCGACCGACCCTCGCGGCTCGCTGGTCGGGCGGCTGGTGTGGCTGGCGGCCGGCTGGTGCCTGCTGGCGCTGATCGTCACCGGCGTGTCGCTCACCACCATCGCCGGGCGCGCGGCGGTGGGCCGCTACGACCGCTCGCTCTCGCAGGACGCGGACGACATCTACAACGGCCTCAATGTGGGGCCGGACGGCGCCCTGTTCGCGCCCGCCATCACCGACGCCCGCGCCACGCGTCCCTACTCCGGCAAGTACTGGCAGGTCGGCGCCGTGGGACCGGACGGGCGCGTGCACGCCCTGCCCGACGCCCGCTCCCGCTCCCTGTGGGACGCCGACGACCTCCAGGCGCCGCCCTGGGCCGTCAAGCGCCTGCTCGCCGAGCCGACCGGGCGGGTGTTCTTCGACGAGGTCGGACCCCGGGGCCAGCACCTGCGCATCGCCTCGATGCAGCGGCTCCTGTCGGGCCGTCCGCAGCCGGTGGTCATCATGACGGCGCTGGACCGCGGAGCCATCGACGCCGACATGCGCCAGTTCGCCCTGGTGACCACCGCCATGCTGCTGGTGCTGGGCCTGTTCCTGGTCTCTGCGGTCGTGCTGCAGGTGCGCGTGGGCCTTCGGCCCCTCTTCGCGATGCAGCGTGACGTGGCCGCCGTGCGCAAGGGCGGCCAACTGCGGCTCGCGGGCGACTACCCGACCGAGATCGCGCCCCTGGCCTTGGAGTTGAACGCGCTGCTGGATCACAACCACGAGGTCGTCGAGCGGCAGCGGACGCACGTCGGCAACCTCGCCCACGCGCTGAAGACGCCCATCTCGGTGATGCTGTCGGAGGCCGAGCACCGGCCCGGGCCCCTCGCCGAGGTCGTGGACCGCCAAGCCGGCCTCATGCGCGCGCAGGTCGAGCACCACCTGCGCCGCGCCCGCGCCAGCGCCCGCTTCCCCGGCTCGGGAGAGCGTACGCCGGTGGCCCCGCTGGTGGACGAATTGGCGCGCACCCTGGACCGCATCTACGCCGGCCGCGGCGTCGACATCGACGCCGACGCCGACGCCGACCTGGCCTTCCTGGGCGAGCGCCAGGACCTGCTCGAGATGGCCGGCAACCTGCTGGAGAACGCCTGCAAGTATTGCCGCACGGAGGTGCGCGCCCGCGCCTCGGCGGTCAGCGAGGGTGCGTGGCGCCTGCTGATCGAGGACGACGGTCCCGGCTTGGAGCCGCACGAGCGCGACGCGGCCCTCAAGCGAGGCCAGCGCCTGGACGAGTCGGCGCCGGGCTCGGGCCTGGGGCTCTCCATCGTCGACGAGCTGTCCCGCGCCTACGGCGGCGCGCTCCGCCTGGAGCGGTCGGAGCTGGGCGGTCTCCTGGCCGAGCTGACGCTGCCGCGCGCGGCCTGAGCCCGGCTTCGCAGGGGCGCCGGGCCGGGCTATGAGCCGGCCATGCTCTTCTGGCTGATCGCGGGCGTGCTGGCCGCGGCCGCGGCGCTGCTGGTCTCCACCCGCGCCGCCGCCGCGTCCCGCGCCGCCGTCGAGGGGACGCCCGATCCCGCGCTGGCCGTCCACGCGCGACAGTTGACGGAGCTGGACGACCTGCACCGCCGCGGCCTGTTCGGCGACGCCGAGTTGGAGGCGGCGCGGGCCGAAGCCGGACGTCGCCTGCTCGCCGCGGCCGACCACGCGCCGACACCGGAGCGGGCGGGAGGAGCGGCGGCGCGCGTGGTCGTCACGGCCGGCGCAGGCGCGGCGGCGCTGCTGGCGCTGGGACTGTACCTCGTCCTCGGCCGGCCCGGGCTGCCCGACCAGCCCTACGCGGCGCGGCTGCGCGAGTGGACGGGGCGCGATCCCGCCACGCTCGGTCCCGCCGAGCTGGCGGCGGTGCTGCGCACCATCGCCGTCCAGCGGCCGACCGACCCGCAGGTGTTCGAGTTCTTGGGGCGTGCGGAGCTCGCCGCGGGCGATCCGGGCGGGGCCGCCGTGGCGTTCGCCCGCGCCGGACGGCTCACGCCGCGCAGCGCTGACGACCTATCGGCGGCCGGCGAGGCGCTGATGGCCGGCGGCGACGGCAAGGTCACGCCCGAGGCGGAGGCGGACTTCCGCGAGGCCTTGCGCCGCGACCCGCGCGACGTCGCCGCCCGCTACCACCTCGCCAAGCTCGCGATCTCGCGGGGCGACACCGCCGACGGCCGCGCCGGGCTGCAGGCGATCTACGCCGACCTGCAGGCAGCCGATCCCCGACGCGCCGAGCTGGGTGCGGAGATCGCCGCCTCGCAGGCGCCGCCGCCCCTGGCCGGAGGACCTTCCGTCGAGCAGGTCGCCGCCGCGGCGCAGGGCGTGGCCGGCGCCGGACCGGAGCAGGCGGCGTTCATCCGCGGCATGGTGGACCGTCTGGCGCAGCGCCTCGCCTCCAAGCCCGACGACGTGGACGGCTGGGCCCGGCTGGTGCGCTCCTACGGCGTGCTGGGCGACCCCAAGGCGCAGGCCGACGCCTTGACGCGCGCCCGCACCGCCTTCGCCCGCCGGCCCGCCGACCTGGCCCGGATTGAGGCGGAGGCGCACGCGCCGGCGGCTCCGCGCTGATCACGGCGCCGCAGCCCCTCGCCCGAGGCGCGGCCCGTCGCTATCTACCGGACGATGGGTTGGCTTCCGAAGTCCCGGACCGCGCGACGGCGCCTGACGGTGGTGGCCGTCGCCGCGCCCGTGGTGGCCATGGCCGCCGGGCTGTCGCTCTACGCGCTCGGCGACGCGGCCGTGTTCTTCTACAGCCCCAGCCAGGCGCGCGCGAAGCACGTGCCCCCGGGCCGCGTCGTGCGCATCGGCGGCCTCGTCGAGCAGGGCACCGTGCGCAAGGAGGGCGGCGGCGTCGTCCGCTTCGCCGTGACCGACCGCGCGGTCACCTGCCCCGTGGTGTTCAGGGGCGACCTGCCGGACCTGTTCCGCGAGGGGCAGGGCGTGGTGGCGCAGGGCGTCTACCGCCCCGACGGCGTGTTCGAAGCGCGCGAGGTGCTGGCCAAGCACGACGAGCGCTACATGCCCAAGGAGGTCACCGACGCCCTGAAGAAGTCGGGCCAGTGGCGGCCGGACGGCCCCGCGGCCTCGCGCACCTGAGATGATCGCCGAGCTGGGGCGCTTCGCCCTCGTCCTCGCCTTCGCGCTCTCGGTGCTGCAGCTCGCCGGCGCGGCGGTCGGGCGCGTGCGGCGCGATGGGGCCCTGCGCGGCGCGGCGGAGGGGGCGGCCGTGGGCGCCTTCGTCGCCGTGGCGGTCTCCTTCGCCGCGCTGATCGCCCTGTTCGTGCTGAGCGACTTCTCCGTCGCCAACGTCGCGGACAACAGCCGCACGGACAAGCCGCTACTCTACAAGGTGGCCGCCGCCTGGGGCAGCCACGAGGGCTCCATGCTGCTGTGGAACCTGATGCTGACCGGCTTCGGCTCGGCTCTAGCGCTGGGCGGGCGCAACCTGCCGACCGGGCTCAAGGGGTCCGCTCTGGCGGCGCAGGGGGCGTTGGGCGCCGCCTTCCTGGGCTACACGGCCTTCGCTTCGGACCCGTTCGCGCGGCTCGTCACCGCCCCGGTCGAGGGCGCGAGCCTGAACCCGATCCTGCAGGATCCATTCCTCGCCATCCATCCGCCCTTCCTCTACGCCGGCTACGTCGGCCTGAGCGTCGTCTGGAGCTTGGCGGTCGCGGCCCTGGTCGAGGGGCGCGTGGACGCGGCCTGGGCGCGCTGGGTGCGGCCGTGGACGCTCTTGGCGTGGAGCCTGCTGACCGTCGGCATCACCCTGGGCTCGTTCTGGGCCTACTACTCGCTGGGCTGGGGCGGCTGGTGGTTCTGGGATCCGGTGGAGAACGCCAGCTTCATGCCGTGGCTGGCGGCCACGGCGCTGCTGCACTCGGCGATCGTGACGGAGAAGCGCGGAGCGCTGCCGGGCTGGACGCTGTTCCTGGCGCTCCTGGCCTTCACCCTGTCGATGCTCGGCGCCTTCCTGGTGCGCTCGGGCGTGCTCACCAGCGTGCACGCCTTTGCGGTCGACCCCACGCGCGGTGTGCTGCTGCTCGCCATCCTGGGCGCCTTCGCGGGCGCGGGCTTCGCCCTGTTCGCCTGGCGCGCGCCGGGCCTGGCGGGCGGGGGGCTGTTCGCGCCGGTCAGCCGCGAGGGCGTGCTGGTGCTGAACAACCTGTTCCTGGCGGCGGCCGTGGCCACCGTGCTCCTGGGCACGCTCTATCCCCTGATCCGGCAGGCGCTGACCGGCGAGGCGATCAGTGTGGGCGCGCCTTACTTCGCCCTGACCTTCGCACCGATCATGACCGCCTGCCTGCTGCTGACGCCGATCGGGCCTTTGACCGCCTGGAAGCGCGCGGAACTGGCCGCGGCGGTGCGGCCGCTCTGGTGGGCGGGGCTCGCCGCGGTCGCCGCCGGCCTCGGCGCCTTCTGGCTGTTCGAGCCCCGCAAGGCTGCAGCCGCCATCGGCGTCGCGCTCGGGACGTGGCTGATCTGCGGCGCCCTGGCCGAGACGGCGACCCGCGTGCGCGCGGGCCGGGTCGGCTGGGGCGAGGCGGGCCGGCGGCTCAAGGGCCTGCCCCGGGGCGCGTGGGGCGTGACGCTGGCGCACGCCGGCCTGGGCGTGTTCGCGCTCGGCGCCTCCTGCGAGACCGCCTGGCGCGTGGAGGCGGCCGACACGCTCGCGCCCGGCCGCTCGCTGGCGGTGGCCGGCTACACGCTCACGCTGGAGCGCGTGGGCACGTACGACGGGCCGAACTTCTCCGCCGAGCGCGCGATCGTGCGCGTGGTCCCGCCCCATGGTGCGCCTTTCACCGCCTCGCCCGAGCGGCGCTTCTACCCCGCCCGCAACCAGACGGTGGCCAGGGTGGCGCTGGAGCGCCGCGGCGTGTCCGACCTGTACATCGTGCTCGGCGAGCGGCGTACGGGGGCGCAAGCCGCCTGGGCCGTGCGCGTGTTCTGGAACCCGGCCGCCCGCATGATCTTCTTCGGCCCGCTGCTGATGGCGCTGGGCGGCCTTGTCTCCCTGTCCGACCGCCGACTGCGGTTGGCCGCGGGTGCGAAGGCGCGCCGGCGCTCATCGGCGGCCCCCGTCCTGGCTCCCGCGGAATGAGGCAGGCCCTGCTCGCGGCCGCGCTGGCGTTTGGACTGGCCGGCCCGACGCTCGCGGCTGCGCCCGAGCGGCTCAGCGATCCGGGGCAGGAGGCGCACGCGCACGCGCTGTTCCGCCAGATCCGCTGCCTCGTCTGCCAGAACGAGAGCATCGACGACAGCGACGCCCCCCTCGCCGCCGACCTCCGCGCCCTGGTGCGCGGCGATGTGGCGACCGGCCGCTCCGACGCCTCGATCCGCACCGCCCTGGTCGACCGCTACGGCGAGTTCGTGCTGCTCAAGCCGCGCCTGTCGGGCGGGAACGCCGCCCTGTGGCTGATGCCGTTCGCCATCGTCGCGGCCGGACTCGCCGCCTTCGGCCTCCGCGCCCGCGGCCCCCGCCCGCCGCTGGAGCCCGCCCTAACCGACGTGGAGCGCGCGCGCGTGTCGGTGCTCGCCGCCACGGTCACGGTTCCGCCGCGCCCGCGCCCCACGGACACCACCCCGGCCGTGTGAAAGGCTGATCGACGGGGTTGCGCGCGCGCAACCCGCTTGTGTCTTTCGGGTTCACACTGCACCCGCCGCGCGCCGGGACTGAGGACGGACAGCCTATGGCTCTGAACAAGGGGTATCTGCTCGGCGCCCTCGCCGGCGTGGGCGTGGCGGGCGCCGCCGCCGCGGGGGTGGGGCTCACCCTGCCGCACGCGGACGCGCAGACGGACGACACGCGTCCGCCGATCGGCTCGCCGGCCCGCTTCGCCGCCGCCCCCGGAGCGCCTGGCAGCTTCGCCGACATCTTCGAGCGCGTGGCCCCGGCCGTGGTCTCGCTGGAGATCACCGCGCGCGTGCCCCGCTCGGAGCTGGGCGAGATGCAGGGCCTGCCGTTCCCGTTCAACCAGATGCCGCAGTTCCGCCAGGGACCGAACGGCCGCACCGCGCCCGGCGGCCGTAATCGCCGGGCCGCGCCGGGCGGCGGCGGAGCCGACGGCGAGGATGACAGCGACCTGCCCGAGGCGCAGGCCGCCTGCTCGGCCTTCTTCATCAGCCGCGACGGCTACCTCGTCACCAACAACCACTGCGTGGAGAACTCCACCAAGATCACGGTCACGCTCAACGACAAGCGCGAGCTGGATGCGAAGCTGATCGGCCGCGACGAGGAGAGCGACCTCGCCGTGATCAAGGTCGAGGGCGGAAACTTCCCGTTCGTGAACTTCGAGGCGCAGGCCAAGCCGCGCGTGGGCGACTGGGTGCTGGCGGTGGGCAACCCGCTGCAGCTGGGCGGCACGGCCACGGCCGGCATCGTCTCGGCCATCGGCCGCGACCTGCCGCCCGACAGCGCCGGCAACCTGCCGTCGCAGTACCTGCAGATCGATGCGCCCATCAATCGGGGCAACTCGGGCGGTCCGACCTTCGACGTCTACGGGCGCGTGATCGGCGTCAACAGCGCCATCTACTCTTCCAGCGGCGGCTCGATCGGCATCGGCTTCGCCATCCCGGCCGACGTGGCGGACACGATCACCAAGCAGCTGATCAGCGGCAAGAAGATCACCCGCGGCTACCTGGGCGCGGCGATCACCAACATCCCGTCCGACCAGGCCGCGGCGCTGGGGCTGCCCATGAACAGCGGCGCCTTCGTCGCGGACGTCACGGCCGGCGGCCCGGGCGACAAGGGCGGCCTGCGCGTCGGCGACATCGTCCTGTCAGTGAACGGCCAGAAGGTGTCGGGCTCCAACGAGCTGACGCGCGCGGTAGCGGCCACGCGCTCGGGCGACACCATGCGGGTGGAGATACGGCGAGCTGGCCGGGTGCAGGTGCTCAACATCGTCTCCGGCCTGCGGCCCTCCATCGCCTCCCTCAACCGCAGCGAGGCGGGCGGCGGCTCCGACGACGAGCAGGGCGGCCCCGACGCGGCCCGGCCCGGCCCGGCCCGGACGACGGTGCTCGGGCTGTCGCTCGAGCCGCTGACGGAGGCGGGGCGCCGCGCGAACGGGCTCGGCGCCGACGTGAGGGGCGTGCTCATCTCGGCGGTGGCCGACGGCTCGGACGCGTCCAAGAAGGGCCTGAAGGCCGGCATGGTCGTCGTGCAGGCCAATGAGCGGCCGGTCGCCACGCCGCAGGACTTCGCCGCCGCGGTGGCCGACGCCCGCAGGGCGGGCCGTCCGGCGGTGTTCCTGCTGGTCAACATCGGCCAGGGCCGCAACGTGGGCATCGCCCTCAAGCTGGACGAGCCCAAGGGCAAGTGACGCCCATGTAGCCACCTGACGGAAGCTTCACTTCCGCAGAGCCCCGCCCTCCGTCATGGTCCCGTCGAGCGGGGCCGTGGCGGAGGGCTTTCTTTTTGCGCATCCTGATCATGGAGGACGACGTCGAGGCCTCCGCCGCCATGGCGAAGGGCCTGGCCGAGGCGGGCCATGAGGCGGTCACCGCGCCCGACGGGCAGGCCGGCCTCGCCGCCATCGAGGCGGGCGGCTTCGACGTGCTGGTGGTCGACCGCATGATGCCGGTGATGGACGGGCTGACCGCCGTGGAGCGCCTGCGCCGCCAGGGCGACGCCACGCCCGTGCTGTTCCTCTCCGCCCTCGGCGAGGTCGAGGACCGCGTCACCGGCCTGAAGGCGGGCGCCGACGACTACCTGGTCAAGCCTTACGCCTTCTCCGAGCTGATCGCGCGCGTGGAGGCGCTGAGCCGCCGCCGCGAGACGGGCGCGGTGGCCACCTCGCTCAAGGTCGGCGACCTCGAGATGGACCTGATCGGCCGCAGCGTGCACCGGGCCGGCCGCGAGCTCGACCTGCAGCCGCGCGAGTTCCAGCTGCTGGAGTTCCTGATGCGCCACGCCGGCCAGTCGGTGACGCGCACCATGCTGCTCGAGAAGGTGTGGGAGTACCACTTCGACCCGCAGACCAACGTGATCGACGTCCACATCAGCCGCCTGCGCGCCAAGATCGACAAGGGCTTCGACCACGCCATGCTGCAGACCGTCCGCGGCGCGGGGTACCGGCTGGACGCCTGAGCTGTGAGGCTGCCCGCCTTCCTGCGCACCACGCCGTTCCGGTTGACGCTGCTGTTCCTGGCCCTGTTCGCGGCCGTGTCGGTCGCCTTCCTCGGCTACATCTACATCGCCACCGCCGGCGAGGTGACGCGGCGCGCCGACGAGGAGGTCGCGCGCGAGACCGCCTCGCTGGAGGCGGTGCAGCGCCAGGGCGGTCCTCAGGCGCTGAACTTGGCGCTGATAGACCGTGCGGCGGGCGAGCGGCCGTTCTTCTACTTCTACGCCGAACCCGACGGCCGGCTGATCACCGGCAACCTCGCCAGCTCGCCCCTGGACCGGCCGGCGGCCACGGAGGGCGCGGCCGCCTTCTCGGTGCGCTCCATCGATCCGGATGGGGCCGTGGTGCGCCGCAGCGCCCTGGGACGGCAGATGCGCCTGCCCGACGGGCGGCTGCTGTTCGTAGGAGCCGACCTGGGGCCCGGGCGCGCCTACGCCGTGCGCATCGTACGCGCCCTGTGGGGCGCGGGCGTGCTCACGCTGCTGCTGGGCCTGGCGGGCGGAGTGCTGGTGAGCCGCAACGTGAGCCGCTCGATGTCCGGCCTGCGCGACGCCATCGCCAAGGTGGAGGCCGGCGACCTGCACGCCCGCGCGCCCGTGCGGGGCGTGCAGGACGAGTTCGACGAGATGGCGCAGGGTCTTAACGCCATGCTGGAACGAGTGGAGCGGCTGATGGGCGGGCTTCGCCACGCCGGCGACGCCATCGCTCACGACCTGCGCTCACCGCTCACCCGCCTGCGCGCGCGGCTGGAGGTTGCGCTGATCGAGGCGGAGGACGGCCGCGGCGACCCGACCGCCGCGCTCCGCACGGCGCTGGACGACTCGGACGGCGTGCTGCGCACCTTCAACGCCGTCCTGGCCATCAGCCGCCTGCAGGCGGCCGGCCAACTGCCCAAGCCCGAGGTGTTCGACCTGTCGGAACTCGCCGCCGGCGTGGGAGAACTCTACGGCGTGCTGGGCGAGGACAAGGGGCTGGAGTTCGCCAGCGAGCTCGCGCCCCGCCTGCCCGTGCGCGGCGACCGCGAGTTCATGGCCCAGGCCCTCGCCAACCTGCTGGACAACGCCGTCAAGTACACGCCGCCGGGCGGCGCGGTGACGTTGCGGACGCGGCGGCGCTCCACGGGCGAGGCGGAGGTCAGCATCACCGACACCGGTCCGGGCGTGGCGGCGGCCGACCGTCCGCGCGTGCTGGAGCGCTTCGTGCGCCTGGAGAACAGCCGCAGCCAGCCGGGCGCGGGGCTCGGCCTGTCGCTGGTGGGGGCGGTGGTCGAGGCCCACGGCGGTCGCCTGGAGCTGGACGAGGGCCCGGGCGCGGTGGACGGGCAAGGACCCGGCCTGCGCGTCGCCATCCACCTGCCGGCGGCCGGCCCGGCCTGAGCCGGCCGCCGCGCGGCGGTCAGGCCGCTTGGAGGCAGGCCTGGATGTCGCGCCGGACCCGCGCGCACGCCTCGGCGGCGCGGCGGTGCGGCGCGTCCGGGGCCGCGCCGGTGCGGCAGCTGTGCTCCAGCGCGTCGCAGGCCGCGGCGACGGTCTGGAAGCCGAGGCTGGCCGCGGCGCCCTTGGCGGCGTGCGCGCGGTGCTCCAACTCCGAAGCGGGCGCAGGCGTGCTCGGCATCTGGTCGAGCTGGTTCAGGAACGAGCTCAGGAGCGAGCGGACCGCGGGATCGCCGTAGGTGCGGGCCATGTCGGCGACCACGGGGTTCAGGCGCTCCCAGGGGCTCACGGCGGCGGCCAGGTGCGACTCCACCGCCGCGCGCAGGGCGGCGGAGGTGAACGGCTTGGCCAAGTGGGCGTCGACGCCCGCCTGGCGCGCCTGGCTCACGTGCTCGGGAAGGGCGTCGGCGGACAGGGCCACGATGGGTGTGTGCTGCGTGGCCTCCGCCCGCCGCAGCCGGCGCACCACCTCCAGCCCGCCCAGGTCCGGCAGGCGCAGGTCCATCAGGATCAGGTCGTACCGGCGGGCGGCGGCTGCGGCGAGCGCCTCCGCCCCGCTGGCCGCCTGGTCGACGGCGAAGCCGCTCTCGTCGAGGAACAGCCGCACCAGCTGTTGATTGCACGCGACGTCCTCCACCGAGAGAATGCGCGGACGCGGCGGGGCCGGCGCGACGGGCTCCGGGGCCGAGAGCGTGGTGAAGTCGTCGATCCAGCGCACGCCGGGATCGTCGAGCAGGCGACGCACCTTGGCGGCGATGCGGCCCGGCTTCACCGGCTTGACCAGGTAGCCGCTGGCGCCCAGCTGGCGGGCGCGGTCGATGTACCAGGCCTCCGCCTCGCCCGTCAGCATCAGCACGCGGGTGCGGTGCAGCAGGCCCTCGCCGTTCAGCCAGGCGAGGAGGTCCAGGCCGCCTCCGACCGGCATGTTGAGGTCGAGGATCAAGATGTCCGGCGGGTCCAGCGCCAGCCAGCCCATGGCCTGCTCGGGGCTGGAGAGGGGCTCCTGGACGTCGAAGCCGCCGGCGCGCAGCTCGGCGTTGATCAGGTCTCCCACCACGGGGTCGTCATCACAGATGCAGATGCGGGCGGCCACGCGCGAATCCCTCTCGGTCCGACACGGCATAAGCGGGAGCGTATCATTAACGCGAGGTTGCGACGCCTCTCACGCCGCCCGGCGGCGACGGCCGGCGGTGCGCGCCGCGCCAAGCTGCGCGGCCAGCCCGGCGGTCGTGAGCGGCTTGCTCAGGTGATCGTCCATGCCCGCGGCGAGGCATCTCTCCACCTGCTCGGGCATCACGTTCGCCGTCAGGGCGACGATGCGCGCGCCGGCCGTGGGCCCGCCCGCCGCCCGGATGCGGCGCGTGGCCTCCAGCCCGTCCATCACCGGCATCTGCATGTCCATAAGGACCACGTCGAACGCCTCGACGGCGGCCGCCTCCACGGCCTGCGCGCCGTCCGCGACCGCCTGCAGTCGCACACCCAGCGGGGTAAGCATCAGGCCGACCAGGTCGCGGTTCACGGCCACGTCCTCCGCCAGCAGCACCCGCAGGCCGCGGAGCGCGTCGGGGCCGCCCGCGGCTTCGGTCGGAGACTGCGCGGCCGCGGTTGCGGACGGCGCGAGCGGCAGGCGCAGGCGCACGGTGAACACCGAGCCCGAGCCCTCCGTGCTCTCGGCCGTGAGCTCGCCGCCCATGGCCTGCACCAGGGTGCGCGAGATGGCGAGGCCGAGCCCCGCGCCGCCGTAGCTGCGCGAGATGGAGCCGTCCGCCTGCTCGAAGCGCTCGAAGATGTGCGCCAGCCGGTCGGCGGGAATGCCCATGCCGGTGTCGGAGACCGACAGGCGCACGTCCGCCTCATCCCCGACCGGCTTGCAGCGCAGGCTGACCGTGACCACGCCTCGGCGCGTGAACTTCACGGCGTTTCCGAGCAGGTTGACCAGCACCTGCTGGAGGCGGTCCGCGTCCACCGTGACCGCGGGAAGGCCGCTCTCGTGCTCCACGCACAGCGCCAGGGCGCTCCGCTGCGCCTGCGGCCGCACCATGTCGACCGAGGTCTGGACCACCTCGGCCAGGTTGGTGCGCCGGGGGTGCAGGGCGAGGCCGCCCGCCTCCGCGCGCGACAGGTCCAGCACGTCGTTGACCAGCGTCAGCAGCATGGAGCCGGCGGCGCGGATGCGCTCGGCGTGGCGGCGGCTCGCCTCGGGCAGGGCGGGATCGCGCCACAGCACTTCGGCGTAGCCGAGGATGCCGGTGAGCGGCGTGCGCAGCTCGTGGCTCATGTTGGCGAGGAACTCGCTCTTCGCCTTGGCCCCCGCCCGCGCGGCCTCCAGCGCCTGCTCAAGCCGCGCTTCCATGGCCTTGCGCGCCGAGACGTCGCGGACGACGTCCACCGTGCCGACCGGCGTCCCGGACGCGTCGCGCACCACGCGGGGGTGGGCCTGCAGCCACACCCAGCTGCCGTCCTTGCGCCGGAAGCGGTACTCGATCGGGTCGGCGGCCTCGCGGCCCGACTTGACGAGCCTCCACAGGTTGTCGCGCAGGCGGTCGAAATCCTCGGGGGCCACGTGTTCGTGCAGGCCGACCCCGATCAGCTCCTCGGGCGCATAGCCCGTGATCGCCTCCACGGCGGGCGAGACGAAGGTCAGCGCGCCGGTCATGTCCATGGCGCCGATGGCGTCGGGCGCCTGGTCGGTGAGGGAGCGGTGGCGGGCCTCGCCGGCCAGGGCCAAGGCCTCCGCCCGCTGCGCGCGCGCGGTCTCCTCCCGCGCCTGCGCCTCGGCCTTGCGCCAGCGCGCCTGCACGCCGGCGACGGGCAGGCTGGAGAACAGGCTGACGGCGAGGAACAGCTGCAGCACCGCCGCCTTCTCCGACATGTCGCCCTGGCTCAGCGCCACCGGGCCGACGCCGGCCACGGTGGCCGGCAAGGCTACGGCCGCGGTGATCAGGACGGCCAGCGCCGCCCCGTACAGCCCGGCCTCCAGGCTCACGGCGACCAGCACGGGCGGAGCGAGAAACAGCAGCGGGAAACGCGACTGGCCGAACACCAGCGCCGCCATGGCCGCCGTGGCGAGCAGCGCCCAGCCCGCGCGGGTCGTCAGCCGCCGGCCGCCCTGCCGTTCGCGCGGCTGTCCCAGCACCAGCAGGCACGGCGTCGCCACCAGCAGGCTGAGGGGATGGCTGAGGCTCCAGGCGCGCAGCGTCGCGAGGGGTGCGTCGCCCGTGAGCGCCCACTGGCCGAGGCTGTGCAGGACGCCGGCCCCCATGGCGCAGGCCATGCCGACGACGCAGAGCCCGACGAGGTCGCGCGGGCGCTCCATGTCGAGGTCCACGCCCACCAGACGGCGCACCAGCAGCGCCGCCGACAGGTACTCGACGAGGGCGGCGGCCACGCGCTCCGCGACCTGCAGGGGCGCGAAGCCGGCGGTCAGCCCCGCCAGGGCGTGGCCGCCCACGCACGCGGCGAGCAGGAACGGCCAACGGCGGGTGTCGCGCCGCAGCAGCGCCGCCAGGGCGATGGGGCTCGGCAGCCAGACGGGGGCGATGCGCTGCCCCCCGTGCGGAAGCAGGATGCAGAACCACGCGGCGAGAAAGATCGCGGCGGCCAGGACGAGCGGCTCGACGAACTCCGACCCGTCCGGACGGGAGAGTCGTCGGGGGCGGTCGATCGCGGCCATGCGATGCATCAGCCCCGACGGTCGACAAGGTCTCGTTAACGCAGCGCCGCTTCAGCCCAGCTCGGCCTCGAGCGCCGCCAGCCGCGCCGCCTGGTCGTCGGCCACGAGGGCGGAGACGAGGTCGTCCAGCGCCTCGCCCTCCAGCACCTTGGGCAGATTGTGGAGCGTCAGGCCGATGCGGTGGTCCGTCACGCGGCCCTGGGGAAAGTTGTAGGTGCGGATGCGCTCGCTGCGGTCGCCCGAGCCGACCTGCTCCCGGCGATTGGCGGCGCGCTCGGCGTCCAGCGTGGTGCGCTTCAGGTCGTAGAGGCGCGCCTTGAGCACCTTCATCGCCTTGGCGCGGTTCTGGTGCTGAGACTTCTCCGAGCTCGTCACCACGATGCCGGTGGGCAGGTGCGTGATGCGCACCGCCGAGTCGGTCTTGTTCACGTGCTGCCCACCCGCGCCGGACGAACGATAGGTGTCGATGCGGATGTCGCCGTCCGCGACCTCGATCTCCACGTCCTCCGGCTCGGGCAGCACGGCGACGGTGGCGGCGGAGGTGTGGATGCGGCCCTGCGCTTCGGTGGCCGGGACGCGCTGCACCCGGTGCACGCCCGACTCGAACTTCATCCGCCCGAACACGCCCTCTCCGCTGACGCTGGCGGTGATCTCCTTGAAGCCGCCCGCCTCGCCCTCGCTCGCGTCCTCCACCTCCACGCGCCAGCCCTGCGAGGCGGCGTAGCGCTGGTACATGCGGAACAGGTCGCCGGCGAACAGCGCCGCCTCGTCGCCCCCCGTGCCGGCGCGCACCTCCAGGATCGCGCTGGCGTTCTCGTCGCGATCCCGCGGCGCGAGCAGCAGCGCCACCTCGCGCTCCAGGCCGGGCAGCGTCTCGCGCATCGCGCCCTGCTCTTCGGCGATCAGGGCGGCCATGTCGGGCTCGGCGGCCGCCGCCATCACGTCGAGGTCGGCGAGGTCGCCGCGGGCGCGCGCGAGCCGCTGCACCGCCTCCGCCACCGGCCGGAGCTCGGCGTGCTCCTTGGACAGGCGCACGATCTCGGCCCCATCCGAGGCGGCCGACATGCGCGCCTCCACCGCCTGGAAGCGGTCGAGCATCTGGTCGAGGCGGGCCTGGGGCAGTCGCATGGGAGCGGCCATGTACGGCGCCGCGTTGCGGGGCGCGAGGGAGAGACCGCCATGAACCGCGACGCCGACGTCCTGAACCGCCTGATCGCGCGCCTGCACGGCGCGTCCGAGGGCTACCGCAGGGCGGGAGCGGACGGGCCGGGCCTGTCCGACGTGTTCGCCGGCGCGGCCGACGCGCACGACCGCACCGCCGAGGCGCTGGCCGCCCTGGTGCGCGCCGAAGGCGGACGCCCGCCCGAGCGCGCCATGCCCGATCCCGACCGCCACGCCTGGGCCGACCTGCCCCGCGCGATCGCTTCCGGCCCGCAGGCGACGGCCGAAGCGGTGGAGCGTGCGGAGGGCGAGCTCCTGACGGAGTTCCACGCCGCCGCGGAAGACGCCGGCGTCTCCGGCCCCGTGCGCGACGCCGTCCTGCGCTCCGTAGACGGCGTCAAGACCGGGCGCGACCGCGCCCTGCAGCGCCTGGGCGCTCTCGGCGACTGAGCCCGGTCGAGCATCAGCACACGAGGGGAGCGGCTGCTCGGGACCGCTCATGGATTGGGCGCCCGATTGGCCGATGGGCGGGCGCCCGACCGGACCCCAGCTGAAGAGCGCCCCCTCCGGCTTGTTCAGTTCCCGTCAACCCTGTCGGCTGTCTCCTGCGCTCGTACGGGAGGAGGACGCCATGTCCGTGATCGACACCGACCAGGTGGATTTCGTCTACCTCGACGAGCGCACGGCCACGCCCGTGATCGTCGTCTCCGATCCGCTGACGTGGAAGCCGCCGGAGGACGAGGACCACCTGGAGGCGCTGCGCATCAAGCTGAACGCGCAGATCGCCTTCGTCGAGACGGGGCAGATCCGCAATGTCTGGCCCGGATACGCCGGCGGCTTGGTGAAGGTGGAGGTGATCGCGCGCTACGCCCTGAACCGCGCCGCGCAGGAGTTCTACGGCGTGGCCGAAGACGTGATGCGCAAGGCCAACATGGCGCTCGACTTCCACCTCTGCGACGCGTGAAGAGCCGGGAGCGGCGAGGCCGCTCCCGGTGAGACTGCGGGAGCGGCGAAGCCGCTCCCGACGGAAGGTCAGGCCGTCGCGTGCGCCAGCTTGTCGCCGAGTTCCTTGACGTGCTTGGACACGGCGTCGTCGCCGCCGCCCAGCTTGGACGTCTCCAGGCCCAGCTTGTGCGTCAGCTTGCGGATGCCGGCCGCGTCGATCTTGTCGGCGCCCAGGTGCGTCTTGAGCGAGGCGAGGTCGTGTAGGAGGGTCTTGGCCCCGGCGCCCTGAACGTCCTTCATCTGCTCTTCCCAGTATTCGATGACCTTGATCGCGTCCGCCGGCGCGACTTTATCGAGACCGCCATCGAGAGCCTTGTTGGTCGCGGTGAAACGAGCGGGCATGATTATTCTCTAGCTTTGTGCGGCATTCTCACCGCGACAGCGAAAGCTCGCCCACGCCGCCCGCGTTCCCCGGCGAACGGGTTCGTCCAGACACGATCGCCTGAGCGGCTGTCGTCAGCGCGCGGCCCGCCAGGCCTGGACCGCCGACAGCACCTCCGCGAAGGGCGTCACGCGGAACATCTCCGGCGTCAGGACGACGTTCGGGTAGGAGACGCGCGACACCGCCCCCACCGTCATCTCCGCCGCGGCTTGCGTGCGCGGCGCACGCCACAGCACCAGCTGGCCGTGGTTCTCGGCCACGGTGGCGTAGCTCCACATCGGCATGAACACGGCGATGAACCAGACCAGCCGGTACACGTCGCCCATCCAGGCGTCGGGCGTGCCGGGGACGGCGGCGTGGAGGCGGAGGAACTCGTCGTGGTCTCGGATCGCCGCGGCGGCGCCGCTCGGCAGCACGTCGTCGATCACGATCACCGAGTCCGGCCGGGTGCGCGCCAGGGCGTTCATGAGGTCGCGCAACGTCTGCTCGAAGGTGTGCAGGCCGTCGAGGAATGCGACGTCGAAACGCTCGTCCTCCGGGCAGACCGTCAGGAAGTAGTCGTCGCTGGTGACGGGGTGGAACCGGGCGGTCGGGTCGGCCGCAGCCGCCGCCGCGATGTCGAAGCGGAAGGCGGGGTCCACGGCCACCTTCTCGGCCGCGCGCACGGCGTGGAAGGTCTCGCCCGAGTGCACGCCCACCTCCAGGTAGCGCGGGCTCTCGAAGAGGCCGAGAAGCGCCTGGACGACCTCCGAACGCAGCATGCCGGCTACTCGGCGGCGATGTGCGCCAGGGCCGGCTCGAACAGCGGCGCAGCGTCCGCCTCGGCCTTTGCGGCCTCGATCTCGGCCGCCTTCTGCTCGACGAGGCCGGCGATGTGCTCGACCATGTCCTCGTTGCCGAGCTTATGGTCGACCTTGCCGGCCATGTAGACCATGCCCGTGCCCTTGCCCGCTCCGCCACCGGTGAAGCCCACGTCGGTCATCAGCGCCTCGCCCGGCCCGTTGACCACGCAGCCGATGATGCTGAGCGACAGGGGCGTGGAGACGTGCGCCAGCCGCTCCTCAAGCCGGCTCACCGTGTCGATCACATTGAAGCCCTGACGCGCACAGGAGGGGCAGGCGATGATGTTCACGCCGCGGTGGCGCAGGCCCAGCGACTTCAGGATGTCGAACCCGACCTTGATCTCCTCGACCGGGTCGGCGGCGAGCGACACGCGGATGGTGTCGCCGATGCCCGACCACAGCATGTTTCCGAGGCCGATGGAGCTCTTGATGGTGCCGGACCGGGTCGGGCCCGCCTCGGTGACGCCCAGGTGCAGCGGGCAGTCGATCGCCTCGCTCAGCTCCTGGTAGGCGGCGACCGTCAGGAAGGGGTCGGACGCCTTCACGCTGATCTTGAACTCGTGGAAGTCGAGGTCGCGCAGGATGTCGGCGTGGAACAGGGCGCTTTCCACCATCGCCGCCGGGCAGGGCTCGCCGTATTTCTCCAGCAGGTGGGTCTCGAGAGAGCCGGCGTTGACGCCGATGCGCATGGAGCAGCCATAATCACGGGCGGCCTGCACGACCTCCTTCACACGATCCTTGCTGCCGATGTTGCCCGGGTTGATGCGCAGACAGGCGGCGCCGTTCACCGCCGCCTCGATCCCGCGCTTGTAGTGGAAGTGGATGTCGGCCACGAGCGGCACCTTCGCCTCGCGGGCGATGATCTTGAACGCGTCGGTCGACTCCTTGTCCGGGCAGGAGACGCGGACGATGTCGGCGCCGGCCTCCTCCAACTGGCGGATCTGGTCGATCGTCGCGGCGGCGTCGGAGGTGACCGTGTTGGTCATCGACTGCACGGTGATGGGCGCGTCGCCCCCCACCTCGACGGAGCCGACGCGGATCTTGCGGCTGCGGCGGCGCTCGATCATGCGCCAGGGGCGGTGGGAGCGGGGATCGTCGTGCGCGGCGGCCATGGCGGACGCAAGATAACGCCGCCCCGCGCCGATTGCGATGGCGGCTATGTGACACCGCGCCTCCCCCCATCGCCCGCGACCGGCTAAAGCGGAGCCGCCATGCGCCGCCGCACGCTCCTCGCCTCCGCTCCCGCCGCCCTCGCGGCCGCCTGCTCGCGGCCTGCGAGGCGCGCGACGTCCTCCGGGCGCACGGCCGTGCGCTTCGCCACCGACTGGCGCGCGGAGGCCGAGCACGGCGGCTGGTACGCCGCGCTCGCTACGGGCGAGTTCGCCCGGCGCGGGCTCGACGTCACCATCATCCCCGGCGGCGCGGGCTCCAACGTGCCGGAGCTGCTGGCGGCGGGGGCGGCCGACCTCGGGATCGGCTCCAACGCCTTCGGCGCGCTGAACCGGGTTCGCGAGGGCGTGCCCGTGCGCGCGGTGGCCGCGGCCTTCCAGAAGGATCCGCAAGTGCTGCTGGCCCACCCGGACGGCGGCGTCGAGCGCCTGGAGGACTTGGCGGGCGACCGGCCCATCCTGGTCGCGGCGAACGCGGGCGCCACCATCTGGCCGTGGCTGAAGGCGCGCTTCGGCGTGAACGACGCGCAGCGGCGCACCTACGCGGCCAGCTCCGCGCCCTTCCTGAACGACAAGCGGGCGGTGCAGGAGGGCTACGTCGCCAACGAGCCGTACGTGATCCGCCAGGCCGCGGGCTGGGAGCCCCGGACCTTCCTCCTGGCCGACCACGGCTACAGCGGTTACGCGGCCACGGTCTCCGCCCCGCAGAGCTGGATCGACGGCAAGCCCGCGGCGGTCCAGGCGTTCGTGGACGCCACGGCCGCCGGCTGGCGCACCTACCTGCACGGCGACCCGCGCGGGGCCGACGCCCTGATCCTGCGCGACAATCCCGAGATGCGGCCCGACGTGCTCGCGCAGGCGCGCGACAAGCTGAAGGCCTACGCGGTGGTCGAGCCCGCCGACGGCGCGCAGATCGGGACCATGACCGCCGCACGCTGGTCCGCCTTCGCCGACATGGCCAAAGGGCTGGGCCTCGCGCCCAAGGACCTCGACGTCACCAAGGCCTACACGCTGCAGTTCCCGCCCCACGCGTGACGGTCGCGGCCGCCCTGCGCCAGGCGGCGGTCGCCTACGGCGGCGCCCCGGCGCTTGGGCCGCTCGATCTGGAGCTGCGGCGCGGAACGATCACCTCGCTCGTCGGCCCGTCCGGCTGCGGCAAGTCCACCGCCCTGCGCCTGCTGGCCGGGCTGGAGGCGCCCACCGCGGGCGTCGTCGAGCGGAGCGTCGGGCGCGGGCGCACCGCGGTGGTGTTCCAGTCACCCACGCTGATGCCGTGGGCCACGGCGCTGGAGAACGCCGCCCTGCCGCTCGCCCTGGAGCGCCGCGCCGACGCCGACGCGCGCGCCCGCGCGGCGCTGGCCGCGGTGGGCCTGGCCGGTGTCGAGCAACGCAAGCCCGCCCAGCTCTCCGGCGGCATGGCCATGCGCGTCGCGCTGGCCCGCGCGCTCGTGGTCGAGCCCGAACTCCTGCTGATGGACGAGCCCTTCGCCGCCCTGGACGAGATCACCCGCCGCCGCCTCGCCGACGACGTCCACGCGCGATGGGACGCGCTCGGCCGGCCCGCCGCCGCCTTCGTGACCCACTCGGTGGAGGAGGCGGTCTACATGGGCGACCGCGTCGTGGTGCTGGGCGGCGCGCCCGGCCAGATCGTCGCCGAGACGACCGTCGACGCTCCCCTGCCCCGGCCGGCCGGATTCCGGACCACGGCCGCCTTCCGCGAGGCGGTGGAGACCGTCTCGCGCCGGCTGGAAGGCGCGGCGTGAGGGCCGCCGCGGCGCCCTGGCTGCTCGTGGCCGCGGTCCTGCTCGCGTGGGAGGCGGCGTGCCGGGGCCTGCACGTCGCGCCCTACGTGCTCCCGCCGCCCACGGCCGTCGCCCGGGCGGCCGGGGCGGACCCGGCGGGGCTGGCGCGCGCGGCGTTGGCCACGCTTGGCCAGGCGTTGGCGGCGCTGGCGCTGGCGGCGGCGGCGGCCTGGCCGCTGGCGCTGCTGGCGGGAGCGAGCCGCACCGCCGAGCGCGCCCTACGTCCGATCGCGGTGACCCTGCAGGTCACGCCCGTGGTGGCCATCGCGCCGCTGGTGGTGATCTGGGCGGGGCTCGACCACCCGGAGCGCGCGGTCACCGCCTTGGCCGCGGTGGTGGCCTTCTTCCCCCTGTTCTCCGGCGCGCTCACAGGGCTGCGGAGCGCCGACCCCGACCTGGAGCGCGTGTTCGATCTCTACGGCGCGCGCCCGCTGCAGCGCCTGTTCCACCTGCGCCTGCCCGCCGCCCTGCCCTTCGCGCTGGAGGGGCTGAAGGTGGGCGTCGGGCTGTCGGTGATCGGCGCGGTGGTGGCCGAGTTCGTCGCGGGCTCCGGCCGCAGCCAGGGACTGGCGTGGCGCATCTCCGAGGCCGGGCAGCGGCTGCAGACCGCCGACATGTTCGCCGCCTTGCTGGTGCTGGGCGCCCTGGCCGCGGGATTGCACGCGCTCGTGGAGCGCGGCGAGTCCGTCGTGCTGCGTCGCTGGCGCGGCCGGTAAGGTCGCGTAAAGCCGGACGGGCGTTCCGTGAGGCGCCATGTCCCGCCTCCTCCCGCCGCTGCTCCTGCTCGCCGCCGTCGCGGCCGGGCGGGCGCACGCCCAGGCGGGCGACCGCTACGGCCCGCCGCCGGCGTCCGTAGCCCCGGTGAACTACGCCGACCCCGGCGGCTACGCCCCGCCCCTGCGCGCTGCGCCGTCGCTGCGCACCCTGTCCTGGCCCGGCAAGGCGGAGCTGCGCCCGGCGCTCTCGCCCGCGACGGCTCCGGCGCCGGCCTTCGAGGCCGCGCAGACGCCCGGCCCCGCCCGGTACCCCGCCCGCTTCCCGAGCATGGGCGGCTACGCGGCCCCTGCTCCGGCCCTGCGCACAGGCTCCGCCCCGGTGCTGAACACGCCGACGCCGTCGACCACCTGGCCCGCTCCCGCGCGCCGCCCCCAGATCGCTCGGCGCGCACCGGCCTACGCCGGGCCGCCGGCCGCGGCCGCGCTGTCCCCCTACGTCATGGCCAGCGCGCCGCGCAGGTCGGGCGTCTTCCTGGCCCCGCTCGCCAATCAACCGACGATGGCGCCCGGCCTGGAGCCCGCCGGCATGCGCGCGCAGGGGTCGACGCTGCCGTCCGGGATGGCCGAGCCGCCGACCTACGTTCCGCCCGGACCCGCGTACGGCCCCGGCTTGGCCTTCGAGGCGCGGCGTGCAGCGGCTGCGGCGGCGCCGACGGCCGACACCCTCCCGCCGCCCGTCGTCGGCCGTTACGGCTACGTCGGCCCCGGACGCGCCGCGGCGGCGCCCATGTCCATGCCTCCGGTCTCGGCGGCGCCCGCGCCCGTGGCCCAGGCTTCGGCCGGCCCGACGCTCGGGCCGCCGCGCCCGCCCGCCTACGCGCGCGCCTACGTGCTGCCGACCGCCGCAGGCTCGGCCGCTCCGTCCGCGATCGCCGACGCGGCCCCGCGGTCAGGCGACGGGGGGCGTCGGTACTCCGTGCATCGCGAGTACGGGCTGGAGCCCGACCCCGTGCCCGTGCCCCCGCAGTTCTTCGCCACCGCCCCGGCCGACCTCGCGACGCCCGACGAGGCGCCCGCGCCGCTCCGCACCAAGGCGGCGGTCAACGCCGCCCGGCTCGCCTCCGCCGGACCCTAGGACCGGCGCTCAGCGCGCGGGGGCGAGGCCGCGCAGCGCCTCCGCCGCTGAGTCGGCCAGGGTGCGGAGTCCGGCCTCCCCGAACACATCCAGGGCGGCCTCGCAGGCGAGCGCCGCCTCCGCGCGGCGCGGCAGGCCGGGCTCGGCGGCGTAGAGGCGGCCCAGCGCCAGCTGCACGGAAGCCCAGGCGGCCGGATCGCCTCGCCCTTGCGCCGACCCGTTCAGTTCTGCGCGCAACGCGGCCTCCGCTGAGCGGCGCGCGGCCGTCGCCTCCGGCCGGCGCAGGGCGGCCCCGGCCAGCGCCAGCGCCCGTTCGAACGCAAGCTCGGCCCGCAGCGCCGGAGCGGCGGCCCCGGCCAGCTCAGCGGCCGCCGCGGTGAACGCACCGGCCGCGGCCTCGTCCAGATGGAGGGCGTCGTCCGGCGAGCCCGCCGCCTCGGCCAGGGCGCGGGCGGCGTGGCCGAGGGCACGTCCCAGGCGCGCGCGCTCCACGGGCGCGTGGCCGGGGGGCAGGTCGTCCAGGGCGTCGGAGAGGATGCGCGAGGCGGCGGTCAGCCGCCGCGGGCAGCCCGCGAGCTCGCCCTCCGCCGTCAGCGCCTCGCCCCGCAGCCGCGCCGCGCGGGCGTGGAGGACGGGGCGCCGGCCGCCGTCCAGCGTCGAGATGAGGTCGGCCATGTCGGCGGCGGCGCGCTCGGCGGGGGCGGGATCGCGCAGGCGCAGGGCGAAGCCGGTGAGCAGGGCGGCGCGCTCCATCCGCGCGCCGGCGAGCTCCGCCGCGAGGATGTCGCCGTCGGCGGTCGGCGCGGCGCGCCGCAGGCGGGCGAGCGCCTGCGTGGCGCCGTCGAGGAGACCGCCGGACTCCAGCGCCTCGTCCGGCGAGCCGGACGCCAGCGCGCGGCGCGAGGCCAGCGCGGCGCGGGCGGCGGCGAGGCGGGCCACCGCGCCGGCGTCGGTCGGCGCGTCCCCGCCCTCGAGGTGGTCGGCGGCGGAGTCCAGCAGTCCTGCGTCGGCCGTCAGCTCGGCCGCGGCGAGGGCGGCGGCGGCGGCCTCCAGCCGAGCGTCCAGGGCGGAACGGCCCCTGGCGTCGACCGCACCCGCGGCCTTGGCCGCGCGAGCGGCGCGCGCCAGGGACTCGGGTGCGCCGGCGCGGGCGCCGTGCTCGCGGAGCAGCCGGGCGTGATCGAGATGCAGCCGCGCCCGTCCGGTGGCGGGGGCGCGGTGCGCGGCGAAGCCTGCGACCGCGGCCTCCTGCGCCAGCGCCTCGGGCGACAGCAGCTCCAGCCGGGCGGGGTCGTCCAGCAGGCGGAAGCCCTCCGCGCCGCGACCCCACGGCAGACCCGTCCACACCGACATGCCGCTCTCCACGCCCGTCCCGCCGCGGGACGCGGCCGGGGAACTGACGCTCACGGTGCAAGGGGGACGCCGGATCGGCGCGGCGTCAACCCTTCGTTAACCCGGCGCCCTCAGCCGCGCTCCTTGGTGCGATGCAGCGCCACCTTGGGGAAGCGCTCGGCCACATAATTGGTCTCCCAAGCCGTCTTGGCCAGGAACACCGGCGCCTGGTCGATGTCGCGGGCCATGCCCGCGCGGTGCTTGCCCGCGAAGTCCTCCAGGTCGGCCTTGTCGCCGCTGATCCAGCGCGCCTCGGCGAAGGGCGAGGGCTCGAAGGCGACCTCCAGGTTGAACTCGCTGGCGAGGCGGTCGGCCATCACCTCGAACTGCAGAGGGCCGACCGCGCCGACGATGAAGTCGGACCCGATCTCGGGGCGGAACAGCTGGGTGACGCCCTCCTCCGCCAGGCTCTCCAGGGCGCGCGACAGGTGCTTGGCCTTGAGCGGGTCTTTGACCCGCACACGCTGCAGGATCTCCGGCGCGAAGTTGGGCAGGCCGGCGTAGCGGAGCTGGCCCGTCTCGCTGAGACTATCGCCCACGCGCAGCACGCCGTGGTTGGGAATGCCGATCACGTCCCCCGCGAACGCCTCCTCCGCCAGCTCCCGGTCGCTGGCGAGGAAGAGGATCGGGTTGTGAACGCTCATCTGGCGGCCGGTGTTCTGCACCTTGAGCTTCATGCCGCGCCGGAACTCGCCGGAGCACAGCTTCACGAAGGCGATGCGGTCGCGGTGGTTGGGGTCCATGTTCGCCTGGATCTTGAACACGAAGCCCGTGACCTCCGCGTCGCCCGGCGCGACCTCCACCTCGACTCCGCCCCGCTCGGCCTCGACGGGCTCAGGAGGCGGCGCGAAGTCGCCCAGCACGGCCAGGAGCTCGCCCACGCCGAAGTGGCGCAGGGCCGAGCCGAAGATCACCGGCGTCATGTGGCCCTCGCGGAAGGAGGCGAGATTGAAGGGCTTGGAGGCGCCCGCCACGAGCTCGGCCCCCTCCTCCAGCTCCTCCTGCTCGGCCGCGTCCATCATGCGCGCGATAGCGTTGGAGTTCAGGGAGACCGACTTGAGGTCCTCCTCGTCCGTCTCGTCGGGGTTGCGGACGTAAGGGATGAAGCTCTGGTCGCGCAGGTCGAGCATGCCCTTGAAGCGATTGCCGCTTCCCGCCGGCCAGTAGAGCGGCGCGGGGTCCAGCGCGAGCTTGCCGCCGATCTCGTCCAGGAGCGCGAAGGGATCCTGCGCCTCGCGGTCCATCTTGTTGATGAAGGTGACGATGGGGATGTCGCGCAGGCGGCACACCTCGAACAGCTTCAGCGTCTGCGGCTCGATGCCCTTGGCGGCGTCGAGCACCATGACCGCGGCGTCGGCGGCGGTGAGGGTGCGGTAGGTGTCCTCGCTGAAGTCCTCGTGCCCCGGCGTGTCGAGCAGGTTGAACAGCAGACCCTCGTGCTCGAACGTCATCACCGACGCGGAGACGCTGATCCCCCGCTCGCGCTCGATCTTCATCCAGTCGGACCGGGTGCGCCGCGTCTCGCCCCGCGCCCGCACCGCGCCCGCCGCGCGGATCGCCCCGCCGGCCAGCAGCAGGTGCTCGGTCAGTGTGGTCTTGCCCGCGTCAGGGTGGCTGATGATGGCGAAGGTGCGCCGCCGGGAAGCTTCGGCGGCGAGGGATGCGGCGGGCATGGGCGGGGCAGGTAGAGGCCCGCCCCCTCCGGTGCAACGTGGGCGGCGCTCAGGCCGCCATGCGCCGCCACACCTCGCGGTCGGCGGAGGCGGGCGTCAGGTCGCCGGCGGCGGCCTTGGCCTGGAGCGCCAGCAGCAGCTCGGTCGGCACGGTGGCCACGCGCGCGGACACGGCCTCGGGCGGGCAGCCGGCGCCCGGCGCGCTGAACAGGGCGGCGTTCACGTCAGGGGCCTTGGCCAGGATCAGGAGCGCCAGCCGTCTCGCCCGCGCCGGGTCGTCCCGATGCAGCAGCGGAGCCTCGCTGAACAGTTCGGCCCCGAGCTTCAGCACGTGGCCGAGGCTGAGCGCGCGGAAGCGTTCGGGCGCGGGCGGGGGCGGCGCGTCGTCGCCCACGAGCTCCAGCACCGCGTCGTTCATCAGGAACAGCATGGCGCGACGATGCGCGCATCGCGCTTTCGGCCCGGTGCACGGGCACGGTTAACGCAGCGGCGCGGGGCGGGGCGGCTCGACGGGCTCGGTGAGGAAGTGACGGCCCTCCCGATCCTCGATCTCTACGATCCACAGGTCGGAGTCGTAGCCGACCTGCCGCGCGGCGTACGCGTCGAGCTCGGGCTCGGCGGCGTCGGGGTGAGGCTGCGCCCACACACGCCCCTCCTCCTGGCCGCCCGGAGCCTCCGCGAACAGGCGCACGGCGCGGGTGCGCACGTTAACCGCCTTGACCAGCACCGCGCCGGCGCGCGCGTCGCCGCGCCGCACGACCACGCCGAACGCGCCTTCGATCGCCGCGCGCCGGAGCAGCGCCTGCACCCAGAGTTCGGTCGGCAGCTCCATGGTCGGCCTCCGTCAACCCTGTCGAAAGCGCCGGCGGCGCATGCCGGGCCCCATGCATCGAGCCGTTCCCGCCGCCCTCGCCGCCGCGCTCGCGGCGGCCGCGCCGCCGGCGACGCACGCGGCCGACCTGTCCGGAGTCGTCTACGAGCGCACGCTGATGCGCGAGGCGGGCGCGCGCTGCAAGCTGTTCGAGCCGCGGGTCCAGGCGGCGCTGGCGGCGGGCGCCGCGCAGGCGCGGGGGTCGGCCCTGCGCGCGGGCGCGGCGGAGGCGGCCGTCAACTTGGCCGAGCGGGACGCGCGGGCCAAGGCGGCGGCCGTCCCGTGCGCCTCGCCCGACCTGCGCGTCGCCGCCCAGCGCGTGCGCGCCGCCTTCACGGGCTGGTCGCGCCAGTCGACGCTGGCCCTGCCCGGCTCACGCGGCGAGTGGCGCGCGCGTCGGTGGCCCGATCGTCCCGGCCCGTTCTGGGCGCTGGCGAGCTCCGGCGTGCTGGGCGGGCGGGCGTTCACCGTCGGCCTGCGCGTCGCCGGCCGCTCGGACGGCCCCGCCGAGTTCGCGCTGGAGGTGGCCGATCCCGCGGCCGGCGGGGCCTGGACGGCGCGGCTGGTCGCGCGCGATCCGACCCGCGCGCCGCAGCCTTACCTGGCGCCGGACGGGCGACCTCCCGCCGACGCCGAGCGGGTCGTGGCGACGTCGGGCCGCACCGCGCTCGACGGTGGCCGCGCGTGGCGGTTCCGCTTTCCCATGACCGCGGCGGACGCCTTGGCGGCGCTGGACCCGCGCGAGAACGCCCGGCTGGAGTTGGTCTACCCCGCCGCCGGGGGCGACCGAAGGGTGTCCGCGCTGGTGGAGGCGGGCGACTTCGCCGTGGGCCGCGCCTTCCTCAGCGCCGGCCCCCGTCCGTAGCGGACGGCGTCCCTAGGCGGCCTCGGTCTCCGCGACGAGCACGGGCAGGCGCACGGTGGCGGCGGTGCCCTCGCCCAGGCGGCTTTCCAGCAGCAGGTCGCCGCCGTGCAGCCCGGCCAGCGCCTTGACCAGCGACAGCCCCAGCCCCGTGCCCTGCACGGCGCGCCCCGCCTCGCCCTGCGCATAGGGCTCACCGAGGCGCTTCAGCTCCTCCGGCCCGACGCCCACGCCCGTGTCGGCGACCGTCAGCTCCAGCTCCCCGGGACCGGCGGCGGCCAGCGACAGCGTCACCTCGCCGCCGGGCGGGGTGAACTTCACGGCGTTGGACAGGAGGTTGAGGGCGATCTGCTTGAGCGCCCGCGGATCGGCGTCGGCCTCCAGCGGCTGCGGCGGCAGGCTGGCGTGCAGCGCCACGCCCTTGTCGTCGGCCGCGCCGCGCACCGTCTTCAGGGCGGAGGCGACCGGGTCGCGCACGTCGATCCGCTCGCGCCGCAGCTCGTAGCGCTCGGCGTCGATCTTGGAGATGTCGAGCACGTCGTTGATCAGGTCGGCGAGGTGCAGGCCCGACTCGTGGATCAGCTCGGCGTACTCGCCGTAGCGGCCGGGCAGCGGGCCGAACAGGCGCTGGCGCATGATGTCGCTGAAGCCGACGATGGCGTTCAGCGGCGTGCGCAGCTCGTGGCTCATCTCGGCGAGGAAGCGGGCCCGCGCGCCCGACTCGCGCACGGCCCGGTCTCGCGCCGCATAGGCGTCGGCGAGGCGCGGATCGGCCGCCGGCGCCTCTGCGGCCGTGAGCCGCAGGGCCCCCCAGGCCGCGAGGGCGGTCAGGGCGGTCAGTCCCGCGGCGAGCGCCGCCGCGTCGCCCGGCTGCGCGACGGGAGGCGCGCCCGCCGCGAGGGTCTGCAAGACGGAGGCCGCGGCCGCCGCCAGGCACGCGCCGGCGACACCCGCGCCGGGTCGCCGGAGCACCAGCCCCGCGAGGGCGGGCGCGGCCGCCGCCGGTCCGAGCGGCCCCGCCACGCCGCCGCCGAGCGACAGGGCGCACCCCGTCAGCACCGCCCAGCCCGCGACCGCGAAGCCGCCACGACCTTCCGCCGCACGAACGAGGGCCAGCGCCGCGGGCGCGGCCAGCAGCGCCAGGGCCAGCAGCAGCGCCGGGCCCGGCGGGTGCGAGGCGAACAGCAGCGCCAGGCCGGCGACCGCCCCCACGCCCACCGCCCAGCCGAGGTGCCAGGTCCGCACGTCGAGCCGCAGGGCGGGCGCGCCCTCCGGGGTCGGCGGTTCGGACGGGAGCTCGGACACGGAGGACCTCGGGCCGAAAGCGGCAGTGCTCGGACCCTAGTCGCGCCGCTGCGCGCCTGCGAGCGCCCGCAACCCCTGGGGGAGCGCCCTCGCCGGCGCGCTCCGGCGATGAACGGTATGGTAAGCTCGACCGTGCTGGGATGCGATGCAACGCTCTCAGGCGCGCCCCTTGGCCCTTCCGGTTCCGCCCGCCCGCTCCGCCCACCAGCCGCCGAACCCGGAGGCGGACGTCTCCGTGCGGATGCGCCGGCGGCGGTCGGAGGCGGATACACGCTCCTTCCTGCGCATGGTCAGCCATGAACTGCGCACGCCGCTGAACGCGGTGATCGGCTTCTCCGAGCTGATCGCGCGCGAGCTGCACGGCCCGGTGGGCGACCCCCGCTACGCCGAGCACGCCCGCATGATCCGCGAGAGCGGGCTGACGCTGCTGTCGCTGTTCAACAACGTCATCGACCTGGCTCGCCTCGAGCAGGGGGCCATGGAGCTCACCGCCCGCGCCGAGCCGCTGGAGGAGGTCGTGACCGAGGCGCTCGCCGACGCCGCCGACGTCGCCGCCGCACGCGGCGTGCGCCTCGTGCGCATGCTGGACGCGGACGCGGACCGCGTGCTGTGCGACCGCCGGGGGCTGCGCAAGGTGCTCGGCGCGTTGCTGGCCAACGCCGTGGCCGCCTCGCCCGCCGGCGGCGCCGTGACACTGACAGCGCGCCGCCGCGGCGAGCGCGTGTTCCTGGAGGTGCGCGACGACGGCCCGGGGCTCGACCCCGCCGACATCCCCCGCCTGATGCGACCCTTCGAGCAGGGTGAGAACGCCCTGGTGCGCCGCACGGAGGGGGCCGGGCTCGGCCTGCCCATCGCCCGCCTCCTCAGCAAGGCCATGGGCGGCCGGCTGCACCTGGACGCCGCACCGGGCGCAGGCGTGCGCGCCACCGTGCGCCTGCCCGCTCCGTCCGAGACGGACTGACGCCCGGAGCTTGAGCCGCCGCCCGCGACGGGGCAGACGGCGCTCATGCCCGCCTCCACCCCGCAAGCCGCCCTCGACGAGCTCGCCGACGACTTCGAGCTCCTGGGCGACGACTGGGAGGAGCGCTACCGCCACCTCATCGACCTCGGCCGCGGACTCGCGCCGCTGACCGAGGCCGAGCGGTCGGACGCCAACAAGGTGCGCGGCTGCGCGAGCCAGGTGTGGCTCGTGGGCGCCGTCGACGCGGAAGGCCGCCTGCAGCTGCGCGGCGACAGCGACGCGCACATCGTGCGGGGACTGGTGGCCGTGGTGCTGCGCCTCTCCGCCGGCATGCCCGCGGCGGAGGTGGCCGCCTTTCCCTTCGAGGACGGGGTGGCGCGGCTGGGCCTCAAGGGCGCCCTGTCCGCGCAGCGCGCCAACGGGCTCGCCTCCATGGTGGCGCGCATCCGCGCGCTCGCGGCGGACGCGCGCGCCGCCTAGCTTAGGCGGTAGTGCGCGGCGAGCCGGTCCAGCGCCAGCCGCAGCACGGCCTTGCCCGCGCGCCGGGGCAGGTCGAGGCCGCGCTCGGCCGCCTCCAGCGACGAGCCGCGCACGCACACCTGCTCCAGCACCTCGCGCAGGCCGGGGCCGGCCGCCTCAAGGGCGGCGGCGACGCGGGCCTTGGCGGCGCGGGCGCGCTCGGCGGGCTCGACGCCCGGCCCTCGGCCGCCGGAGGCGCGGGGCCCGGCGTCCCAGTTCATGGTGAGGCGGCCGACCACGCCTGCCCGGTGCACGTCGTCGCGCAGGCGCTCGCCCGCGGCGGCCTGCACGGGGGTGAGCGCGCCGCGGCGCAGCAGCCACCCCAGCGGGCTCTCGCCGAGGTTGGCGGCTTGCGGTGCGACCCGGCCGTCCGGTCCAGCCACCACGCGCTCGCCGGCGATATGCCCCGGGCGGCCCGGCTCCGACCGCGGCGGCTCGGCCGTCGACGGCCGGCCCGTCCATCCGCCCGCTGTGCGGGGACGCAGGCCGGGCTCGGCGACCAGCTCGCGCAGCTCCGCCTCATCCACCGTCAGCGCCGGGCGGCGGCGGCGGTCGGGCGCGGTGCGCAGGTGGTAGCCCCCGCCCGCCGGCGCAGGCTCCAGCCACGCGCCGGGCCGCGCCAGCAGGGCGCGGGCGCGCGCCAGCAGGCGGTCGTCGGCCGGCCCGCTCACGCCAGCGCCCGCGGGTCGAGCGGCGCGTGGCGCAGGCAGTCCTCCAGCGCCTCGACGCTGCGGTCGAAGCCGGGATCGTCGCGGCGGTCCTCCACGCGCCGGCAGGCGTGGCCCACGGTGGTGCGGTCGCGGCCGAACGCAGCCCCGACGCGCGCCAGCGGCCAGCCCAGCCCGGTGTGCGCCAGGTACATGGCGAGGTGCCGCGCCTCCGACGCCGGCAGGGCCGCGCGACCGCTCGACACGATCTCGCGCGCGGGCACGCCGGTGGAGAAGGCGACGAGATGGGTGATCAGGACCGCACGGTCGCGGTCGGCCTCCCCGCGCGGCGAAGGGGGGCGGGTGATTCGGGACGCCAGGCTGGACACGGGTACTCCTCCATGGACGGACCCGAGCCTAACCGGGTCCGCAGGAGGGAGGATAAGTTTCCTATCAGAAGCGTTGCGAGTCGCGCGCCGTCAGAGTCGGACGCACGCGGAGCGAGGCCTCAGGCGGCGCGGATGCCCGAGATCGGGCTGGGGCCGCCGCCGCCGAGGGGGGCGTCGTAGCCCAGGATCATGTCCACCTCCCGGCCGTCGGAGGCGAGCGGCAGGCGGAGCCACATGATCGACAGGTGCGCCGCGCCGCGCCACGCGAAGGAGTGCACCCCGGCCGCCGGCCGCCGCGTCTCCACCACCCGGTCGAGCTCCGCGCGCCAGTAGTCGCAGGCGTCCTCCGCGTAGACGTCCTCCAGCGCCTTGCCGGTGATCTCGCCGCCGTACACGCGGTAGAGGCCGGTGCCCGCCAGCCGCAGCTTGTACTCAGGCCGGTTCCTCCCGCCCGAGTGACTTGGGCGCACGTCGATCAGGCTGACGGTCGGCAGGTGGCGCTTGAAGTCGCAGGGGTCGATCTGCGCGCGGCCCGGGATGCGGCCGGGGGCGCGGCGGGCGGCCCAGTAGCTGAACATCTCCTCGTGCGCCCGCTGCGCGGCGGCCGGCGCTCCGATCTGAGTCATCACGTTCAAGAGTCCCCGCAACCCGTTGAATCCGGCGCTCAACCCTCCTTTAACCTTGGCGGCCCGGCAAGCGGAAAGCGATTCGCGGGACTCCGGACGGGCGAGGAGGCCGGCTTCGCGGCTCGCCTGTGGCGGGAATGCGACGGTGAAGAGGCGCGGCCGCTCAGCGGCCGAAGTCGGACCCGAGCGCCAGCATGGCGGCGCGCTGGGGGGCCGAGTAGGGGTCGAGCGCGGCCTCGTCGCCCTCGCGGATCGCGCGCATGAGGCTCGGCGTGAGGGCCGACGAGAGCGACCAGTTCCAGTAGCGCAGCACGGTCTGAGCCCGGTCCACGGCCATCAGATCGTAGGTCTCGAACACGCGGGTCAGGGCGGGCGAGGGCCGGCCGTCGTCGTCCGTCTCCGGGCGGCGCAAGCCGCGCCACAGGGCGCGCACGGCGGCCTTGGGCAGGCCCGTGGCCTTGCACAGGATGGCGAGGGGCTCGCCGCCGCGGTCGGTGAAGATCTTCGCGCCCGTCGCCGGCTTCAGGCCGGAGAGATAGCTGATCTCCTCCGCCGTCTCGCGCGTCAGCCCGTCCTGGGCGCGGGTGACGGCGTCCTCCAGGGAGGAGAACGGGCTTTTGGCGACGGCGGCGCGGTTGCGCTGGCGGCGCTCGATGAACTGCAGCGCCTTGCGCGCGAGGGGGTCCTGCCAGTTCTCGGCGGCGGCGAGGCGGAAGACGTCGGCGGCGGCCTCCTGCAGCACCTCGCGGCTCACGGCGAAGCGCGTGAGAATCACGCGGCGCTCGTCCGGGCCCGACCACCAGAACAGGACGTAGGCGTGCGCCGGCCGCAGCTCGGGGCGGTGCAGCAGGAGCGGGATCAGCGTCGCCCGGTCGCGCGACATGGCCGTGAGCCGCTCGACCGACTCGTTGGACAGGCGCGCGCCCGGGTTGCGCATCAGCACGGTCAGGGCCTCGCCGTCGTCCGCGGCGGCGACAAGGGCGTCGGCGACCACCTCGCTCACCGCCTTGCGGCCGGCGATCAGGCGCTGGTGGGCGGGGCCGGAGTCGGCGATGGCGTGCAGCAGGTCGCTGTCCGGCAGCGGGGCGTCCTCCAGCAGCGGGCGCGCGATCTCCACCTCGTCGTGCAGCAAGAGGCGCAGGACGGAGGCGGGCGGCTCGGTGAGGGTGGCCATGCGGCGGGCCACGCGGGCGCGCTCGGCGGGCTCGGCCTCGCGCAGCATTTCGACCAGGAGGTCGGCGGTCATGGCGCGCTCGAAGGCGTTCACCCGCGACAGGGGCAGCGACACGACGTCGGCCAGGCGCTTGAGCAGCGCCAGGCGCGCCCGCCCGGTCGTCGGGACCGGCGGCGGCGTGTCGAGCTGGAGGGCGGCGTCGCTCACGCCGCGACGGTGCGCCCGACGCGTTAACCCGAGGTGGACCGTCCACGTCGTAGCAGGGCGAAGCCGAGCCCGGTCCACCATGCGAGGCCGACCAGCAGCACCGGCGCGTTCAGCACGGGAGCGCCCGGCAGCACCGCCGCGCCGGCGCCCCAGACCGCGCCCGTCACCCTCAGCCACGCGGGCCAGGCCTTCAGCCGCCACGCGACCGCGGCGACGCCGAGGGCCCAGAAGCCCTGCGCGGTGGGCGCGAACTCGGCGAGGCGCACGGCCAGGAGCGGCGGGGCGAGCGGGCCGGCCGACAGCGCCGCAGCCGCGCCGAGCCACAGAGCCGCCGCCGCCCACCCGGCCAGCCCGGCTCCCAGGAGCACGCGGGTGGCCGGCCCGAGGGCTCGCCCTGCGCCGCGCACGACGGCCGCCTGCGCCGCGCCCGCTCCGGCCAGGACGGCGGCCGTCGTCCACACAAGCCCCGGAGAGCCGGCCGCCGCGGGCAGGCGGCCGGCGATCTGCAGCACCGCGCCGGCCACCGACAGGGCGGCGAGCGTCCAAGCCCCCGCCGCGCCCCACCGTACGGTCGCGTCCTCACTCGTCGTCATGCGCGCCACATACCTCTTCACGCGCCCCGGCGCGCCCGCCATGGTGGCTCCGCAGTGACGGAGTGAGGACCGGGCGATGGCCGAAGCGGAGCGGGAAGCCGACTACGTGATCGTGGGCGCGGGCAGCGCCGGCTGCGTGCTGGCGGCGCGCCTGTCGGAGGACCCGGCGGTGCGCGTGGTGCTGCTGGAGGCGGGCGGCGACGACCGGCCGACGAAGAACCCCGGTCAGTTCCTCTCCAACCTGATGATCCACGTGCCGGTCGGCTACGCGGCCACGCTGAAGGATCCCAAGGTCAACTGGCTCTACCAGACGGAGCCGGACCCCTCCTCCGGCGGCCGCACGCACGTGTGGCCGCGGGGCAAGGTGCTGGGCGGCTCCTCGTCGATCAACGCCATGCTCTACGTGCGCGGTCAGCCGCAGGACTACGACGGCTGGCGGCAGATGGGCGCGGCCGGCTGGAGCTGGGACGACGTGCTGCCCTACTTCCGCCGGTCCCAGCACCAGGAGCGGGGGGCGCTGCACGGCGAGCTGCACACCGACGGCGGCCCGCTGCACGTCTCCGACATGGAGGGCCACGCCGTCAGCGAGCACGCCATCGCAGCGTGCGTGGAGGCGGGCCTGCCGCGGCGCGACGACCTGAACGGGGCCGACCAGGAGGGCGTCGGCTGGTTCCAGGTGACGCAGCGCGACGGCGCGCGCTGCTCGGCGGCGGTGGCCTACCTGCACCCGGCGATGAAGCGGCCCAACCTGCAGGTGATCACCGGCGCCCTCGCCTCGCGTGTTCTGTTCGAGGGTCGCCGCGCCACGGGCGTGGAGTTCCGGCGGGCGGGCGGTGCGCCGGAGACGCTGCGCGCCCGCGCCGAGGTGATCCTGGCGGGCGGGGCGATCAACTCGCCGCAGTTGCTGCAGCTCTCGGGCGTCGGCCCCGGCGCGCTGCTGGCGGAGCACGGCGTGCCCGTGGTGGCCGACCGGGCGCAGGTGGGCGAGGGGCTGCAGGACCACTACGTCGTGGCCGGCCGCTACCGCCTCAAGGCGGGGCAGGTGTCGGTCAACGAGCAGACGCACGGCCTGCGGTTCCTGGGCGAGGTGCTCAACTACGCCTTCCGGCGCAAGGGGCTGCTGACGCTGTCGGCCGCGCACGTGGGCGCCTTCGTCAAGTCGCGGCCGGAGCTCGCCACCCCGGACATCCAGTTCCACATCCTGCCCGCGACCATGGACCTGGAGAAGCTGGCCAACGAGCAGAAGATGGTGCTGGAGGCCGAGCCCGGCCTGACGCTCGCCCCGTGCCAGCTGCGCCCCGAGTCGCGCGGAGCGGTCCGCATCGCCTCCTCCGATCCTGCGCGCCACCCGGCGATCACGGCCAACTACCTGTCGAACGCGCTGGACCAGGAGGTGGTGGTGGCCGGGCTGCGCTGGGCGCGGCGCATGGCGGCGCAGCCGGCGCTGGCCGCGGTGATCGACCACGAGATGCACCCGGGGCCGGAGCTCGCGACCGACGAGGCGCTCTTGGCCTTCGCCCAGGCCACGGGCACGACGATCTACCACCCCGTCGGCACCTGCCGCATGGGCGCCGACCCCGCCGCGGTGGTCGACGCCGAGCTGCGCGTCGTGGGGGTGGAGGGCCTGCGCGTGGTGGACGCCTCCGTCATGCCGCGCCTGGTCTCGGGCAACACCAACGCCCCCACCATCATGATCGCGGAGAAGGCGGCCGACCTGATCCGCGGCCGCGCCGCCCCGGCGGCGCTGGCCGCCTGACGAGGTCCGCGCGAGCTACCCCGTCCCGTCGGCGATCAGCTTGAGGTCGTTGGCGCTGGGGCGGCTGGCCAGGACGATGTCGGTCGCCCTCCGCCACTCGGGGGTGTTCTTGTCCAGGGCCTCGCGGGCGCGCATGGCGAAGATGCGCGCCTCCCTCATGTCGCCTACGGCGTAGCGCGCCTCGGCGGCTGCCAGGCGCGCGGCCCCGCCCTGACCCTTGGCGTCGTAGGCCTGGCTGAGCAGCTGCCAGGCGAAGGGGTTGTCGTTCTCCAGCACCAGGGCGCGCTTCAGGTGCGGGATAGCGGCGTCCGCCTTCTTGCCGTCGTCCTGGCCGAGGATGGCCTGCGCCAGCAGCACGCGGAGCAGGCTGGCGTCGGGCTTCAGCTGCACCGCCTGGGTGTAGGCGGCTTCGGCCTGGGCGCTCTTGGCGCTCTCGAACAGGGTCTGGCCTTTCAGCTCGTAGAGGTAGGGGTCCTTCGGATAATCGGCGATCAGCCCGTCGATCAGCTTCAGCGCCCGGTCGGTCTCCAGCGAGCGGTAGTAGGCGATGGCGCGGGCGTATCGCGCGGGGAAGCTGGTGTCGGTCTCGCTGACGCTGATGAAGGTGGTCTGCGGCGCCTCCGTGAAGGCTTTCAGCTTGGCCTTCATGATCTCGTGGCGGGCGAGCAGGCCGGAGGGGTCGACCGCCCTGTAGTGCGGCTGGGTCTCGACGCGGCGGCGCAGAAGCTCAACGCGCTCGGCGAAGATCGGGTGGTCGACGAAGTACTTGTAGCGCCGCGCCTCGCTGAACACCTCCTCGTAGCGGAAGCGCTCGAAGAAGCTGACCAGGCCCCGCCCGCTCATTCCCGCCTTCTCGAGGTAGGTGGCCCCGGCCTGGTCGGCGCGCGCCTCCTGCTCGCGCGAGTAGCCGATGGAGGCCAGCGCACCGAAGTACGGCGAGGAGACCAGCAGCGCGAGGCCGGCGTCCGGTATGCCCGCCGCCAGCGCCAGCAGGCCCAGGCCGGCGCTGATCACCATGGGCATGATGCCCGCGCGGCCGATGTCGTTGCGGATCGGATGGCCGCCCGCGGCGTGGCCCGCTTCGTGGGCGAGCACGCCGATCAGCTCGTTGGGATTGGCCGTCTCCTGGATCAGCTTGGTGCCGACGATGAACTGGCGGCCGCCGGTGGTGGCGGCGTTGAACTCGTCCTGCACCAGCACGAGCTGGATCTGCTTGGGGTCGAGGCCGGCGGCGATGAACACCGGGTCGGCTTCCTGGTGGATGATCTCCTCGATCTCCGTGTCGCGGATGATCTGCAGCTTGGGGCCGCCGCCCTGCGCAGAAGCGGCGGCGGGGACCAGCGCGGCGGCGAGCGCGCCCGCGACGAGGGCGGCGCGCGCGAGGCGGCGAGGTCCGAGGACGGGAGGTGGGCTCGACGGCATCGACGCTCCGACCGGGACCGCACGCTCCCGCGCGGTCCGCCCTTCCCCTGGTGCAGTATGGCGGCGGCGGTGAGGCCGCGCCAGCCTACTTCCGCGGCGCGGCGATGGCCTCCAACGAGGCGCCGCCGCCCGCCGCCTTCTCCAGGTGCGGGTAGCGCAGCCCGCCGTCGTAGGCGACGCGAACGGTCCTGTAGCGGTCGCCGGCCTTGATCAGCAGATCGACGCCGCCGCCCTTGCCGTGGCCCGCCTTGAGCGCCTCCTTGACCGCCTCGGGGCTGTAGGCGTCCCCGTTCACGGCCACGAGCGTCTCGCCCGAGATCAGGCCCGCCTTGAACGCCGGCGAGTCCCACAGCACCGACGAGAGCACGCCCTCGCGGCCGACGACCACGCCCAGCGAGAAGCTCAGGTCGATGATCTTGCGCTCCGCCTCGTTCTTCTTGACGAAGTCGCTGGGCGTGTCGGTGTAGACCAGCCGGTAGCCGCCGCGCTTGATCCCGTCGAGCGGCGCGCCCGGGCCGTGGCCGTCCAGCCGCGTGCGCAGGAAACTCGCCCAGTCGTACGGCTGCACCGCGTTGAGCGCCGCCACCACGTCGTCGAAGGTGTAGGTGTCGGGGACGTAGCTGCCGTCCTCCACGCCGAAGAAGCGCCGCGCGAAGTCGTCCAGCGAGCGCTTGCCGCCCGACCGCTCGCGGATCAGCGTGTCGGCGTCGAGCCAGATCAGCTGGCCCTCCGAGTAGTAGTCCTCCGACCGCTGGTACGACCGCCAGCCCTGCGGCCGGCGCTGGTTGATGATCGGGTCGTTGGTGGTGTCCTGCATGGCGCGCCAGGTGCGGCCGGGCAGGTTGTCGTAGGTCGCCGCGGTGGCCGCCAGCGCGTCCAGGAAGATCTGCTGCGTCCAAAGGCCGGAGCGCGCGGCCAGCACGAAGCCCCAGTACTGCGTCTGGCCCTCGTAGACCCACAGCAGGCTGTCGCGCATGGGCACGTTGAAGCTGGGCGTCCACAGGTCGAAGGGGCGGCGGAACTTGCCGTTCCAGCTGTGGGTGTACTCGTGGGGCAGGAGGTCGCGATCGGCGGGGCGGTCGTCCCACTTGGTGAAGTAGTCGGGGCCGACGCCGTCCTGCGACGACTGGTGATGCTCCAGGCCCTCGCCGCCGATCTTGTCGGAAAGAGAGAACAGGAAATCGTAGTGGCTGTAGTGGTGCGCGCCGTAGAGCTTGTAGGCCTGCTGCACGAGCTGCTTGTGCGCGGCCAGCTGCTCCGGCTTGATCTCCAGGTCGTCCGGCTTGTCGGCCATGATGTCGAGGCGCACGGGAGCCGGCCCGGGCGCGCCGAGGTCGATGCTCTTCCAGTACCGGCCCGTGTTCAGCGGCGAGTCGACCAGGGTGTCGAAGTCTGTGCGCTTGAAGCTGACGGCGCCCCCGGTCTTCGAGCCCGTCTCCAGCGCGGTGGCGTAGCCCCAGCCCTCGGGCAGGGTCACCGAGGCGTCCACGGGGATCCGGCGGGCGAAATAGCCGGCCGGGTAAAGGGCGACCTCGTTCCACGACAGGCTGACCATTTCGGGGCTGACCGTCACGCGGCCCTGGCTCGGCTGGGTGGGCGACAGGTGCTGGAACCGCAGCTCCAGCGCCGAGGCGCCCGCGGGCACGTTCACGTGGAAGGCGAACACCTCGACGGGATCGCGCGTCCACTGCACGCGCTGGCCGTTGGCGGTGATGATCAGGCCGGCCAGCTGCGGCAGGGGGCCGCTCGGCGAGTGGTTGCCCGGAAGCCACTGCGGAAACAGCAGCGTCATCGGTCCGGGCCCGGCCACGGGGACGGTCTCGCGCACCTGGTAGATGCGGCGGTCGAGATCGGTGACGTCGACGCTCAGCTTCAGCGCGCCCGGCGCGTAGGCGACGTCGCGCGGCGCCTCGATCGGCGGCGCGGGCGGCGCGGGCTGCGGCAGGCGCTCCTGGGCGGAGACGGGGGCCGCGGCGAGCAGGCCGGCGGTGAGGAGCAGCGCGAGGCGCAGGCGGGTCATGGGCGGGGCGATCACACCGATGGGGATGGGGCGGCGACCTTGGCGGGGGCGCGCCCGACTGTCGAGACGCCTCAAGCCCTTGGCGCGCGGGCGCGGCGCGGCTAGAGCGTCCGCCGAACCTGTCCGGCGGGGAAGACACACATGAAGCGGTTCGCGACGGCGCTCCTGGCGGGCGCTATGGCGCTGGCGTGCGCCTCGGCCGCTTCGGCGGCGGACGTCTGGACGGGCGCCTACGCCCACGGCGTCGGCACCAAGCAGAGCCAGGAGGGCGGGGCCGACATGATGTTCGGCTTCGAGACCGACCGGATCTCAGCGCTGAAGTACATCTTCAGTCCCGCCATCCACGGCATGATCGGCATCAACTCCAACGTGCCGACGGACTTCATCGCGCTCGGCTTCGACTGGCCGATCGCCATCCTGCACAGCGAGCACTGGTACATCCGCCCGGGCATCGGCTTCGCAGGGACCACCGGCGAGGCCGACATCGGCAACGCCTTCGACCCGACGATCTCGGCCATGGAGCGCGCGCGCCGCCAGCACCTGGCGGCCACGCGCATCGACTTCGGCAGCCATGACCTGTTCGAGCCCGAGCTGGCCTTCGGCTACAAGCTGAACAAGGACGTGAAGGTCGAGGCCAGCTACGTCCACCTCTCCAACGGCCAGATCCTGCACTCGGGCAAGAACCAGGGCATGGACGACGTGGGCCTGCGCGTCATGTACCGCTTCCGCTGAGCCGCAACCGGAAGACCTGAGCACATGGCCAACGTCGCCGTCGTCGGCGCCCAGTGGGGCGACGAGGGCAAGGGCCGCATCGTCGACTGGCTCTCCAGCCGCGCCGACGTGGTGGTGCGCTTCCAGGGCGGCCACAACGCCGGCCACACGCTGGTGGTGCGCGACACCACCTACAAGCTGAGCCTGCTCCCCTCCGGCGTGGTGCAGGGCAAGCTGTCGGTCATCGGCAACGGCGTGGTGGTCGATCCGCAGGCGCTGCTGGACGAGATCGCGCGGGTGTCCGCGCAGGGCGTGGCCATCACGCCCGAGCTGCTGGTGCTGGCCGACAACGCCTGCCTGATCCTACCGCTGCACCGTGACATCGACGCCGCCCGCGAGCGCGAGGCCGGCTCGGCCGCCATCGGCACCACCGGGCGCGGCATCGGCCCCGCCTACGAGGACAAGGTGGGCCGCCGCGCCGTGCGCGTGGCCGACCTCGCCGACCGCGCCGCGCTGGAGGCCAAGGTCGCCCGCCTCCTCGCCCACCACGGCGCCCTGCGCCGCGGGCTCGACCTGCCCGAGGCGGACGGCGAGGCGCTGATCGCGGGCCTGCTGGAGCTCGCGCCGAAGATCCTGCCCTACGCCCGCCCGGCGTGGCGCCTGCTGGACGAGACCTACAAGGCGGGACGCCGCATCCTGTTCGAGGGCGCCCAGGGCGCGTTGCTGGACGTGGACCACGGCACCTACCCGTTCGTCACCTCGTCCAACACGGTGGCGGGGCAGGCGGCGGCGGGCTCCGGCCTCGGCCCACGCGCGGTCGGCTACGTGCTCGGCATCGTCAAGGCCTACACCACCCGCGTCGGCGGCGGCCCCTTCCCCACCGAGCTGCACGACGCTGACGGCGAGCGGCTGGGGATGGTCGGGCGCGAGTTCGGCGTGGTCACGGGGCGCAAGCGCCGCTGCGGCTGGTTCGACGCGGCCCTGGTGCGCCAGTCCATGGCCATCAACGGCGTGGACGGCATCGCCCTGACCAAGCTCGACGTGCTCGACGGCTTCGAGACGTTGAAGATCTGCACCGGCTACGACGTGGACGGCGAGCACCACGACCACCTGCCCGCCGGCGTCACCGCCCAGGCCGCCGCCCGCCCGGTGTACGAGGAGATCGCCGGCTGGAGCGAGAGCACCCAGGGCGCGCGCACCTTCCGCGACCTGCCGGCCAACGCCATCAAGTACGTGCGCCGCATCGAGGAGCTGATCGAGACGCCGGTGGCGCTGATCTCCACCGGCCCTGAGCGCGACGACACCGTGCTGATGCGCGACCCGTTCCGCGGCTGAAGCGCAGCTGAGGCGGGCCGCCGAAGAACTGTGACCACGACTGTTTCGATTCCGGCCGGCCGTGCCTACCTGGGGCTCGCGACGGATCACAAGGAGTTCGCATCATGGCCAAGCTGGACGGCAAGGTCGCCCTGATCACGGGCGGCACCACGGGCATCGGCGAGGCGACCGCGCGCCTGTTCCAGGCGGAAGGCGCCACGGTGGTGGCCACCGGGGCCAACCCCGACGGGCTCGACAAGGCGCGCGCGGCGCTGCCGGGGGTCGAGGTGGTGCTCTCCGACCAGTCCGACCCGGCGGCCTCCCAGGCGCTGGCCGACGACGTGGCGGCCCGGCACGGCCGCATCGACATCCTGTTCGTGAACGCGGGGGTGGCCGCCTTCTCGCCGCTGGACCAGCTCACGGAAGAGGGCTTCGACCGCCAGTTCGACATCAACGTGAAGGGCGCGCTGTTCGCGGCCAAGGCGGCCGCGCCGCACATCCCGCAGGGCGGCGCCATCGTCTTCACGGCGTCCACCGCGGCCTCGTCGGGCATGGCGGGCGCGAGCGTCTACTCGGCGACCAAGGCGGCCGTGCGCTCCTTCGCCCGCACCCTGGGGGCCGAGCTCGCGCCCAGGGGGATCCGGGTGAACGCCATCAGCCCCGGCCCGATCGACACGCCCATCTTCGGCAAGGGCGGCGGCCTGACGCCCGAGCAGGTGGAGGGCTTCAAAACGCAGATCGTCTCGCAAGTGCCGCTGAAGCGCATCGGCCAGGCGGACGAGATCGCCAAGGCGGTGCTGTTCCTGGCGGCCGACGCCACCTTCGTCACCGGCGAGGAGATCGTCGCGGGCGGCGGCCTGGTCGTGATCTGAGGCCGGCGCGGGTCAGGCGGGCGCGGAGCCCGCCCGATCCTACAGCATCGAGGGGATCACGCGGTCGGGCGGGCGGTGGCCGTCGAGGAAGGTCTTGATGTTGATGATGACCTTCTCGCCCATGTCCGTGCGCGCCTCCACCGTGGCGGACCCCAGGTGCGGCAGCAGCACCACGTTGGGCAGCTTCAGCAGCTTGGGGTTGATGGCGGGCTCGTTCTCGTAGACGTCGAGGCCGGCGCCCGCGATCTCGCCGCGCGCCAACATGTTGGCCAGCGCCGCCTCGTCCACCACCTCGCCGCGGGCGGTGTTCACCAGGATGGCGTCCGGGCGGAGCAGCTTCAGCCGTCGCGCGGACAGCAGGTGAAAGGTGGCCGGGGTGTGCGGGCAGTTGACCGACACGATGTCGGTGCGCGCCAGCATCTGGTCCAGGCTCTCCCAGTAGGTCGCGCCGAGCTCGGCCTCGATCTGCGGGCTGACGGGCTTGCGGTTGTGGTAGTGGATCGACAGGCCGAACGCGCGCGCACGTCGCGCCACGGCCGTGCCGATGCGGCCCATGCCGACGATGCCCAGCCGCTTGCCGGTGATGCGGCGGCCCATCATCCAGGTGGGGCTCCAGCCGGTGAACTGGCCCGCCTGCACCACCTGCGCGCCCTCCACGAGCCGGCGGGCGGCGGCCAGGATCAGGGCGATGGTCATGTCCGCCGTGTCCTCCGTCAGCACGCCAGGCGTGTTGGTGACGGTGATCCCGCGCTGGTTGGCGGTGGCCACGTCGATGTTGTCCACGCCCGCGCCGAACTGCGCGATCAGCTTCAGCTGCGGCCCGGCGCGGCTGAGCAGGCGTCCGTCGAGGCGATCGGTGACCGTGGGGACGAGCACGTCGGCGGTGGCCAGCGCCTGCCCCAGCGCGTCGGCGGTCATGGCGCGGTCGTCCGCGTTCAGCTCCACGTCGAACAGCTCGCGCATGCGCGCCTCCACCGCGTCGGGCAGCTTGCGCGTCACGGCGACTTTGGGCTTGCTGGCGCTCATGATTCCCGGGCGGAGGTCGAAGGCGGGCGGGCGGCCGCGCCCGGGGCGGCATAGCAGCCCCCTCCGGAGCCGCCAACGGGCGCTCCGGGCGCTGGCCGGCGGCGTCGCGGCGCTCCTCGGCCCCGTCGGCGTGGCGACGGCCGCGCCGCCGCCCGCGGCCGACACGCCCTCCGGCCTGCCCGTGCCGCGCTACGTCTCCACCAAGTTCCGGGAGGTGAACGCCCGCGGCGGCCCCGGCGATGATCACCGCATGCTGTGGACCTACCACGCCAAGGGGCTGCCCCTTCAGGTGGTCGCCGAGACGGACGAGTGGCGGCGCGTGTGCGATCCGGACCGCAGCCTGAGCTGGGTGCACAAGCGCACGGTGGCCGAGTCGCGCACAGTGATGCGCACGGCCGCCCGCGACCTGCCCCTGCACAAGCGGCCGAGCGACGCCGCGCCGGCGTCCGCCGTCCTCGCCTCCCGCTCCGTCGCGCGCCTGGACAGATGCGACCGCGGCTGGTGCCGGATCAGCGCGGACCGCGTCTCGGGCTGGGTGCGCGCGGGCGAGGTGTGGGGGACCGAGCCGGAGGCGCAGTGCCGCTGACGCCGCCCTCGGTTGAGCCCCCCTTCCGCCTCGTGTAACCCGGCGCGGCAGGGTCACGCGTGAAGGGCCCGTCGCGGAAGCGAGCCCCGATGACCGACGTCCTGCCGCGCGTGGCCACCGACGCCTTCCCGGCGCCGCAGGCGAGCTACACGCGCGACGACCTCCTGGCCTGCGCACGCGGCGAGATGTTCGGCCCCGGCAACGCCCAGCTGCCGGCGCCGCCCATGCTGATGATGGACCGCATCGTCGAGATCACGAGGGACGGCGGCGCGTACGGCAAGGGCTTCATGAAGGCCGAGCTGGATATCACCCCGGAGCAGTGGTTCTTCCTCTGCCACTTCTTCGGCGATCCCGTGATGCCCGGCTGCCTGGGGCTGGACGCCATGTGGCAGCTGGTGGGCTTCTACATCGGCTGGTCGGGCGCCCCGGGCCGGGGCCGGGCTCTCGGCGTCGGCGAGGTGAAGTTCCGCGGGCAGGTGAGGCCGACCGTGAAGCGGGTCACCTACAAGATCGACGTCAAGCGGCTCATCCTGCGCCGACTGATCCTGGGGGTCGGCGACGGCACGCTCGAGGCCGACGGCCAGGTCATCTACACCGCCAAGGACCTGAAGGTCGGGCTGTTCAGCCCCGAGTCCCTGCAGGGAGTCGGGATCGGATCCGAGAACGAGACCTGACTCCATGCGGCGCGTCGCGATCACCGGGATCGGCATCGTCTCGCCCCTTGGCTCGTCCGCCGGGGAGGTGACGGCCGCCCTGCGCGAAGCGCGCTCGGGCGTGGTCGCCGCGCCGCAGTACGCCGAGCTCGGCTTCCGCAGCCAGGTCCACGCGCCGCCGGTCAAGGACGGGGCGCCGCTGGACTGGGCGTCGATGGTCGACCGGCGCGCCGCGCGCTTCCTTTCGCCCGGCCTCGCCTACGCGCACATCGCCACCGAGCAGGCCATCGCCGACGCCGGCCTCACGGCTGACGAGATCTCCCACGAGCGCACGGGCGTCATCGTCGGCGAGGGCGGCCCCTCGACCTCCACCATCGTCGCCGCGGCGGAGACCGCGCGCACCAAGGGGCCCAAGCGCGTGGGCCCGTTCGCCGTGCCCAAGGCCATGTGCTCCGGACCGTCCGCCGTGCTGGCCACCTGGTTCAAGATCCGCGGCGTGAACTACTCGATCAGCTCCGCCTGCGCGACCAGCGCCCACTGCATCGGCGCGGGCATGGAGCAGATCCAGCTGGGCAAGCAGGACATCGTCCTCGCCGGCGGCTGCGAGGAGCTGGACTGGACGCTGTCGGTGCTGTTCGACGCCATGGGCGCCATGTCCAGCGGCTACAACGACCGCCCCGCCGTCGCCAGCCGCGCCTACGACCGGGACCGCGACGGCTTCGTGATCGCGGGCGGCGCCGGCATGGTGGTGCTGGAGGAGTGGGAGCGCGCCCGCGCCCGCGGGGCGAAGATCTACGGCGAGGTGGTCGGCTACGCCGCCACCAGCGACGGCTTCGACATGGTGGCCCCCTCCGGCGAGGGCGCCGTGCGCTGCATGCGCCTCGCCATGGAACAGGCGGGCGGCCGACGCATCGACTACCTGAACACACACGGCACCTCCACGCCCGTGGGCGACAGCAAGGAGATGGACGCCGTGCGCGAGGTCTGGCCGTCCGACGCGCCGCTGATCTCCTCCACCAAGTCGCTCACCGGCCATAGCCTGGGCGCGGCGGGCGCGCAGGAGGCGATCTACTCGCTGCTGATGATGGCCGAGGACTTCGCCTGCGAAAGCGCCCACATCGACACGCTCGACCCGGCGTTCGAGGGCCTGCCTATCCTGCGCGAGCGCCGCGACGGGGCGGGGCTGAACACGGTGATGAGCAACAGCTTCGGCTTCGGCGGCACCAACGCCACGCTGGTGATCGCCCGCGCCGAGTAGCGCTTGCGCGCCGCCGCGCCCCTTGGGAGGGTGCGGCATGCTCCGCTCGCTCCGCCTCCTGGCCGCCCTTCTCACGCTGGGCGCGACGGCGTTCGCCGGCCGGGCCTTGGCCGCCGCTCCGACCTACGCGCCCGCGCCCTGCGTCGGCGACTTCTCCGGCCTGCCCTGGCGCGTGGAGTGCGGCACGCTCACCGTCGACGAGACGCGGGGCGGGAACACCGGCCGGCGCGTCGCCATGCCGGTCACCGTGGTCAAGGCGCTGCACCCGAGAGCCGGCCTGCCGCCGCTGATCTACCTGCACGGCGGCCCCGGCGGAGGCGCGGTCGAGGGCGTCGCGCCGCGCCTGCGGTCACGCGGCGGCGCCGACCTGATCGCGCAGGACCAGGACTGGGTCTTCTTCGACCAGCGTGGCGGGACGCTCTCCGCGCCGGTGCTCGACTGCGGCCACGCCGCCCTGAACGACGCCGGCCCGATCTCCGACGCCACCGAACAGGAGCTGGAGGCGTGCGGCCGGCGCTGGGCCGCGTCGGGCGTCGACCTCAGCCGCTACAACGCCCACGAGGTGGCGCTCGACGTTCAGGACCTGCGCCGGGCGCTGGGGCTGAAGAGCTTCGATCTTTACGGCGGCAGCTACGGCACGCGCATCGGCTTTGCCGTGCTGACGCACGCGCCGCAGGGCGTGCGCGCGGTGGTGCTCGACTCGGTGTGGCCGCCGGAAGCCATGTGGGCGCAGGGCGGTCCGCAGATGATCTCCACAGCGGTCAAGGTGCTGTTCGACCGCTGCGCCGCAGATTCCAAGTGCCACGCCGCCTACCCCGACCCGGCCGGCCAGCTGAACGCCCTGGCGCTGAAGCTCCTGGCCGCACCGATCACCACGAGCCGTCGCACCTACACCGCCGACGACCTCGGCGGCTTTCTCATGGACCAAATCTACTCGAACGTCGGCGCCAAGAGCCTGCCGCGCGACGTCTACGCGCTCAACGCCGGCGACTTCTCCGCCCTGGACGAGCAGATCGCCGACCGCAGCCCCTACGTGGAGGGCCAGCACCTGACGCACCTGTGCAAGGAGGAGTTCCCCTTCGAACGGCGCGATCAGGTGGCCGCCGGGACGGCGCACGACCCGGTGGCGCGGTTGTCGGTGAAGAGCTTCGAGCGCTACTTCGACGTGTGCCGCGCCTGGCCCGTGGGCCCGGCCGACCCGGTCGAGCAGCAGCCGGTCTTCAGCTCCGTCCCGACCCTGTTCCTGTCCGCCGAGATCGACCCAGGCTGCCCGCCGCCCCTGGCCGAGGCCGCCGCCAAGCGCTTCAGCCACGGCCAGTACGTGATGATCCCCAACGAGACGCACGGCGTGGTCGGGCGCAGCGTCTGCGCGCGCAAGATGATGCGCGCCTTCCTGGCCGACCCGTCCGCGCCCGTGGACAAGAGCTGCCTCCATCCGGAGCACGACCGCTTCGCCTTCGTGACGCCCTGAACGGGGCGGAGCCTCTCGCCCATGCCGCCCCTGTTCCTGCTGCTGGCCGCCCTGCCGCTCGGCGCCGCGCCGCCCGCGCCGGCGGTCCAGCCCCCTCCACCGCCCGTCGGCGAGGTGACGGTGATCGGGTCGCGCGAGCCGCCCCGGGTGGTGCGCACCTACCCCGCGACCGGCGCGTCGCCGGAGTTCGGCGTGCTGGTGCTCACCGTCGCCTTCGACCAACCCATGCGGGCCGACAGCGCCCCGCGAGTCGCCGGCGAGGGCGCGCCGGACTGCCGCCCGACCTGGCGCCTGCTGCCGGACGGCAAGACCTTCATCGCCCTGTGCGCCATCAAGGCGGGGGAGGCCGCGCACCTGCGGCTGGAGGGCTTCCGCAACGCCGCGGACCGCCCCGCCGCACCGGTGGAGCTCGCTTTCACCGCCGACGCCGACAGGATCGCTCCGAGCCTGGAGGAGGCGCTCAAGAGCGCCGGCCTGAAGCCGGAGGACGGCCCGGTGATGGACTGGGCCGCACCGCCCGCGGCGGCGGCCGCCGTCGCCAAGCCCGCCGCCTGAGCGTGGCCGCGCTGAAACAAACCGGCTAGAGACGCGCTCCGAAACGCGAGGCGGAGCGCCCATGGCCGACGATCTAGATCTCCCGAAAGGCGACCTGATGCGCGGCAAGCGCGGGGTCGTCATGGGCGTGGCGAACCACAACTCCATCGCCTACGCCATCGCCGCCCAGCTCGCCGCCCAGGGCGCCGAGATGGCCTGGACCTACATCGACGCCATGGAGCGCCGCGTGCGCCCGCTCGGCGAGGCGCTGGGCGTGAAGACCTTCGTCCCCTGCGAGGTGACCGACGACGCCAGCATGGACACGGCCTTCGCCGCCGTGAAGCAGGCGTTCGGGAGCATCGACTTCCTGGTCCACGCCATCGCCTTCTCCGACAAGAACGAGCTGAAGGGCTCCTTCGTGGAGAACACCACCAAGGCCAACTTCCTGAAGTCGATGGAGATCAGCGCCTGGTCGTTCGTCGACGCCTCGCGCCGCGCGGCCGAGCTGATGCCGAACGGCGGCTCGCTGATCACGCTGACCTACCTCGGCAGCGAGCGGGTGATCCCCAACTACAACGTCATGGGCGTGGCCAAGGCGGCGCTGGAGGCGTCCACCCGCTACATCGCCCGCGACCTCGGCCCCAAGGGCATCCGGGTCAACGCCATCAGCGCGGGCGCCATCCGCACCTTGTCGTTGGCGGGCATCTCGGGCGGGCGCTCCATGATCGGCCAGGGCCGTGCATGGTCACCATTGCGCGAGGACACCGCGCCCGAGGGCGTGGCCGGCTGCGCCCTGTGGCTCCTGTCCGACCTCGGCCGCTCCACCACCGGCGAGGTGGTGCACGTGGACGCCGGCTTCCACATCGTCGGGTTGCCGGAAGAGGCGGAGGCCGCGGGCGCGTGACGACGGTCGAGCGCCGGCCGGTCCCCGCCGTCGGCGTCGTGTGCCTGCGCGGCGAGGGTGCGGCGGCCGAGGTGCTGCTGATCCGCCGCGGCAAGGCGCCCCGCCATGGCGAGTGGAGCCTGCCTGGCGGCCGGATCGAGTGGGGCGAGCGCGCCGCCGACGCCGCCCTGCGCGAGCTGGCCGAGGAGACGGGCGTGGAAGCCGAGCTGGCCGGCCTGCTCGACGTGGTCGACGGCTTCTTCCCCACGCCGGACGGCGATGCTCACTACCTGCTGGTCGACTACGCGGCGCGCTGGGTCGCCGGCGAGCCGCAGGCCGGAGACGACGCGGCCGACGCGCGCTTCCATCCGCTGTCCGCCGTCCCGGACCTCGGGCTGTGGAGCGAGACGGTGCGGATCATCGACGCGGCCGCCCGCCGCGCCGGGGCGGGATGATCCTCGCCCTCCTCGTCCTCGCAGCAGCGCCGCCGCCGGCCCGCCCCGGCCTGAGCGACCTCGCCTACGCGCTCGGCGAGGCCCACGGCCTGCGCCAGGCCTGCCATGGGCGCTCCGACGGCCTGTGGCGCACACGCATGTCGGGCGTGCTGCAGGCCGAGCACGCCGACGGGGAGCGCCGCACCCAATTGGTGGAGCGCTTCAACGCCGGCTTCGCCGCCGCCCGCGCCGCCCACCCGTCTTGCGACGACGGCGCGCGCCAGGTCCTGTCGGAGACGCTGGAGCGCGCCGCCCCCCTCGCCCGCGCCCTGGCCCGCCCCGACTGACGCGCATCCGCGGCCGCGCTTCGGCCGTTGCGCTCCCGTGCTCAAGCCCGAACAGCTGCTGTGCCCCAAGCCCGAGGGCCTCTATTGCGCGCCCGGCGACTTCTACATCGACCCGGTCCGCCCCGTGGACCGGGCGGTGATCACGCACGGCCACGCCGACCACGCCCGCTCCGGCCACGGGACAGTGGTGGCCACGCCCGAGACGCTGGACATCATGCGCGTGCGCTACGGCGAGGACTTCGCCGGCGCGCAAGAGCCGATCCCCTACGGCGGGACGGTCGCGCGCGACGGGGTCGAGGTGACGCTGGTCCCCGCGGGCCACGTGCTCGGCTCGGCGCAGGCGGTGGTGCGCTGGCGCGGCATGACCATCGTGGTCTCGGGCGACTACAAGCGGCGCGCCGACCCCACCTGTGCGCCGTTCGAACCCATCCCGTGCGACGTGTTCGTCACGGAGGCGACCTTCGGCCTGCCCGTGTTCCGCCACCCGCCCATTGAGCACGAGATCGACAAGCTCGTCCGCTCGCTCGCCCAGTTCCCCGAGCGAGCGCACCTGGTCGGGGCCTATGCGCTGGGCAAGGCGCAGCGGGTGATCACGGGCATGCGCCGGGCGGGGTGGGACCGGACGATCTTCGTCCATGGCGCCCTGCTGAAGCTGAACGCCCTCTACGAGCGCTGGGGCGTCGACTTGGGCGACCTCGCCCCCGCCACGGAGGAGGGCCGGCGCGTGAAGGGCGGCGAGCTGGCCGGGGAGGTCGCCGTCGCTCCGCCCGCCGCGGTGCAGGACCGCTGGGCGCGCCGCTTCGCCGACCCGGTGCCCGCCTTCGCGTCCGGCTGGATGACGGTCCGCGCCCGCGCCCGCCAGCGCGGCGTCGAGCTGCCCCTGGTGATCAGCGATCACGCCGATTGGGACGAACTCTGCGCCACGGTGGAGGAGCTGCGGCCCGGCGAGGTGTGGGTCACCCACGGCCGCGAGGAGGCGCTGGTGCGCTGGTGCGAGCTGAACGGGATCGCCGCCCGCGCCCTGCGGCTGGTGGGCTACGACGACGACGACGAGGCGGACTGAGGATCGGAGCCTTGAGCGGGCTTCGGGCGTTGCCGCGGCATGACCGATCCCGAGATCACCATCCCGCCCGAAGCCGAAGCCCCGAGCGGCCGCTCCGCCGACTCGCTCCCGGAGACCGCGCCCAACCCGGCGACGCGCGACCCGCAGGATGATCCCGAGGACGGCGCCACCGAAATCCCTCCCACGCCGGCGGCCTGATCCGGTGCCCCAGGTCCAGACCCTCGTCGCCGTCTTCGACGGCACGCGCATGAAGGCCTTCAGCCTCGACGGCGGCCGCCTCCACGTGCACGCCGACCTCGCCATGGACGACCACAAGCACGAGCACCGCCCGCGGGACGACGAGAGCCACGCGTCCGACTCGGTGAGCGAGCACGGCTTCGTCGGACAGGTGGCCAAGCACCTCGACGCCAAGGCCGGCGCGTTCGGCCGGCTCGTTGTGGCGGCGGACGCCACCTCGCTCGGCGCGTTCCGCAGTGCGGCGTCGCCGTCGCTGAAGGCCAAGGTCGTCGCCGAGATCGACCGCGACTACGTCCACACGCCGCTGGCCGAGCTCGAGGCCGCCGTGGCCAAGCGCATGGCCGAGGGCTGAACCGCCTCAGGCGTCCTGCGCCTCGTACTCGGCGCGCACCTCGCGGCGGATGGCGTGATGGCGCAGGGCGCGGCGCACGCGCATCGTCGCCCATAGGGCGAGCGCGGCGGCCGTCACGGCCACGGCCGTGAGCTCCGGACGCTTCTGCGCCTCCAGCCAATAGCTGCGCTCGCGCACGGCGGGGTAGGGTGCGCGCTCGCGAAGGTCGCGGCCCGGCGCGTGCAGCGAGTCGCCGGTGGTGGGGGCGTCCTTGCTCCGCGTCAGCGCCGGGACCACGCGGGCGAACAGCGGCTCGGCCAGCGCCGGCAGGAACTGGCCCATCCAGGCGAGGCTGCGGCCGCCGAAGCCGACCGTGAGCTCGCGCGTGCGGCGCGTCAGGGCGTGCAGGATGGCGTCGGCCACCAGCGGCGCGGCGTACACGGGCGGTGGATTGGTCACGGGCGCGCCGGTGAGGTTGCGGCCGTGCTCCTTGTAGGGCGTGTCGATGGCGCTGGGCTTGACCAGGGTCACCGTCACCTGCGGCGCGTCGACGAGGAGCTCCATGCGCAGGGCGTTGGTGTAGCCCTTCAGCGCGTGCTTGCTGGCCGAGTAGGCGCCCTGCACCGGCACGGGATAGTCGCTCAGCACCGAGCCGACGTTGACCAGCACGCCGCCGCCCGGCCGCCCCCGCAGGTGCTCCACGGCGATGCGCGAGCCGTGCACGACGCCCCAGTAGTTGGTCTCGAACAGGCGTCGCTGATCCTCCAGCGGCGTGTCGCTGAGGCGGCCGTAGATCGACACGCCCGCGTTGTTCACCCAGGCGTCGAGCCCGCCGAAGCGCGCTTGCGCCACGGAGGCGGCGCGGCGGAGCGCCGCCTCGTCGGCGACGTCGGCGGCCACGGCCTCGGCCCGGCCGCCCTTGGCCGCGAGCTCGTCCACCAGCGCCTTGAGCGCGGCCTCGTTGCGCGCCACCAGCACCAGCCGGGCGCCCCGCGCGGCGAGCAGGCGCGCCGTCGCGAGCCCGATGCCCGACGTCGCCCCCGTCAGCACCACGACCTGGTCGGAGATCGGCTTCAGCGGCGATGTCATGGCGGGCTATCCTTCGGGGCGGCGGGTGAACGGGAGGGCGCCCGTCCCGTTCCGGCCTGCGCCCGGGGCCGGGCCGGATCGACGAGGGCGGCGAGGTCGCGCGGCAGCGGCGGCGGTGCGCCCGCGATCCGCGCGGCGAGTTGCTCTGCCAGCAGCGGCGCCCAGGTGAAGCCGTGGCCGCCCAGTCCGGTCAGCGTCCACAGGCCCGGAGCGTCCGGCACGCGCCCGGCGAGCGGCAGATGGTCGGCGGTGGTCGCGCGCACGGCCGCCCGGCTCTCGACGGCGTCGGCGGGCAGGGCGCGGACCGCCGCCGCCAACCGCGGCCGGACAGCGGCGAGCGCGGCCAGGTTGGCGTCGCGCTCGGCGGCGCGGGGAGCTGCGTCAAGGTCGCCGCGGACGTGGGTGGCGCCCCACAGCGCCCCGTCGCGCGTCGGGACCGCGTAGCCGCCCCAGGCCGCGGCCACGCCCGCGTCCACGCCCACCGCCGTCTCCGCCTGGCCGCGCACCGCGCGCATCTCCAGGGTGGGCAAGAGCCGAGCCCCGGACGCGCCGCCCGCCAGCACCACGACGTCCGCCCGCGCCAGCTCGCGGCCGTCCGCATCCCGCAGGCGCCAGCCCGCCCCGTCGCATTTGAGTGCGTCGACCTCGCCCTCGATCCGGCGGACGTCGGCGAGCCACACCGCGCGCACGGCCCCGGGCTCCACGACCAGCGCGTCGAGTTCGTGCAGCGCAGGGGGAGCGGCCGCCTCGCCCAGGGCTTCCGCTGCGGCTCCGGCGTCGAGCACGGCCAGCGCGTCCGCCTCGAACAGGTCGGAGCCGGCGATGCGGGCGAAGCGCTCCGCGTCGCGCTCGCCCGCCGCCAGCCGCAGGGCGCCGCGGGCGATCACCGCCGCCGGCGCCTCTTGCAGGTAGACGGCCGTCGCCCGTGCGAACGCCGTCGCCGTGAGCCGCGCCGCCGGGCCCAGTCCCGCGTCCAGCCTCGGCGCGACCAGGGCGGCGGCGTTGGCCGAAGCGCCCCCCTCGCGTCCGGCGACCACGACGGCGTCCAGCCCTTCGCGGCGGAGAGCCCTCGCCAGCGCGGCCCCGGCGATCCCGGCGCCGACGACGGCCACGGACGGGCGGAGTGGGTCGGGCGGCGGCTCACCGGGCAGGACCGCCTCCAGCCGCTCGCGCTTGGCGCCGTGGCCGGGGCGCTTGGCCACGGTGAACCCGGCCGCCGTCAGCCCGCGCCGCACGTCCCCGGCGACGGTGAAGGTGGCGGCGCGCGCGCCGGGGCGGCTGCGCGCGGCGACGGCGGCCAGGAGCTCCGGCCGCCACATGTCGGGATTGCGGGAGGGGGCGAAGCCGTCGAGCATCCAGCCGTCCGCCGCGCCCGCCCAGCCCGTCACCGCCGCGAGCGCCTCGCCGACGATCAGGTCCAGGCTCGCGCCCAGCGCGGGCCAGCCGAAGCGGTGCAGGCCGGCGCGGCCGCGCGGCCAGGCGGCCAAGAGCGGCGCGGCGGGGACGGCCAACTCGGGCCAGGGGGCGAGCGCCTTCCGCGCGTCCTCGGGCGCGAGGGGGAAAGCCTCGACGGAGAACAGGTGCAGCCGCGCGGTGGGGGACGGCCGGTGCGCGCGCCACAGCTGCAGCACCGCCACAACGTTCAGCCCCGTGCCGAAGCCGAGCTCGCCCAGGGTGAAGCGGTCGCGCCCCGCCCAGGCTTCCGGCAGGCCGAGCCCCTCAAGGAACACCACGCGGCTCTCGGCCAGGCCGTCGCCGCGGGCGAAGTAGCCGTCGTCGAAGGCGACCGCGCGCGGCGCGCCCGAGCTCCAGTCGATCGCGGGCGGTTCGGTCACCCGGACGGCCTAGGGAAGGTCGCTTGCAAGCAAAAGGGCCGCCCCCAGTGGGGACGGCCCTCGCTCAACGTCCGGGAAGGACGTGGGTGTCCGGCTTACTGGCCCGACGTGTTCGACGTGGTCGTCGTCGTGGTCATGTTGCCGCCGGTCATGTTGCCCGACGTCATGTTGCCCGAGGTCATGTTGCCCGAGCTCATGTTGCCCGACATGTTGCCGGTCGCGTTGGCGTCGGTCGTGTTGGTCGTGGTCGTGGTCGAGGTGTCGGTCGTGGTGGTGTTGTTCTCGGCGGTGTTGTTGGCCGGCTTGGAGCAGGCGGCGGCCGAGAGGGCGGCGACGGCGGCCGCGGCGACGAAGAGCTTGCGCATGGAGGTCATTCCCTTGGACGGAGGTTGAGAGCGGAAGGGCTCCGTCCCGCCCCCTTCCGATCACGGCATCGTGAATGGAAAGTTGAGGACGCGCTCTTGCGCCGTGGGCCAATATGCCCTCGCTCGTCCAACTGTCCAGCCGATTGTGGGTTCCAGCGGGCGTTTTCGGCGGAGCGTCAGGCCGCTTCGGCCCCGGCCAGCGCCGTCTCGAGCTCGGTGAAGGAGGGCTGGGCGGCGGTGGGCACGCCGCCGCGGCCGATCTCCACGCTGATCTGCGCGGCATTGCCGTGCAGGTGCGCCACCAGCACCGAGCGGATGATCTTGTAGAAGCTCGACTCCTCCTCGACCACCGCGTTGAGCCGCGCCGCCATGGGCGCCACGAGGCCGTAGGCCAGGAACACGCCCAGGAAGGTGCCGACCAGCGCGCCGCCGATCATGGCGCCCAGGACCTCGGGCGGCTGGGTGATCGAGCCCATGGTCTTGATGACGCCGAGCACGGCCGCGACGATGCCCAGCGCCGGCAGGGCGTCCGCCAGGGTCTGCAGGGCGTGCGGCGGGGACAGCAGCTCGTGGTGGTGCTTCTCGAGCTGGCGCTCCATGGCGTCCTCGACCTGATGCGGGTCGTCGAGGTTCATGGTCATCATCCGCAGAGTGTCGCAGATGAACGACACGGCGAAGTGGTCCTTCAGGATCTTCGGATACTTGGTGAAGATCGGGCTCTCCTCGGGCTTCTCGATCTGGCTCTCCAGCGCGATCACGCCCTTGGTCTTCATCGTCTTCGTCAAGGTGAACAGCAGCGCGAGCAGGTCGGAGTAGTCGGAGTTCTTCCACTTGGGGCCGGCGAACACCTTGCCCATGCCCGCCGCGGTGCCTTTGATGACGCCCATGGAGTTGGAGATCAGGAACGAAGCGACGCCCGCGCCCAGGATGCAGACCAGTTCGCTGGGCGCGGCCTCCAGGATCACGCCCATGTTGCCGCCGCTCATGATGAACGAGCCGAACACGAGCCCGAACAGGAGCACGACGCCGATGATCTGGAACATGGGTGGAGGAGGTCCGGCCGCGAAGGTCGGCCGCAGGGTGGCGCGTTAATCTTAAGGGCACGTGACCTGCCGCGAGCCGCCGACGGGCCGAAATGCAAGCCGCGGACACGACGAAACTTTTCCGAGGCGACGCGCCCCCTGCGGCGCGGACTTATCAGTCTCGAAACAATCATCCTGTACAGACGATCCATGGTCCAGGACGAGGACGACCGCAGGGCGGCCGAGCGCGGCGGCTCCAGGCGTCGCGAGACGGGCAGGCGGCGCTGCTTGCTCGTCGGACTGCTGGTGCGCCCGGGCTCGGACCATGTCGAGCGCGTCGGCGTCCGCAACATCTCCGCCTCGGGCGCCAAGCTCCAGCTCGACGGGCTCGGGATCGTGCACGCGGATACGGTGCTGCTGATCCCCAAGATGGAGGCGGCTTGGGACATCGAGGTGATCTGGCGCGAACTCCCCCAGGCCGGCGTGAAGTTCGCCCGCGACCGCCCGATCGACTCCGATCCGCAGTTGAGGTCGGTGTTCCGCGCGGTCGCCGCCTGAGGCTCAGGAACCCCGCTGCGGCCAAGCGCTGAACAGCCCGCGCAGGGCGGAGACGAGCGCGAGCGGCTGGTCCAGCAGCACGTGGTGCTCGGCCTCGGGGATGGCGAACATGGGCGAGCCCGGCGGGGCGTGTTCGCGCGTGTAGGCCACGGTGTCCTCCGGCATCAGGCGCGAGCGCTCGCCCCAGACGAAGGCGATCGGGCAGCGAACGCCGGCGAGCTCCTCCTCCTGCGGCTCTCGACCGGAGTGGTCCATCTTGTCCCAGAGGTTCGGGTCGAAGCGCCAGCGCCAGCCGCCGTCGGCCTCGCGCAGGGAGGCGCGGCCGATGTGGTCGAGGATGTACAGCTCCGAGCACGGCTGCGAGGGCGACAGGCGGAAGCGCCCCAGCGCGGTGACGAGGTCGGGGTAGACGCGGTTGGGCCGTCCCAGGCCGGGCGGCGGTCCCCGCCAGCGCTTGTCGGGCGGCCGCACGCCGGCGTCGACCACCACCGCGGCGCGCAGGCGCTCGCCGGCCTGGCGGGCGAGGTGCATCGTCACCCCGCCGCCGAAGGAGTGGCCGACGACCAAGGGCGGTCCCGCGTCGAACAGCCCCGCCGCCTCCGCCGCGGCGAGCGCCTCGGCCGCGTGCAGGTCGAAGCCGTAGCGGTCGCGCCAGGCCGAGCCGCCCATGCCCGACAGCGACAGGGCCGCCACACGGTGGTCGGCGGCGAAGAAGGGCGCGATGAAGCTCCACCAGTCGGCGTGCGCCATGCCGCCGTGAATGAACAGCAGGCCGGGCCGGCCGCGCTCGCCCCAGGTGAGGAGCTCGATTTCGGCGCCCGCGGCGGAGAGGGTGGTGCGTTCCGGCCGGTCGGCGAGCGCGGCGTCGAACCAGGCGGGCGCGGGCGGCCGCGCGCCGGCGAGGTGCGCCAGCGGGCTGCGGATGTTTGGGTCCTCGTCGCGGACGTCGCTCATGCGGCGAGCGGCCCCGCGCCGGGGGGCGAGCCGAAGGCCCTCTCGCCCGGCCGGGGGTCGCGGGGGCCCACCGCCTTGAACACGCCGCGCCCGAGCAGCAGCGTCCGCTCGCCCGTCCAGACGCGGCCGGCGATGGTGTGCAGGTCGCCCTCGCGGTGGAGGAGCTCGCTCCCGGCCTCGACCCAGTCGCCCAGCTTGGCGGCGCTGAGGAAGTCGCAGGTGAGGCGCACGGTGACCCAGAACATGGAGCGCTCGTACGAGATCAGGTTGCCCCACGCCACGTCCGCCAGCGTCATCAGCATGCCGCCGTGGGCGTTGAGCAGCCCGTTGGTGTGGTGCTCCTGGACGCGGAAGCCGAAGGTTCGCCTACCGTCCGCGTCGCGTACGTACACGGGCCCGACCTGCCGCCCGAAGCCCCGGTGCCAGGGCACGGCGGCGTAGCCGGGCGGGATGTCGGCGGCCACCGCCTCGGACACGTCGTCGGACATGACGCCGTTCCTAACCGGCGATCACGTCCGCGTCACGCGGGCGGCGCGACAGCTTAGGCGAGCCCCGCCTCGCCGAGCGCCTGCCCCTGGCGGCGGGTGACCGCGGCTTCGGAGAACCCCTCCAGCGAGGCCTCGAACAGCCGCCTCCAGTTCAGCTCGGCCCCCAGGTGCAGGAAGGCGGCGCCCAGGCCGATGGCGGCGCGGTCCATGAACACGAACTCGCGCGGGATGGTGATGGAGCGCCCGGTCGCCTCGGCGCGCGCCTTGAGCGCCTGGCGCACGCGGAACGCCTCGCGCCGGCCGTACTCGCCGGGCGCGACGCCGTCGGCCACCGTGCGCGTGCGGTCGTCCAAGAGCGGGCCGTAGATGAACCGGGCCCACAGGTTGAGCGTGTCGACCAGCTCGTCGGACAGGTCCTCGAAACCCCACGACCGATAGGCCTCGAATTGCGCGGCGCGGTCGTCGTCGGCCAGCCCGTGGAACAGCCGCACCACGCCGGCGACGAACCGCGGCGGGAAGATGCGGATGCAGCCGAAGTCCAGCAGGTTCAGCCGCTCGGCGCCGGGCGTGATGGTGTAGTTGCCGAGATGCGGGTCGCCGTGGATCACGCCAAGGGAGGTCATCGGTCGCCACCAGGCGTCGAACAGCAGGCGCGCCACCCGATTGCGCGTGTCGAGGTCGGCGGACTTGAAGGTCAGCAGGCCCTGGCCGTCCAGCCAGGTCATGGACAGCAGGCGGCGCGTGCAGAGGTCGTCCACCGTCTCGGGCACGGCGATGTCGTCGCGCGCGGCGAAGAAGGTGCGGTAGACGCGCATGGCCTTGGCCTCGCGGGCGTAGTCCAGCTCCTCGCGCAGGCGCGCGCCGATCTCCTGCAGCACCTCCGACGCGTCGAGTCCGCTGTCGAAACGCTTGGCCAGGCCGAGCAGGGTGCGGAGCTGGCCGAGGTCGCTCTCCACCGCCGACTGCATCTCCGGGTACTGCAGCTTCACCGCCAGGGCGCGGCCGTCGAGCGAGGTGGCGCGGTGCACTTGGCCGAGGCTGGCGGCGGCCGCGGGCTCGTAGTCGAACGCCTTGAAGCGCGCCTCCCACTCCGGCCCGAGCTCGGCGGCCATGCGGCGGCGCACGAAGCCGCGGCCCATCGGCGGAGCGTTGGCCTGCAGCTCGGCGAGCTCCTTGGCGAACTCCGGGGGCAGGAGGTCGGGCACGGTGGCGAACATCTGCGCCGCCTTCATCAGCGGGCCCTTCAGCCCGCCGAGCGCCTCCTTGATCAGCCGGGCGTTGCGCGCGTCCGCCTCGTCGCCGCCCCGCAGCCGGCTGACGCCGTAGGCGGCCCCCGCGCGGGACAGCCCCGCCCCGACCTGCGCGAAGCGGCGCACCCGGCCGGACAGCCGGTCACGCTCAGGATCGAGGGGAGGACGGTCGCTCATGGCGAGGCCAACGCCCCCGGAGGAGCGCGGCTCCGCCGACCGTCAGCCCAGGGCCTCGAACTCGTCCACGAGACGCGCCAGGCGGGTGCAGCCGGCGGCCCAGAAGCTCTTCTCCCGGGGGTCGAGGCCGAAGGGCGCCAGGGCCTCGACGTAGGTCTTCGCGCCGCCCGCGGCCAGCAGCTCCTCGTAGAGCGGGGCGAAGGCGGCCGGGTCCTCGCGGCGTTTCTCCATCAGGGCGGAGACCAGGAGGTCGCCGAAGGCGTAGGCGTAGACGTAGAAGGGCGCGTGGACGAAGTGGCTGACGTAGGCCCAGTAGGGCTGGTAGCCGTCGTTGAGCTTCACGGCGGGGCCGAGGCTCTCGCCCTGCACCTCCAGCCAGATCTGCGCGATCCGGTCGGGGGCGACCTCGCCCTCCATCCGCTCGGCGTGGAAGCGTTCCTCGAAGCGATGGAAGGCGATCTGGCGCACCACCGTGTTCAGCCCGTCCTCGATCTTGCCGGCCAGGAGCGCGCGGCGCTCGGGCGGCGACGCCTCGGCCAGCAGGCGCTCGAACACCAGGCCCTCGCCGAAGATGGAGGCGGTCTCCGCCAACGTCAGCGGCGTGTCGGCCAGGAGCGTCCCCTGGGGGGCCGCCAGCGTCTGGTGCACGGCGTGGCCCAGCTCGTGCGCGAGCGTCAGCACGTCGCGCCGCTCGTTCATGTAGTTCAGCAGCACGTAGGGATGCTTGGGCGCGGTGACCGGGTGGGCGAAGGCCCCCGACGACTTGCCCGGGCGGGGCTGGGCGTCGATCCAGGGGCGGTCGAAGAAGGTCTTCGCCCGCTCGGCGAACTTGGGGGCCAGGGCGCGGAACGACTCCAGCACGATGCCCTTCGCCTCCTCCCAGCCGTAGAAGCGGGGGGCGGCCGCCGTGAGGGGGGCGTTGCGGTCCCAGTAGTTGAGCTGCGTGAGGCCAAGCGCCTTGGCCTTCAGCGCGTAGTACTTGTGGCTCAGCGCCGGATAGGCCTCGGTGACCGCCTCCACCATCACGCGCACGCTCTGGGCGTCGACCTCGTTGGAGAGGTGGCGGCCGGCCTGCGGGTCGGCGAAGCGGCGCCAGCGGTCCTCCACCTGCTTCTCGAAGGCGGTGGTGTTGAGCACCAACGCCAGCACGGGCACCTGCACCTCCAGCGCGGCGGAGAGGGCGTGGGCCGCCGCCTCGCGCCGGGCGGCGGAGGGGTCGGACAGTCGGTTCAGCGCCTCGGCCAGGGTGAGCGCCTCGCCGCCGACCTCGACCTTGAGGCGGGCCAGCGTCTCGTCGTGCAGGCGCACCCAGCCGGCGACGGCGGGCGAGCGGTCGATCAGCAAGCGCTCCAGGTCCGGCGCGAGCTCGTGGTCGCGGCCCAGGCGCACGCGGCGCAGCCACGGGCGCCAGCGGGCGGCGGCGGGGCGGCTTTTCAGCGCGCCCTCGATCTCCCACTCCTCCAGCGTGTTCAGCTCGAGCGTCAGGAACAGGGTGTCGGCCCCGATCGCGGAGGCCTTGGTGCGGATGTCGCCTTCGAACTTGGCCGCCGCCGGGTCGTCGCGCGCGGTGGAGGCCGACAGCGACGCGTAGGCGCCGACCGCGCCCAGGAGGTCGGTGACGCGCTCGTACAGGCTCACCGCCTGGTCGATCAGCAGGCCCAGGCGCTCGGGGTTGGCGCGGGCGGCGGTGAACTGGCCCTTGAGCCGCACCAGCTCGGCGACGGCGGTCCGCGCGGCCTCGAGGTCGGCCTCGATCCTGGGGTCGTCGCGGCGCGCGTAGAGGTCGTCGAGGCGCCACTCGGGCAGGACCTCGCCCTGGAAGGCGTCGGCCGACTGATGCTGGGTCATGGGGCGCAGCCTATCGCGCGGCGCATGAACGGGGGCAATCGCCTTTGAGGCGACCCCGCGACGCCGCGCGACGGATCTGCGTCAGGCGGCCGCGGCCATGCGGTGCAGGGCGCAGAGCTTGTTGCCGTCCGGGTCGCGCAGGTAGGCCAGATACAGGGTCATGCCACCCCCTTCGCGCACGCCCGGCGGCTCCTCGATCGCCTGGCCGCCGTTCTCCACACCCGCCTTGTGCCAGGCTTGCGCCTGCTCCGGCCCGGTGACCTGGAAGCCGATCGTGGAGCCGTTGCCGTGGGACGCCGGCTGGCCGTCGATGGGCTTGGTGACGAGGAAGGTGGCCCCGTCCTTCATGTAGATCAGGCGGCCCTTGGAGTCCTCGATCCCCGGCTTGCCGCCGACGCTCGAGAACAGGGCGTCGTAGAAGCGCTTGGAGCGCGCGATGTCGTCGCTGCCGACCATCATGTGGCTGAACATGCGTGTGTCCTCCCTGGATCGGGCGGCAGGTCGCCTGTGGCGCCCGCCGGCGTCAAGCGGCGGGGGTGAATCGCGCGTCAACCTTTGCGCAACCGGGCCTTCACCTCTGCCGCCGTAAGACGGGGCATGGCCAAGACGGTACTCCTCGTCGACGACGACCCCACCCAGCGCCGCCTGATCGGCGCGGTGCTGGAGCGCGAAGGCTTCGCCGTGGCCGCCGCCGACAGCGGCGACGCCGCCCTCGACCGCGTGGCGGGGGGCGTGGCGCCCGACGTGGTGATCCTGGACATGGTCATGCCGGGCCTGGGCGGCATCGAGACGCTGCAGGCGCTGCGCGGCGCCGGGATGACCGCGCCCGTGATCGTGCTGACCGCCACCGGCGGCGTCGAAGTGGTGGTGCGCGCCATGCAGGCGGGCGCCTGCGACTTCTTCATCAAGCCGGCCTCGCCCGAGCGGATCATCGTCTCGATCCGCAACGCCCTGCAGATGGGCAACCTCGCGCAGGAGGTGGACCGGCTTAAGAAGCGGCCCGCTTCGTCGGGTGTGAGCTTCGCCGACCTGGTCGGGACTTCGCCCGCCATGCGCCGCGTCAAGGCGCTGGGCGAGCGTGCCGCCGGCAGCGCCATCCCCGTGCTGATCCTGGGCGAGAGCGGCGTCGGCAAGGAGGTGATCGCGCGCGCGGTGCACGCCGCGGGCGACCGCGCGGCCAAGCCCTTCATCGCCGTGAACTGCGGCGCCCTGCCCGCCAACCTCGTCGAGTCGATCCTGTTCGGCCACGAGAAGGGCGCCTTCACGGGCGCCCACGAGAAGCACCTGGGCAAGTTCATGGAGGCGCGGGGGGGCACCCTGTTCCTGGATGAGATCGGCGAGCTGCCGCTGGACATGCAGGTGAAGCTCCTGCGCGCGCTGCAGGAGAAGGAGGTCGATCCCGTCGGCGGCAAGCGTCCGGTGAAGGTCGACGTGCGCATCCTGGCCGCCACCAACCGCGACCTCGCCGACAGGGTGAAGAGCGGCGACTTCCGCGAGGACCTGTTCTACCGCCTCAACGTCTTCCCCATCGAGGCCCCCGCACTGCGCGAGCGGCGCGAGGACATCGGCGCCCTCACCGACGCCTTCATCCGCCGCTTCTCAGCCGAGGAGGGCAAGCGCGTGGTCGCCGCCTCGCCCGAGACCGCCGCCCTGCTGGCCGCCCACGACTGGCCGGGCAACGTGCGCCAGTTGGAGAACGCGGTGTACCGCGCCGTGGTGCTGGCCGACGGCCCGTACCTGCAGCCGCACGACTTCCCCGCCGTCTCAGGCGTGAGCGCGCCGGCGGCGGAGGGCGACGCGTCGTCCGCCCCCGCCGCGCCCGAGCCGGCCGTCGGCGAGCAGCCGGTGCGCATCGTCGACGGCTCCGGCCACCTGCGCACGCTGGAGGAGATCGAGCGCGACCTCATCCAGCACGCCATCGAGCTCTACGCGGGCCACATGACCGAGGTGGCCCGCCGCCTCGGCATCGGCCGCTCCACCCTGTACCGCAAGGTGCGGGAGCAGGGCCTGGACGTGGCCGAGGCGAGCGACGCGGCCTAGCTGCGCTCGACCTCGCCGGCCGCGCGGTCCAGCGCGGCGGTGATGGCGCCCAGGGCCGCGGGCGAGAGCTCGCCCTTGCTCAGGCGCACCTGCATGGCGGCGCGCAGGTTGCCGAGCGCCCGCTCGATCTCCGGCCGCGGCTCGCCGCCGAAGCGCACGCGGGCCTCGGCCAGGCGCTCGCGCGCGGCGCGCACGCCGGCCGCCTCGGCCTCCAGCCAAGCGCGGCCCTCGTCAGTCAGGCTGTAGAGCTTCTTGGCCCCCTGCGCCTCCGAGGCGATCAGGCCGGTCTCCTCCAGAAGCGTCAGCGTCGGATAGATGACGCCGGGGCTGGGGCTGTAGTGGCCGCCGAGCTGGTCCTCGATGGCTTTGATCAGCTCGTAGCCGTGGCGGGGCTGCTGCGCGATCAGGTCCATGACGAGGTAGCGCAGGTCGCCCTGCTCGAACGGGCGGAAGCGCCGGCCGCGCTCCCAAGGCCCGCCGCGACCGCCGCCGTGACGGCCCCAGCCGCGCTCCTGGCCGTCCCGCACGTGGCGCGGCCCGCAGGCGTCGCCGCGGCCGAACCGGTGATGGTGATGATGTCCACCGAACATGTCTCGATCCCTTTCAGATATATCGAACATGCTGGCGCAGATAGCCGACCTCGCGCAGTCACGCTAGGTTCGATATATCTTTTTAGGTGAGGGTCGCGGCGCGCAGCCGCTCCAGGTGGTCGGGGGCGGAGACGGTCACCTCGAGGTCGGTCACCAGTCCGTCGGCCAGCGAATAGACCCAGCCGTGGACGGCGACCGGCTGCCCGCGCGCCCAGGCGTCCTGTACGAAGACATCGCTGGCCACGTTGCGCACTTGGCGCACGACGTTGAGCTCGGTCAGGCGGTCGAGTCGGGGGCGGCCGGCCGGCAACACCTCCAGCTCCGCGCGGTGGGCCTGCTCGACCTCGCGGATCGGCTGCAGCCAGTGGTCGACGAGGCCGCGGCGTTCGCCGTCGACAGCCGCCGCCACGCCGCCGCAGCCGTAGTGGCCGACCACGAGCACGTGCTTCACGCGCAGCACCTCCACCGCGTACTGCAGCACCGACAGCCAGTTGGCGTCCTGCGGGCCTGCCAAGTTGGCGACGTTGCGGTGGACGAACACCTCGCCCGGCTCCAGCCCGGTGATCTCGTTGGCCGGCACGCGGCTGTCCGAGCAGCCGATCCAGAGGTAGTCGGGCGCCTGCTGGTCGACGAGGCGCTTGAAGAAGCCCGGGTCCGCCGCGGTCTTGCCCGCGGCCCAGCGGCGGTTGTTGTCCTTGAGATGGTCGAGCATGGCGGGGCGGCTTAGCTGGAGCCTGGCCGGCGCGCCACCTTCAGTCGCTCTGCGTGGGATCCGGCCTGCGGCGCAGGCCGCGGCGCGGCGAGCGCGCGGCCGCCGCCTTCGGGCCGGCCTCCGCCTCCTTGGCCTTGCCGACGATCTCACGGAGCTTGCGCGCCTGCAGGGCGGAGAGCGCCTGGCCTCGTGCGCCCTTCTCCGGATCGGCGAAGGCGCGGCCGTAGGTCTGGAGGCGCTCGGCCACCGAGCCGAGGAAGCCGTCCTCCCACTCCGACAACTCCACGCCCGCCTTCTCGGCTTGGCGCCGCGCGCGGCGGAGCGCGTTGAGCGCGGCGCGCTGGGCGGCCTTGCGGGCCGCCTGCACCGGGTCGGCGGGAGGCTTGCGCTTCACCCCGCCGTCATTCCCTGGATCAGAGCCCGCCGATGGCCGAGAGGTAGAGGTCGAGCAGCGCCTCCTCCTCGTCGCGCTGGACCTTGTCCTGCTTGCGCAGGCGCATGACCTTGCGGATGATCTTGGTGTCGAAGCCCTCGCCCTTGGCCTCGGCGAACACCTGCTTCATGTCGTCGGCGACGGCGGCCTTGTCGACCTCCAGTCGCTCGAGGCGCTCCAGGAAGCTCTTGAGGCGGCCCTGGGCGGCGGCGGTCAGCACCTCCGGGTTGGCGTCGAAGTCCGCCTGGAAGTCGGTGCCGGAATGCGGGCCTGAATGGAAGGAGGCGTCGTCGGCCATGGGTGGTTCCGGGTGGGTGGGAGCGGAGGAGGCGGCGACCTAGCCACCCCGCCGCGGCGGCCGCAACGGCGCGCGGAGGTTCTCCACAGGACGCGGCGCCGCACCCCGGACGCCCGACGGCGCCGACGCGAAAACCCGGCGCGGAGGTCCGCGCCGGGCTGGTCAGGTCACGCGGAAGCCGGCGGCCGGAGCCGCCGCGGGCCTCAGCCCTGCTTGGCCTTGAAGCGCGGGTCGGTCTTGTTGATCACGTAGACGCGGCCCTTGCGGCGCACGAGCTTGCAGTCCTTGTGGCGGGACTTCAGCGACTTCAGCGAGCTGCGGACCTTCATCGGAGACACCCGGCGGGAGGAGGCGCCGTCGGGCGCGACAAAAGACAACGCCCGCAGGCGGGGCCGGCGGACGGAGGCGGTGGCTTAGTCGTGAGGGCGCGCGAAGTCAAACGGGGCGGGGACAGCGGCGGGGGACCAGGTCGCACCTTCGTGATCGCCGCGACTCCGCGGCTGCGCTAGAGATGCGCTCATGCTGCGTCGCGCGTTCCTCGCCTCCGCCGTCGGCCTCATCGCCACGCCGGAGCCCTACGCTCCTCCGGGCGGTGGGACGGGCGAGTTCGCCGCCTGGTTGGCCGCCTACCGGTCGCGCGCCCTGTCGCACGGCCTGTCGCCGGCCACGGTGGATTCCGCCCTCGCCGGCCTGTCGCCCGACCCGCGCGTGCTCGCGCTCGACAGCCGCCAGCCGGAGTTCTCCAAGTCGGTGGGCGACTACGTCACGGCGACGGTGGGCGCGTCGCGCGTGGCGCTCGGGCGCACCAGGCTGGACGCCGTCTCGCCGCACCTCGCCGCCTCCGCGCGCCAGGGCGTGCCGGCCGAGGTGCTGGCGGGCGTCTGGGGCGTGGAGTCCGGCTACGGCGCGGTGCAGGGCGACTTCGACGTGGTGCGCTCGCTGGCCACGCAGGCCGCGGGCGGGCGTCGCGCGTCCTGGGCCGAGGGCCAGCTCACCAACGCCCTGCGCATCCTCGACCGCGGCGAGGCGGACCGGGCGCGGCTGAAGGGCAGCTGGGCGGGCGCCATGGGCCAGACGCAGTTCACGCCGGAGGATTACTTGGCCTGGGCGGTCGATGGCGACGGGGACGGCCGCCGCGACATCTGGGGCTCGGCCCCCGACGCGCTCGCGTCGGCCGCCAACTTCCTGCGGCGCAAGGCCGCGTGGCGGCCCGGCGAGAGCTGGACGCGCGAGGTGCGCGTGCCGACCACCGGCTTCGACTACCTGCGCGTGGAGCAGCAGGCCATGCCGCCCGCCGAGTGGGCGCGCCTGGGCGTGGTCGCCGCGGACGGCGCGCCGTCGCGCGCGGCGGACGCCGCCTCGTCGGCGAAGCTGCTGATGCCCATGGGGTGGCGCGGGCCGGGGTTCCTGGCCTTCCCGAACCACTACGCCATCCGCGTGTACAACAACTCCACCAGCTACGCCCTCGCGGTGGGCCTCCTGGCGGACCGCATCGGCGGGGCGGGGCCGCTCCAGCAGCCCTGGCCGGCGGAGCCGCCGCTGAGCGTCGCCGACCGGATCGGCGCGCAGCAGGCGCTCAAGCGGCTGGGCTTCGATCCCGGCGACACCGACGGCGTGCTGGGTACGGCCACCCGCAAGGCGGCGCGAGGCTGGCAGAGCGCGCGCGGGCTGCCCGCGGAGGGCTATCTCTCCACCGACCTGATCCGCCGGCTGCGGACCGAGGCGGGCGTCTAGCTGCCGCCGCCGTCGGCGTAGTCGAGGGCGGCCTGGGTGGTCTCGGCCTCGGTGGTGGGCGCCTCGCCGGAGCGACGCAGGGCGACGTTCGCGAGGGCGTAGACCACCAGCGCCGCCAGCAGCAGCGCGTTCAGCGCGAAGGGTGCGAAGCCGGCGCGCTCATACAGCGCCACTCCCAGCACGGGCGTCACGATCACGCTGGCTCCGTTCACCGCCGTGATGGCCCCCGCCACCGCCCCCTGCTCGCGCGACCCCGCCGCCAGCGACGCCCCGGCGGTGAAGCCCGGCCGGGCGAAGCCGTAGCCGAGGCTGGTCAGGGCGAAGGCGAACACCACGGCCTCGTAGGAGGGTGCGAGCGCCAGGGCCACGTTGCCGAGGGCCGCAAGCGCCGCGCCCCAGCGCAGCAGGTGGCGCGGCCCCATGCGGAAAATGCGGATCAGCCCCCACTGCGCGAGCAGGCTCGCCAGGGCGCCGGCCATCAGCGCCACGCCGATCAGCTTCTGCGAGGCGACCGGCCCCGTCCCGAGCTTGTCGATGACGAGGAAACCCACCGTGTAGGTGTTCACCGTCTGCGCGGAGGCGGCGAGGAAGCCCCAGATGACGAACGGCGCGATCCGCGGGTCCCGCCACACGCTCCGCCTGCGCCCCGAGCCCGTGTCGAGCCCCTCGCCCTCGTGGCCCGCCGGCGCGTCGACGACCTCCGCCTCCTCCACCGGGCGCACGGGCGCGCCGGGCGCCTCCGGCACGCCGCGCCAGACGAACACGAGCAGCGAGCCGGCCAGGAGCGCGAAGGCGAACATGGGCGTGGAGAGCGTCGTGCCGGGCGTGGTGGCGATCAGCGACGCGACCGCCGGACCCACCACCGCGCCCAGGCCCGTGGCCCCGGCGAGCTGGCTCATGGCCTCGGTGCGCGCCGCCGCCGGCGTGCGGTCGGCGACGTAGGCCTGGCTCGCCGGGGTCGCCGCCGAGCCGATCGCACCGAAGATGGCGCGCAGCCCCGCGAAGCCCAGGAACACCGCCACGGCGGGAATAAGCCTGTGCAGCCCGGCCAGCACCACGCAGGCGCACCCGGTCATCGATACGGCGAAGCCGGCCAGCCCGAGCGCGATCATCGGCTTGCGCCCAGTGCGGTCCGAGCGCCGCGCCCAAACCGGCGCGGTCACCGTCCACAGCAGCGCCGAGAGCGAGAAGATGCCGGCGATCAGCGGGTCGGCGATGCCCACCTGCCGCCCGATGGCGGGCAGCACCGACTGCAGGCCCAGGTTGCCCGCCTGCACCGCGAAGGAGACCGCGAAGATGATCAGGAAGGCGGTGCGCGAAAGGGCGGGGGTGGGCTTCACCCGCTGCTCCTAGGGCGCGCCGCCCGGCGCGTCAGCCCGTCTTGAGCAGCCGCTTGCGCTCCACCGAGCTCGGGATGCGCAGCGCCTCCCTGTACTTGGCCACGGTGCGGCGGGCGATGTCGACGCCCGTCTCCTTCAGGATCTCGACGATCCGGTCGTCGGAGAGCACGCCCTCGGCGCCCGGCCGCTCCTCCGCCTCGATCAGGTTCTTGATGCGGTGCCGCACCGCCTCCGCCGAGTGCGCCTCGCCGCCGTCGGCCGAGGCCAGGGCGGTGGTGAAGAAGAACTTCAGCTCGAACAGGCCGCGCGGTGTGGCCACGTACTTGTTGGAGGTCACGCGGCTGACGGTGGACTCGTGCATGCCGATCACGTCGGCCACGTGCTTCAGGTTCAGCGGCCGCAGGTGCTCGACGCCGAACGCCAGGAAGGCGTCCTGCTGGCGCACGATCTCGCCGGTGACCTTGAGGATGGTCTTGGCGCGCTGGTCGAGGCTCTTCACCAGCCAGCTGGCCTGGGCGTGGCAGTCGGCGACAAAGGTCTTCTCCTGGTCCGTCCGCGCGCCGCCCGACACCCGGGCGTGGTAGCGCTTGTCGACCAATAGGCGAGGCAGGGTGTCCGCGTTCAGCTCCACGCGCCAGCCGCCCAGCGGGTCCTCGCGCACCAGCACGTCGGGCACCACGCCCTGGATCGGGCCGGAGCCGAAGGCCGCGCCCGGGCGAGGCGTGAGCGCGCGCACCTCGCCGATCATGTCGCGCAGGTCCTCGTCGTCCACGCCGCACAGGCGCTTCAACGCGGCGAGGTCGCGGCGGGCGAGGAGCTCCAGATGGTCAAGCAGGACGGCCATGGCCGGGTCGAGCCGGTCGCGGTCGCGCAGCTGGATCTCCAGGCACTCGCGCACGCTGCGCGCGAACACGCCCACGGGCTCGAAGCCCTGGCAGGCGGCGAGCACGCGCTCCACCAGCGCCGGGTCGCAGCCGAGGCGGTCGGACACCTCGGCGAGCTCGGCGCGCAGGTAGCCGCCCTCGTCGACGGCGTCGGCCAGCACCATGGCCACGGCGCGCTCGGTGGGCGCAAAGCCGGCGGCGGCGATCTGGGCGGCCAGGTGGTCGTGCAGCGTCTCGTCGGGCGCGCGGGCGGAGTCGAGCTCGCCCTCGCCCTCGAAGCGGCGGCCGTCGCCGGCGCGCGACCAGTCGACCGCCCCGCCCGCGTCGCCGGCGGGCACCTCGCCCGCGTCGCGGTCGCCGGGCGCGGCGTCCACGTTCAGGTCGCTGGAGGACGCGTCGAGCTCGGCCGAGGCCGCGCCGCCCGGCGCGTCGTCGAAGCTCATCTCCGCGCGGTCGGCCGTCTCGGCGGCGACCGGCTCGGCGTCGGGCGCCTCCGGCTCCTCGCGGGCCAGGAGGGGGTTCTTCTCCAGCTCGCCCTCGATGTAGCCTTCGAGCTCAAGGTTGGAGAGTTGCAGCAGCTTGATCGCCTGCTGCAGCTGGGGCGTGATGACCAGCCCCTGCCCCTGACGGATCTCCAGACGCGCGCCCAGCGCCATGACGTGTGCGGCCTCCCCGGCCCGGAACTTGCAGGCGCACCCTGCCCGGCGGGGGCGAAGGCGAGGTTAACGCGCGACGCCGACGGCCTCGTACAGGGCGCGCGAGGGGCAGAGGTCGGCGATCAGGCACTCTTCGCACTTCGGCCGCCGCGCGACGCAGACGTAGCGGCCGTGCAGGATCAGCCAGTGGTGCGCGCGCGTCAGCGCCCACGGCGGGACGCGGACGTAGAGCTGCTGCTCGACCTTGTCCGGGGTGGCCGCCTTGGCGAGCTTCAGCCGGTGCGAGACGCGGTAGACGTGGGTGTCCACCGCGATGGCCGGCTCGACCCCGAGCTCGTTCAGCACCACGCTGGCGGTCTTGCGCCCGACGCCGGGGAGAGCCTGCAGCGCCTCGCGCTCCAGCGGGACCGCGCCGCCGTGGTCGACCACCACGCGGCGGCTCAGCTCCAGCACGTTCTTCGCCTTGGTGCGGTACAGGCCGATGGTGCGGATGCGCTCCGTCAGCCCCTCCAGGCCGAGGTCGACCATGGCCTGCGGTGTGGGCGCGAGGGCGAACAGGGTGCGCGTAGCGGCGTTCACCGACTTGTCCGTCGCCTGGGCGGAGAGCGCGACGGCCACCACCAGGGTGAAAGGGTCGCGGTACTCCAGCTCCGCCTTGGGCGCGGGGTCCTGCGCCTCGAAGCGGCGGAAGATGGCTTCCACGCGCTCGCGCTCGGCGGGCGGGAGCCGGCGCGGGGCGGCGGGCTTGCGCCGGGCGGGCTTGCGCTCGGGCTTCTGGCTGGGATCGGCGGGCATGGGCGCCGCACGGTGGCGGCGCGGGCGGCCGCCGTCCATATGCCCGGGGTGAACGAGCCGCCCCTGTTCCTCGACCGGCGCATGTCCCCGAGCCGGTCGCTGTCGCCGCGCGGGCTCGCGATCCTCTTGGCGGTGCTGGTGCTCTGGAATCTCCTGATCTGCGGCTTCCTGCTGCTGATCGGGGCGTGGCCCGTGCCGATCTTCCTGGGGATCGACCTCGTCGCGGTGGCGGCCGCCTTCGCCGTCTCCAACCGTCGCGCACGCCACGGCGAGCGCGTGAGGGTGAGCGCGGAGGCGGTCACAGTGGAGCGCGGGGCCGGCGCGGTGGTGTGGACGGCCCCGCCCGCCTGGACGCAGGTGCTGCGCCCCGCCCCAGGCTCGCGCGCGCCGCTGCGACTCTCGTCGTCGGGCCGGTCGGTGGCGGTGGGCGCCGCGCTGGGCGCGGCCGAGCGCCGCCGCTTCGGCCAGGCCTTGGAGCACGCCGTGGACGCCGCACGCCGCGCCCGGTGGTGACGGGCGCTCGCGGGGCGGGAGAGTCCGCTTGAAACCTTAACAGCGGCCTGCCGTTCATCTCCGTTAACGGAGATCACCTATGCGCACCCTGACCACTCTCGCGGCCGCGGCCGCGCTGCTCGCCGCTCCCTCGATCGCCTCGGCCGGAACGCGCGGCGGCGGCGGGCACGGCGGCGGCTCGTACGGCGCCGGCCACGGCTTCAGCGGCGCGTCCTCCATGTCGAGCGCGCGAGGCTACGCCAGCAGCTCGGCCTCGGCGCGGGGCTACGCGAGCAGCGGCGCCCGCGGCTACGGGTACGCCCGCACCGGCGGCAACGGCTACCGCAACGGCGGCTACGCGAGCGGGAACCGGGGAGGCTACGGGAACGGCTACCGCGGCGGGTACGCGGGCGGCTACGGCGGTGGGTACGGGCGCGGCTACGGCTACGGCAGGGGCGGCGGCTATGCGGGCGCGCTGGTCGGCGGGCTGATCGTCGGCTCGGCGCTGGCGGGCGGCTACGGGTACGGCGGCGGATACGGCGGCGGCTACGACTACGGGTACCCGGCCTATACCGGCGGCTACGGCGGCGGCGGGTACGAGGGCGGCGGCTACGACCAGGGCGGCTACGACAACGGCGGCTACGACCAGGGCGCGATCGTCAGCTATCCCACCACGTACAGCTATCCCGCCCAGACCTACGCCCAGCCGACCTACAGCTATCCGGTGCAGACCTACGCGGCCCCGACCTACAGCTACCCCGTGCAGACCTACACCTACGGCCAGGGCGCGTGCGGCTGCTGAGTCAGGCGGCCTCGAAGCGCAGCGGAGCGCCCCAGAACGCCTCCACCAGGGCGTGCTGGGCGCCCGGCCGGCCGGTGGTGAGGAAGGTGCGCGCGCCCGAGCTCCCCGGATCGTACTCGGGATGCCGCTCCAGGTAGCGGCTGAGGGCGTCGGCGACGGCGCCGGGCTGGTGGATCACAGGCGTGCCGGGGCGCAGCGCCTCCGCGAACAGGTCGGCCGTCAGCTCGTAGTGCGTGCAGCCCAGGACGGCGCGGTCGGGCGGACGGCCGACGCGCTTGGCCAGGGCGGTCACGTGCGTCGCGATCAGCGCCTGCAGCTCTTGGCGCGGCGCGCCCGTCTCGATCAGGCGGGCGAGGTCGGGGCAGGGCTCGGAGAAGGCGGCCACGTCCTGGCGGCGCTTGTCGATCTCGATCTCGTAGACGCGGCTGGCGGCGGTGGCGCGGGTGGCGAACACGCCGACCACGTCGACCTTCTCCGCCTTGTCGCCCCCACCGCGAGAGACGCGCCGCTCGGCCTCGTGCTCCCAAGGCATGCCTGTGGCGGCCTCGATGGTCGGCACGATGCAGCCCAGCACGTTCACCGACCGGCCCAGCTCGCGACGCACGCCCGGCAGCCAGGTTTGCTGCAGCCGCCGAAGCGCGATGGCGCTGGCCGTGTTGCACGCCAGGACCACCAGCGAGGCGCCGCGGCCGAACAGGTCGGCGCAGGCGGCGCGGGTCAGCTCGACGATCTCCTCGCCGGTGCGCTCGCCGTAGGGCGCGTTGGCCTGGTCGCCCAGGTAGGTGAAGTCCGCCTGGGGGAAGCGCTCCACCAGGGCGCGGTGGATCGACAGGCCGCCGACGCCGGAGTCGAACACGCCGATCACGGGGCGGCGCTCTCCCGGCCGAAGGCGGTGAGCAGCACGACTTTGCCCACGTGGCCGCCGGCCTCGAGGTGCGCGTGCGCCGCGGCGGCCTCCTCCAGCGGGAAGGTGCGGTCGATCGGCGGGCGCAGGCGGCCGTCCGCCGCCCAGGGCCAGGCGACGCGCTCCACCTCGGCGGCCAGGCGCGCCTTCTCATCGGCGGAGCGGGGGCGCAGCGTCGAGCCCGTCACCACCAGCCGCTTCTGCATCATTTGCGGGATGTTCAGCTCCACCGTCGCCCCGCCCTGGAAGGCGATGTGGACGATGCGGCCGCCGACGTTCGCGGCCTCCATGTTCTTCGCGAAGTAGGGGCCGGCCACCATGTCGAGCACCACGTCGGCCCCGCCCGCCTCGCGCACCGCCGCCGCCCAGTCGCCGTCCGAGGCGTCCAGCGCCAGGTCCGCGCCGAGCCCGCGCGCGGCCTCGGCCTTGTCGGCGCCGCGGCCGGTGGCGATCACACGCGCGCCATAGGCCTTGGCCATCTGGATGGCGGTGACGCCGATGCCGCTGGTCGCGCCGTGTAGCAGCAAGGTCTCGCCGGGCTGCAGGCAGCCGCCCTTCCACACGTTGGCGAAGACGGTGAAGACGGTCTCGGGAAGGGCCGCCGCCTCGGTCCACGACAGGCCGGCGGGAACGGCCAGGGCGTGGCGGGCGTCCACGGCGGCGTAGTCGGCGTAGCCCCCGCCGCCCAGGAGCGCGGCGACGCGGTCGCCGACCCGCCAGCGCGGTGCGCCCTCGCCCACAGCGGCCACCTCGCCGGCGACCTCCAGGCCCAGGGTGTCGGGGGCGCCGGGCGGGGGCGGGTAGGCGCCCATGCGCTGCAGCAGGTCGGGACGGTTCACGCCCGCCGCGGCGACCCGGATCAGGACCTGCCCCGGTCCGGGCCGGGGCGTCGGCAGGCTCACGGGATGCAGGGCGGAGGCGGCGCCGCGCCCGCCCTCCACGGCGACGGCGGTCATGGTCTCGGGAACGGACGGGATGGCGGCGTACTCCCAGGCGGGCGAGCGGTCTGATACGCTGATCGGCCGAGCGGGGGGAAGAGGAGCGCGCCCATGCTGATCGAGGAGCCCGTCGAACCCCGCCGCGCCCGCGGCGCCCACCTCGCCGAGGCGCTCCGCGAGGACCTGGAGCCGTTCGCCCGCGAGGACCTGGAGGAGCGCATCGCGCTGCTGGAGACCGAGATCACGCGCGTCCGCGCCGCCCTCGGCCGCAAGGCGAACGGGCGGGCCGCCGCCGACGCCCTGTTCGCACGCTGAACGCCACGGACTCCGCGTGGCACGCGCGTTGCTCTGCGCCCGGCATGATGCGCCATGGAGAGCCGGGACGTGATTGAGCGCGTGCGCGACTTCGCCGGCCCCGAGCTCTTCGAGCGCGCCTTCGCCGAGGGCATGGAGCTCGTCGAGCAGGCCGCCGCCTACCTGGACGGCGAGGGCCGCCAGGCGTCCAAGCTCCTGTCGCGCCACGCCGCCCTGGCCTACGCGGGCGAGAGCATGCGGCTGACCACCCGGCTGATGCAGGTGGCCTCGTGGCTGCTGGTGCAGCGGGCCGTGCGCGAGGGCGCCATGACCGCCGAGGCCGCGCGCGAGCCGCGCTATCGCGTGGGTGCGCCCGAGCCCGCCGACGCAGCGGGGGCGGCGGCGGCCGGGGCCGAGGCGCTGCCCGGCCCGCTCCTGTCGCTGTCGGCGCGCGCAGAGGCCCTGCATCGGCGCGTGCACGCCCTCGACCGCGGCCTGCACGGGGAGACGGGCGAGGCGGCGGGCGAGGCCGACCCGAACGCCGTGCTCAGCCAGTTCGAGCGCCTGCGCGCCGCCTTCGGCGGCTGATGCCGACCGACCTAGGCTGCGGCGTGGTCGCGGGCGACGCCGACCTGCGCGTCAAGTTCATCCGGACCGGCGGACCGGGCGGCCAGAACGTCAACAAGGTCTCGACCGCCTGCCAGCTGTTCTTCGACGCCGCCCGCGCGCCGGGCCTCTCGGACGCCGTGCGCCGGCGGCTGCTGGAGCTCGCCGGCTCGCGCCTGACGCGCGAGGGGATCGTGGTGATCACCGCCGACCGCCACCGCACGCAGGAGCTGAACCGCCTCGACGCCCTGGCCCGCCTGCGCGGGCTGGTGGCCGAGGCCTCCGCCCCGCCGCCGCCGAAGCGCCGCGCCACCCGCCCGACCCGCGGCGCCGTGCAGCGCCGCTTGGAGGGAAAGACCCGGCGGTCGGGCGTCAAGGCCGGCCGGAGCCGGCCCCCCGGCGAGGATTAGCAGGGCCTAGTGGGACACCCGCAGCGCGCTGATCGAGCCCGCGATATTGGCGAAGGCGGCGGCCAAGTCACCGGAGCTCGCCACGTCCAGATAGTTAGCGGGATCGGTCACGCAGCCTTGAAGGAGCCCCTTGATAGTGGTGTCCGTCACCTCCAATGGCACGGTATAGATGTTGATCTTCCAGGTGCCATCGGCGTTCTTCGTTCTCATGTTGCTGCAGAGTGCACTCAGGCGACTGTTCAGGGCCGAGGCCGTGCCATCCGCCGTCCCGCTCGTGTCGATCCGCATGTTGGATGCGTAGCCCAGCGACGTGTAGTGGGACAAATTCGGATTGACGCTCGTCCCGTAGGTGTTCGCTCCGTCGGTGACCAAGACGACGACCTTGATCGTACCGGCCGTCCCATACGCCGTCCCGTCGGCGAAGGGCGCGTTCGGCGAGAGCACATGCCACCCCCACATCAGGCCGAGCGGGATTTCGGTGTCGCCGCCGGCCACCATGCTCGAGATCTGCGACAGTACCGTCGACATGTTGGTCGTCAGCCTTTGGATCGGCTGTACCGTACATCCGGCGTTTGGTCCGGTTCCGTTGGTCCAGATGGGGCTGGCGCCCGAGTTCGGCGTGCCGGTGTACTTGGCGGTGTTGGTTTGATGATTAAGCCAGTTGCCGCCCGAGGTGGTGGTGTAATTATCGTTAACCTGATCGGGCAAGTAGTTATTTTCAATATAGGCGTGCTTGCCGTCGTAAGGCCACACGGTGTACTGCATGCCGTAGCCGGGCAGGTTGTAGTAACCCTGGTCCGGCTCGTCCGGCGCAAAGTACGGGACGAATTGGGTCGCCTTGTTGCTTGGGCTCGGCGGCGTGTCCAGAATATCGTAGGGCATGGGCCGGCTCTCGACGCAGCCGCCCCAGGACACGCCGATGTTTTGCAGAAGGGTGAAACGGTTGGGGTGGCTCGTCCCAAGCGCGTCGGCGTTGGAGCCGTACTCGGCGGGCATTGATCCCGTAAGATAGCCCGCCGCGACGGCCGCGGCTTGATTCTGCGCACCGACGTTCACCGCCATGGAGAAGGGCACGATGCCGACCTTCAGTGCGTTGGCGTCGCCCGACTGCTGCGCCGACTGGTTGAGCGTGTTCACGAGCGTGGTGGCCGCAGACTTGAGCGAGCTCAGCTTGTTGTCGTCGTTCATGGACCCCGTGTTGTCGAGCACGAAGGCCAACTCCACGTGCGTGGTGCCGTACTTGACGATCGACTGTCCCTGCAGCGGGAGGGTGGCCACGCCCACGAGCGAGGCCGTCGTGGTCTTGATGTCGCCGGTGACGTTGAGCTGGATCTGGCCCAGCGTCCGCACCGGCGTGGCGACCACCAGGTTTTCGATGTCCGGGTCGGTTACATTGGCGGCGATCCACGCTTTGGCCTTGGCCAACATGGTGGCGTCGCTGGTCGACGCGGGCATGCGCGCCAGCGCCAAGTTGGCCGAGTCCACCGCGTCCTGCACCTGGGTGCGCGCGGTGACGAGACGGCCGATGTCGACCGCGGCGAAGGTGCCGATCAGGGCGGAGGTCATCACCACCGCCGCCAACGGCGCGATGGCGCCGCTGCGGTCGCGCCCGAAGCGGGCCGCGAGGCTCCGCAACATGGAGGGCCGTTCTCTTGTGCTCACGTCGCTTCCCCGACCGCGCGCATGGGCGCTCACCGCACCGATGCCACGGGGCGGGTGAACACGGCGCTTCCAGGCAGGGTGTGCGGGCGGTTAAGGCCGCGGCTTCAGGAGCGGCGGCGCACGCAGGCCAGCAGGTCGTCGGCGCGCACCGCGCGCGCGTTGGCCCCGATGCGGCGGGAGCGGCGGGCCACGTAGCGGCCGGGGTCGGCGGCGCGCCACTTCAGCGGGTCGGGCAGGATGGCGGCCAGCCGGTCGGCCTGCGCGGGCGAGAGCCGGTCGGCGTCCACGCCGAACCAGCGCTGCGCCGCGGCCTGCGCTCCGTACACGCCGGGCCCCCACTCCACCTCGTTCAAGTAGACCTCCAGGATGCGCCGCTTGCCCCACAGCGCCTCGATCAGCACCGTGTAGCCCGCCTCCAACCCCTTGCGGACGTAGTCGCGGTGCGGCCACAGGAAGACGTTCTTGGCCGTCTGCTGGGAGATGGTGGAGCCGCCGCGCGTGCGCCCACCCTCCGCGTTGCGCTCCGCGGCCGCGCGCATGGCGGCCAAGTCGAAGCCGTGGTGCCCGCAGAAGCGCGCGTCCTCCGCCGCCACCACCGCCAGGGGCAAGGAAGGCGCGATGCGGTCCAGCGACCGCCAGCTCCGGTTCAGCCCCCGGCCCTCCGCCAGCCGCTCGAGCTGCAGGAAGGTCACGGGCGGCGGGACGAAGCGCAGCAGCAGCACCTGCCCCAGCACGAAGGCGGTCGCGAGGAGCAGGGCGAGGCCCAGGGCGCGCCCGACCCGCAGGCGCCTCGCCGGCCCGCGCCGCGCCGTGCGCCGCCCGCCGCCGCGGGCGTCCTCGGGCTCGAGCTCGGGCGCGGGGACCGGCCCGGTGAGCGGCGGGGTGTCCGTCATCGGTGCTCGCCTCCCGCCGCCCGGAGATGCTAGCCGGACCGGGAACGAACGCGCGAGGCGGGCGGATGGACGTTTCGAAGGCGGTGGAGCGGCGCACGTCGGTGCGCGCCTTCCTGCCGGACCCCGTTTCGGGCGAGGTCGTGCGCGACCTGCTGGCCCGCGCCCTGCGCGCGCCTTCCGGCGGCAACCTGCAGCCCTGGCGCATCCACGCCCTCGCGGGCGAGCCCCTGGAGGCGTTCCGCGCCCTCATGCGGCGGCGCCTCGCCGAGACGGTGGCCGCGGGCGGCCTCGGCGGCGAGGGTGCGGAGTACGCCGTCTACCCCGAGGCGCTGCACGAGCCCTACCGCGGCCGCCGCTTCGCCGTGGGCGAGGGGATGTACGCGCGGCTCGGGATCGAGCGGATGGACAAGGCCGGCCGGCTGGCCTGGTTCGCGCGCAACTTCGACTTCTTCGGCGCGCCCGTCGGCCTGTTCTTCAGCCTGGATCGGCGGATGGGCCCGCCGCAGTGGTCCGACCTGGGCATGCTGATGCAGACGCTGATGCTGCTGGCGGTGGAGCGGGGGCTGGACACCTGCGCGCAGGAGGCGTGGTCCGTGTGGCCGCGCACCGTGGGGGCGTTCCTGGCGCTGCCCGAAGAGCAGATGCTGTTCTCCGGCATGGCGCTGGGCCGGCGCGACCCTGCGCACCCGCTCAGCGAGTTCCGCGCCGATCGCGCCGGGCTGGACGAGGTGGCGGAGCTGCGCGGCTTCGCCTGACGCCACAACGCGGTCGGTCAGGCCTGAAGAGCCGCCACACCCGGCAGCGTCTTGCCCTCCATCCACTCGAGGAAGGCGCCGCCCGCGGTGGAGACGAAGGTGAACTCGGCCGCCACGCCCGCGTGGTTCAGCGCCGCCACCGTATCGCCGCCGCCGGCCACCACCACGAGCCGGCCCTCGCGGCAGCGCTCGGCCGCGTGGCGGGCGGCCGCGACCGTGGCGGCGTCGAAGGGCGGGATCTCGAACACGCCGAGGGGGCCGTTCCAGATCAGGGTGGCGGAGTTGTCCATGGCGCGCTTCAGCCGCTCCACCGTCTCCGGGCCGGCGTCGAGGATGCGCTCCTCGTCGTCCACCTCGCCCAGCCCGCGCACGCGGGCGGGGGCGCCGGGGGCGAGCTTCTCGGACACCACGATGTCGAGCGGCAGGAACAGCT
>CAXTBN010000002.1:9702-103749 GCA_964242895.1 uncultured Caulobacteraceae bacterium | reverse complement strand
TGCGCATGTAGGTGATCAGGCCGCCCTGCTCGTCCACGCCCTCGTAGAGCTTCTGCGCCGCGCTCATGGTGCGCTGGGCGTTGAAGCCGAGCTTGCGGCTGGCTTCCTGCTGCAGGGTTGAGGTGGTGAAGGGCGGCGCGGGCGAGCGGCGGGCCGGCTTCTTCTCGACCGAGCGGACGGTGAAGGCGCCGGTCTCGACCGCCTTGCGGGCCGCCACCGCCACGTCCTCGGTCGGCAGGTCGTAGCGCCCGAGCTTCCTGCCGTCGTGGGTGATCAGGCGCGCCAGGAACGGGTCGGAACCGGCGGAGACGTCGGCCTCCACCGTCCAGTACTCGCGGGCGCGGAAGGCCTCGATCTCCGCCTCGCGTTCCACCACGAGGCGCAGCGCGACCGACTGCACGCGCCCGGCCGAGCGCGCGCCCGGCAGCTTGCGCCACAGCACCGGCGAGAGGGTGAAGCCGACGAGGTAGTCCAGCGCGCGGCGGGCCAGGTAGGCGTCCACCAGCTCCATGTCGATCTGGCGCGGGCGGCCCATGGCCTCGGTCACCGCCGACTTGGTGATGGCGTTGAAGGTGACGCGGCGCACCTCGCCGCCCGCCTTGAGCGCCTTCTTCTTCTTCAGCACCTCCAGCACGTGCCAGCTGATGGCCTCGCCTTCGCGGTCGGGGTCGGTGGCCAGGATCAGGATGTCGGCGGTCTTGGAGACGGCGGCGATGTCGCTGAGCCGCTTGGACGCCTTGGCGTCGACCTCCCAGTCCATGGCGAAGTCGTCATCGGGGCGGACGCTGCCGTCCTTGGCCGGCAGGTCGCGGACGTGGCCGTAGGAGGCCAGCACCGTGTAGCCGGAGCCCAGGTACTTGTTGATGGTCTTGGCCTTGGCGGGGCTCTCGACGACGACGACGTTGGTCACGCGGTGGGATGTGTCCGGGGAGGGCGCAGGCGGCGGAAGGTGGCGACGCGGAGGGGCGGCGTCAACGCGCGTCCGTATTGCGCGCCCAGGTTGTGCGTGTTTCAGTGCCTCGCGTCAGAAGCGAGATCCGGATCATGGCCGCCACGCCGTCCTCCACAGCGCCCCGGGGCGCGGCGCTGCTGGGCTACATCGAGGACATGCTGCTGGAGCTGGCGCACATGGCCGCCGCCGGCGGCGAGACGGCCCTGGCGGCGACGCTGGCCGTGGCGGCGATCCAGTGCGGGGGGCAGCGCGAGGCGGCGGAGCGACGGCGCGCCTAGGTCGGGTCAGGCGCGGCACACCATCCCGCCCGGCAGCAGCTCGGCCCGGCCGGCAAGGGCCAGCTCGACCAGGGCGGCGAACACGGCGGGCGCGGGGCCGCCCACCGCGCGCACCAGCTCATCACGTTCCACCGGCGTCGGCGAGAGCAGGGCATACACGCGGTCGCGCAGGGCCTCGGCCTCGCGGTCGATCTCGTCCTGGTCGAAGGCGCGCGAGGCGAACAGGTCGCCCTGCGGCTCGTGGAGCGCGGGCAGGGCGGCGACGGCGCGCAGCACGTCCTCGGCGCCCTCGCACACGGCTGCGCCCTGGCGGATCAGGTCGTTGCAGCCGCGGGCGCGCGGGTCGAGCGGCGAGCCGGGCACGGCCAGCACCTCGCGCCCCTGCTCGCCCGCCAGCCGCGCAGTGATCAGCGAGCCGGAGCGCAGCTCGGCCTCCACCACCACCACGGCGCGGCTCAGGCCCGAGATGATGCGGTTGCGGCGCGGGAAGTCCTGCGCCTTGGCGCGGCGGCCGACGACGTTCTCGCTGACGAGGCAGCCCTCGCGGGCGATGCGGGCGTGCAGGGCGGCGTGCTCGGGCGGGTAGACGTCGTCCACGCCGCCGCCGAGCACGGCGACCGTGACGGCGGACGCGGACAGGGCGCCCTCGTGCGCCGCGCCGTCGATCCCGCGGGCGAGCCCCGACACGACCACCACCTCCGCACGCCCGAGGTCGGCGGCGAGCTCGCGGGCGAAGCGCTGTCCGGCGGCGGAGGCCACGCGCGCGCCGACCACCGCGACCGCCGTCCGTCCCAGGAGCGCCGGGTGGCCCCACGCCCACAGCACGGGCGGCGGCGGGTCGAGCGCAGCGAGCTGCGGCGGGTAGCCGGAGGCGCCCAGCACCAGCAGCTCCGCGCCCAGCGCCTCGCCCGCGGCGAGTTCGCGCTGCGCGTCGGCGGCCGTGGCGATGCGCAGCGGGCCGGCCCTCCCGCCCCGGCGGGCGAGCTCGGGCAGGACCTCCAGCGCGCGGGCCGCGGAGCCGTAGCGGGCCAGGAGCTCGCGGAAGGTGACGGGGCCGACCGCCTCCGTGCGGGCCAGGCGCAGGCGCGCGAGCCGTTCGGCGACGGGCAGGCTCACGCCGGCGGGCTCACTAGGCCGGTCTCGCAAGGCAGCCGCTCACGCGCGGATCACGCCGCCGGCGCGTCGGGCGCGGCGTCGGCGCGGCCGCCGCCGATCCGCGGCTCGGTCCCGGCGCGCAGCCGGGCGATGTTGCCGGCGTGGCGCACGAACACGAGCACCGCGAGCACCAAGCTCATCCACATCAGCTCGACCGGAGCGCGGAGGACGAGGCACAGCCCTGGAGCCAGCGCCGCCGCGCTCAGCGCCGCCAGCGAGGATAGGCGCAGGGCCGCGGCGACCGCGAGCCACACGAGCGCGCAGGCGATCCCCACGGGCCAGGCGGCCACCAGCATCACGCCGAAGAAGGTGGCGACGCCCTTGCCGCCCCGGAACCCCAGCCAGATGGGGAAGAGGTGGCCCAGGAAGGCGGCCGCTCCGGCCGTCGCGCCCACCACGCCCGCGTAGGCGGTGGCGTATTCATGGCCCAGGTGGCGGCCGATCAGCACGGCCAGCGCGCCCTTGAAGCCGTCGCCCAGGAGCGTCAGCAGCGCCAGCCCGCGCCGTCCGCTGCGCAGCACGTTGGTCGCGCCGATGTTGCCGGAGCCGATGGCGCGGGGGTCGCCCGCCCCGGCCGCGCGCATCACCACCACGCCGAACGGCACGGAGCCGAGCAGGTAGCCGCCCACGGCGACGAGGGCGAGGTGCAGCAGTTCGGCCGAGGGGGTCATCCGCCCGCGACCTTAGCCGGGCGTCGGGAGGCGGCAAGGCCGGATCGGTCCCGCCGCGCCGGCGTTGCCCGTGGGAACGGAGGCGCGGATGGCCGAGACGTCGCACGAGGAGATCGCCAGGGCGTTCGGCGAGGCGGTCAACATGACCCCCGCCGCCCTGGAGACATGGCTGCAGACCGACAATTCCAAGTCCGTCGGCTGGGCGGGCGGCGCCGCCAAGTCCGATGCGTCCGGTCCCGAGTCCGTCGGGCACCACGAGGGGCGGCGGATCGTGGAGATCAAGCGCAAGAAGAAGGCCGACCTGACCGAACAGGACTACGCCGACATGAACAAGGTGGTCGGTTACGTGCACCGCCACCTCGCCCAGGGCGGCCCCAAGGACGACGCCGAGCACAGCCGCTGGCGCTACAGCCTGATGAACTGGGGACACGACCCGTTGAAGGGCTGAGCCGGCGCGGGCGGCCTAAGCGCCGACGTCCGCGACCGCGTCGTCGGGCGGGGCTGTCGGCCGCCAACGCCCGGAGCGGCCGCGAACGGCGCCCCAGAGCGCGCCCGCGCCCGCGAGCGCGGCGGTGGCGAGGAGGCTGGTGCGGCCGTCGCCCGGCCCCGCCGCGTCCGCGCCGAGCACGGCCACGAGGACGACCAGCAACGCCCCCGTGCTCCAGGGATGCAGCGGGGCCCGGTGCGCGGCCGCCGCCGTCCGCCCGGTGCGACGGCCCACGACGAGCACGATGCACAGGCCCGCGTAGATCGCCGTCACCCCCGTCCCCGTCAGCAGCAGGAGCAGCCGCGGCGGCAGCAGGCACAGGCCCGCGACCGCGGCGCCCGCGGCGAGCGTGGCCGCCGCCGGCGAGCGGAACCGCGGCTCCACCCGCGCCAGCACGCGCGACACCGGCCCGGGCCAGACGCCGTCGCGCGCCGCCGCGTAGATCTGCCGCGCGCTGAGCAGCACGGTGGCGATCACCGCGTTGAAGATCGCCGCGGCCACGACGGCCGCCAGCACCCGCGCCGCCTCCGGACCCGCCCGCGCCGCCACCAGCGCCGCCGGGCCTTCGCGCGCCAGCACGCCAAGGTTCGGCGCGCCGAGCATCACGGCCGCGAGCGGCGCGAGCTCGGCCGCGACCACCAGCGCCACCGCCCAGCCGACCGCCTGCGCGACCCGCCGGCGCGGCTCGCGCAGCTCCTCGGCGAAATACACCGCCGAGCCGTAGCCGTCGTAGGCGAACAGGGCGACCGCCACCGCTCCGCCGAGCGCGCCCAGTCCGACGCCCGGCGCGACCGACGCCGTCGCGAGCGCGCGCAGGTCGCGCGCCGGGTGGGCGAGGCCGACCGCGGTCGTGAAGGCCAGCGCGGCCAGCTCCACCAGCAGGAAGGCGCTCGTCACCCAGGCTGAGGCGCGCACGTTCAGCAGCCCCAGCCCGGTCGCCAGGGCCGTGCAGGCCAGCGCGACGGGCACGGGCGGCACGCCGCCCATCGCCGCCGAGAGCTGGTCCGCGACGCCCAGGCTGAACACCGCAGCGCCCAGGAGCGCGTTGGCCGTGTTCACCGCCAGCATGGCGAAGCCCGCGGAGGGCCCGAGCACCCGCGCCGCCATGGCGTACTCCCCGCCCGCGTAGGGGAAGGCGGAGGCGAGCTCGGCGTAGACCTGCGCCACCGCGGCCGCCACCAGCGCCGCGGCCGCCATGGCCCACAGCGCGCCGGCCCCCGCCGCGCGCAGCACGTCCGGCACGATCACGAAGAACGACGAGGCCGGCGTCGCCGCCGAGAGCGCGAGGAACAGCACCCCCGGCAGGCCCATGGCCCGCTCCAGCGGGCGCGGAGCGCTCACGGACGGCGGGAGCCGCGCCGGATCAGGCCGCCTCGTCCTCGAGGTCGTCGATGGAGGTCAGCAGGTCCAACGGCGCGACGGGCGCGGCGAGCGGCTGCGGCGGAGCGGAGGCGCCCAGTTCCCTGGGCCGGTGCTCCTCCACGCCCTTCAGCTTGCGCTCGATCTGCCGGTTGCGGGTGGCCACCTTCTCGTGGAGCTTCTGCGCCTGCTCGAGCTTCTCGCCGAGCTTGCCCCACACCTCGCCGTAGTTGCGGAACTCCGCCTTCGCCGCGCCGAGCACCTGCCACACCTCGGACGAGCGCTTCTCGATGGCCAGGGTGCGGAAGCCCATCTGCAGGCTGTTGAGGATGGCGGCCAGCGTGGTCGGCCCCGTCACCATGATCTTGTGCTTGGCCTGGAGGTCGGCGACGAGCCCCGGGCGGCGGATAACCTCGGCGAACAGCCCCTCGGTCGGCAGGTACAGGATCGCGAAGTCGGTCGTGTGCGGCGGCTGCACGTACTTCTCGCCGATGGACTTGGCCTGGACGCGCACGGCCTTCTCCAGGTCCTTGGCCCGGCTCTCGACCTCGGCGGCGTCGCCATGGTCCTGCGCCGCCTGCAAGCGCTCGAAGTCCTCCTGCGGGAATTTGCAGTCGATGGGCAGCCACAGGGGCCTGTCCGGGTTCTCGCCGCGGCCGGGGAGCTTGATGGCGAAGTCCACGCGCTCGCCCGCGCCCGAGCGCACCGCCACCTGCGCCTCGTACTGGTCGGCGGTCATCATGTCCCCGAGGAGCTGGCCGAGGCGCAGCTCGCCGAAGCCGCCCCGCGCCTTGACGTTGGTGAGCACGCGCTTGAGGCCGCCCACGTCGGTGGCCAGGGCCTGCATCTCGCCCAGCCCCTTGTGCACCGCCTCCAGCCGCTCGCTGACGGTGGCGAACTTCTCGCCCAGGCGTTGCTCCAGGGTGGCGGAGAGCTTCTCGTCCACCACGCCCTTCATCTCGTCGAGCTTCTTCTCATTGCCCTCGCGCATGCTGTCCAGGTGGCCGCGCATCTGCTCGCGCAGCTGCTCCTGGCGCTCGGCGTGGCCGGTGTTGAGCTCGGCCAGGCGCAGGGCGATGCCGTCCAGCGCCGTCTTCTGCTCGACGCGCGCCTCCTTTGTCTGGAGCTCCACCCGCTCGCGCAGCTCCTTCATGGCGAGGTTGGTCTCGCCGAGCCGGGTGGTCTGGGCGTGTGAGAAGCCCTCCACGTGCCGCGTCAGCGCCTCGTCGAAAGCCTTGCGCCCTTCGGTGCTCTCGGTCCGCAGGCCGGTGAGATGGCCGCCCTGCTCCTGCGCGAAGCGGCCGAGGCGCGTCTCCAGCGTGGTGGAGAGGGCGACCAGCTCCTGTTTCAGCTCCAGCTTGAAGGCGGCCATGTCGCCGCGGATGTCGCGCGGCGCGCTCTCCAGCATGCGCTCGAAGGCGGCCAGCCGGCCGAGGAGGTCGAAGTCGGGCCTCGCCGGTTCGGGCGGCTGCGAGGCGGCGCGCATCGCGGCCACGCCGGCCAGGAGCGCGCCGAGGGAGAGCAGGCAGGAGAGGGCGACGAGCGCGAGAATCATCCCGCCAGCCTACCACCTCTTCCCGCTTTGTTCCGCCCGGCGGCGCCGCGTCACTTCGCCGGCGCCAGCAGCGGCGCGAACTCCGCCGACGTCTCCAGGGAGGGCAGGTAGCGCGGCGGCCGGCGCGCGTGGGTCGCCGCCTCGAACGCCGCGCCGATCGTCAGCAGCCGGGCCTCGCTCCAGGCCGGGCCGATGAAGCTCATGCCGACGGGCAGGCCCTTCACCAGCCCCATGGGCACGGTCAGGTGCGGGTAGCCGGCGACGGCGGCGAGCGAGGTGGCGCCCTCGCCCTCCACGTGGTCGCCGTCGGCGACGTCGGAGCGCCAGGACGGGCCGGTGGTGGGGGCGACCAGCACGTCCAGCCGGTCTGCCGCGAGCAGCCTGTCGATCCCCTCCGGCCCGGACGCGCGCAGCGAGTCGGCCCGCGCCTTCAGGTAGGCGGGGTCGGACAGGCCACGGGTGGTCTGCGCCTGCTCGAACAGCTCCTGGCCGAACAGGGCCAGCTCACGCGGTGTGGCCCGATCGAAGGCGACGGCGTCGGCGAGGGTGCGCACCTTCACGCGCGCCGGGTCGGTGGTGGCGAGATAGCTGTTCAGGTCGGCCTTGAGCTCGGTCGCGAGCACGGTCAGCTCCTGCTCGCCGACGGCGCGGGGCGGCTTGAAATCCTTGATCTCCACCACGGTCGCGCCCTGGGCGCGCAGGGCGGCGAGCGCGGCCTCGAACAGGACGGCCTCGTCCGGCTGCACGTCCGCCGCGTAGCGCAGCACGCCCACGCGCACGCCGCGGAGCGACGCGCCCGCCAGCCCCGCCGTGTAGTCGATCGGGTGCGCCATCGCCGGCGCCTTGCCGGTGGCCGGGTCCTCGGGATCGCGGCCCGCCATGGCGGTCAGCAGCGCCGCCACGTCGGCGACAGAGCGGCCCATGGGTCCCGCCGTGTCCTGGCTGTGGCTGATGGGGACGATGTGCGTGCGGCTGACGAGGCCCACTGTCGGCTTCAGGCCCACCAACCCGTTGATGGCCGACGGGCAGGTGACCGAGCCGTCGGTCTCCGTGCCCACGCCCACGGCCGCGAGGCTGGCCGCGACCGCCGCGCCGGTGCCGGAGGAGGAGCCGCAGGCGTTGCGGTCCAGCGCGTAGGGGTTCCTCACCAGCCCGCCCACCGCGGACCAGCCGGAGATGGACCGGTTCGAGCGGATGTTGGCCCACTCACTGAGGTTGGTCTTGCCCAGGATCACCGCGCCCGCCGCCTTGAGCCGCGCCACCACGGGTGCGTCTCGGTTGGTGACGTTGTCCTTGAGCGCCAGGGAGCCGGCGGTGGTGGGCAGGCCCGAGGCGTCCTCGATGTTGTCCTTGATCAGCACGGGCACGCCGTGGAGCGGCCCGCGCACGCGGCCGGCCCGGCGCTCGGCGTCGAGGAGCCGGGCGTCCTCCAGGGCGTGCGGGTTGACGGCGATGACGCTGTGCAGGGCGGGCCCGTGCCGGTCGATCGCGTCGATCCGGTCGAGGTAGGCGCGCACCAGGGCTTCGGAGGTGGTGCGGCCCGCCGCCATGTCGGCCGCCGCCTGCGCCACCGAGCGCTCCTCCACCGCCGGCGCGGCGCGGGCGGCGGGGGCCGTCAGGGCGCCGAGCAGGAGGGCGACGGCCGCCGCCGAACACAGTGCAGGTCGTGCAAGTCGTGCGGGTCGTGCGCTCAGCGGGCGCCGTGCAGGTCGCGCGGAGGGGGCGGTCGAGCGGGAGGGCGGGGCGGCGGTCATGGAGGCAGTTTAGGACTGTTTCGCACCGCGGGCGGAAGCCCCCTCCGTCAGGCTCGCGCCCCCAGCCGCCGCGCGAGCCGCTGGGCGTAGCGGTGCTGCTCACGCCGCAGGCGGGCCTGCTCGTCGGGATCGTGGCCCTGCGCCTCGGCGGCCGAGGCGGCGACGCCGAGGTGGAAGGCGAGGTAGGCCAGCTCCAGCCCCGGAAGCCGGGCGAGCGGCGCGCCGGCCGCGTCGGCGAGGGCGGTGGTGTCGGCCGGCGCGAGCTCCCACTCGACGGCGACGCCCGCCACGTCCCAGCCGATCTCCTGGCAGCCGACGAGGTCGTGGGCGCGGGCGTGGTCGAGGGCGTCGGTCTTGAGCGTGCGGCCGTCGGGAGTGCGGATCCACTCGGGCCGGTGCAGGCGGCCGTCGATCCACACCGCAGGCGGGGCCGGGCCGGCGAGCGCCGCGGCGATGCGCCCGGCCGCCCGCCCGCCGGCCGCCGCACCGAGCGCCTCGCCCACGTTCACGCGCGCCATCTCGGCCAGCGTCTCCGCCGAGGCTCCCGCGTCCGGCGCGAGCCAGCCGGCGCGCAGGCGCAAGCCGGCGGCGAGCTCCGCAAGCGGGGGCGCATCGCGCGGGCCGAGCGGCCGCCCGTCGATCCAGGGCGCCGCCAGCCAGCCGTCGCGCAACGCCGTCACAGGCGGCGACAGCCCCGCGTCCGCGAGCCGGCCGGCGCGGGCGAGCTTGTCTCGGGCTTCCGCGCCGAAGCCGGCCCACCTGAGCAGGAAAGCGCCGTGCTCCGCGCGCACCCACACCTTCCGCCGCTCCCAGGGCGCGTTGACGGCGGGCCAGTCCGCCTCCCGCGCGTAGACGCGGGCGCGCCAGCCGCCGCCGCCGAGCTCGACGGCGGGCTCGATCGCGGGGCCCGTCAGGTCGGTGAAGGCCGCCGCCACCTCTGCGGGGCGGGGCAAGACGGGCGCGGCCGTGCGTGCGGCGGCGAACAGCGCGCGGGCGGCGTCGGAGGCCTGCGCACCCGGCCCCTGCCCATGGCTCGGCAGGAGCACCAGCCGCTCACGGCCGACGCCCGCCGCGGCCAGCGCATCGGCGACGGCGAGGAACGAGGAGCCCGACAGGCCCGGCCCCTCGTCCACCACCACCACCGGACCCGGCGCACGCGCCAGCTCGGCGCACAGCGCGGGCGCGAGGGTCAGCCGACGCGCGAACGGCTCGCCCGTCGGGCGCACGGTGACGGGCGGCGGCGCGCCCGCCGCGGCGGCGACCACGGCCGCCAGCGCCGTGCCGATCGAGCGCACGCCGACCACCGTCGCGTCCGGGCCGAGCCCGACGGCGCGTGCGGTCGCCGCGAACACGCGAGGGTCGAGGGCGTAGAAGGCGAAGCTCTCCGCCAGTCGGGCGGGGACGGGCGAGGCGGGAACGCAGCCGGCCAGGGCTCGCCAGGGCGCCGGGTCGGCCGCGGCCTCTCCGAGCAGCGCGCGGGCGAGGCCGGTCAGGGCGGCCATGAGCGCGTCCGACACGGGCGAGCGCGCGTCCCGCCCGCCTCGCGCCTCGAACTCCGCGTCGATCAGCGCCTGGGCGACGGCGGCCGCGTCGACGAAGACGTCGAGGAGGTCATGGGCGACGTCAGGCCCTGCGAGCGCGTCCGCCGTCGCGGCCAGCGCTTCGCGCGGCGCCACGGTGCGCGCGTGGTCGCCGTAGACCCACACCTACCGGCGCCTCCGTCCCGGCGCCGTCACCGCTCCGACGTCGCGGAGAGGTGACGATAGGCGATCGCCCCGAAGGCGTCGAACGTCGGTGGCGCGACGCCGCGGCGCTCCAGCCACGCCGCCCAGGCCTCGTACTGCGCCGGCGAGGGCGAGACTTGCCAGCGCGCCGCCTTGGCCCGCTCCAGCGCGGCGAGCGGTTCCTCGCCGGCGTCGGCGAGGGCGCACAGGGCCAGCGTCGCCGAGCGGCCGACGCCCTCGCGGCAGTGGACCAGCACCGGCCCTTCCGCCCGACGCACGAAGGCGACGCCGCGGTCGAGGGCGTCCTCCGTGGGTGCGTGGTGGTCGGGCGTGGGCAGGTGCAGGGACGCGATCCCGAGTGCTTCCAGCGCGTCGGCGTCGTCCACGGCCTCGTCGCGCAGGTCGACGGCGGCGCGCACGCCCGCCGAAGCGAGCGCCGGCCACTCGTCGGGCCACACCTCGCCGCCGATCAGGAGGTCGGGCGTGATCCAGGTCCAGTTGGCGCGGACCTGGCCCGCCTCCCTCACGCCCGCTCCAGCAGCGGCGCGCGCACCTCCGTGCGGGCGGGGGCGTAGCGCTCGATCATCTGCGTGCAGAAGTCGGCGAACTCGCGTGGCTCCTTGGGCGCGCTGGTGTGGTGCGGCTCGATCCCCTTGTGCTCGGGCGTGAAGCAGAAGGTGACGGTGACGTCGAAGGGGGCCAGCGCCTCCATCTGCCTGTCGAACCAGTCCAGCGCGCCTGGGCGGTAGAAGTCCGCCCAGCTGAGGCCCGTCCGCAGGTAGGTGACGCCCAGGTCCTTCATCCAGCGCACCGCCTCGTCGAGCCGGTGGTCCTCGTAGTGGAACCACTGGCACAGGCCGAGGCCCTGCGGCCCCGCGTGCGGGCGGAAGGCGTCCAGCGCAAGCTTGGGGCGGCCGTCCTGGTCCAGCAGCCCCATGGCGAAGTGGCGGTAGTAGGAGCTGCCCTCCGCCTCCTTGTGGCGCGTGGTGGCCTCCCACTCGCGGGGGAGGTCGTAGAGCGAGTACCAGTGGATGCGCGGCGCGCGGCCGACCAGGTGCCCGGCGGTGGTGGTGACGCCCCAGGCGGCCACCTCCTCGGCGCCGAAGGAGGAGACGCCGACCTCGCTCACCCACAGGGGCCGGTCGCCGATCACGGCGCGGACCTCGTCGAGCTTGGCCGGCCAGTCGTGGATCGACCACAGGTTCCAGTCGAGCGGGAAGCCGTGCACGGCCACCACGTCGATCTCGTCCATGGCGCCGTAGCCCGCGAGCCGGTTCACGAACGACGGGTCGATCGGGCTCATGCCGCCCAGCACGCGCGGCAGCCGGGGGTTGGCCGCCTTGATCGCCCGCCCCGAGAGGGTGACCAGCTCGCCGAACTTGGACCAGTCGGGGTCGACGCCCGGGTCCCAGTGCGACTTGTTGTTGGGCTCGTTCCAGATCATGGCCGCTTCGACGGTCATGCGGCGTCTCCGGTGAGCGGATGAGCGGGGCTCATGCGCAAGGCTCCTCGTTCAGGCGGATCAGCTTGGCGCCCCAGTCGCCGACCACGGCGGTGGTGAGCGAGGCGGGGGAGACCTCGAAGCGCGCGTAGAAGTCGAGCGGCAGCCCCAGCCAGTGGCAGGCCAGCGCCTTGACCACGTCCGAGTGCGTGACGAGCACCACGACGCCTTCCGGGTGCGCGTCGCGGACGGCCTCGACGGCGCGCACGGCGCGCACCTGCGCTTCGCCCAGGCTCTCGCCACCGGGGGGTCGGGTCTGGGTGCGGCGCGTGTTCCAGGGCTCCCAGCGCGGGTCGGCGGCGAGATCGTCGAAGGACTTGCCGGTCCACTCGCCGAAGTCGAGCTCGATCAGGCCGGGCTCCTCGTGCACCGGCAGGCCCAGTGTCTCGGCCACCGCGTGCGCCGTCTCGCGGCACCGCTGCAGGGGGCTGGAGTAGACCGCCGCGGGCGCCTCGCGCCTCAGCCGCTGGGCGGTGCGCGCGACCTCGGCGCGGCCCTCGGCGGAGAGCTCCACGCCCTCCATGCGGCCGCACAGCTGGCGGTCGAGCCGGCCGTGGCTGCCGTGGCGCACGAGGTGGAGGGTGGTGGTCACCCGCCGTTCGCCCTGAGGGCGCCCGCGGCGAAGGCCTCCACCATCTCGCGCGCCTCGTCGTCGGTGAACTGGCGGGCGGGGCTCTTCATGAAGTAGGCGCTCGGCCCTTCCAGCGAGCCGCCGATCCCGCGGTCGAGGCCCAGCTTGGCGCAGCGCACCGCATCGATCACCACGCCCGCGCTGTTGGGGCTGTCCCACACCTCGAGCTTCAGCTCGAGGTTCAGGGGCACGTCGCCGAAGGTGGTGCCCTCCAGGCGGATGAAGGCGAACTTGCGGTCGGTGAGCCAGGGCACGAAGTCGCTCGGGCCGACGTGGACGTCGCCGGGCGCGAGCGGCACGTCCATCTGGCTGGTGACGGCCTGGGTCTTGGAGATCTTCTTCGACTCCAGCCGCTCGCGCTCCAGCATGTTCTGGAAGTCGGCGTTGCCGCCGACGTTGAGCTGGTAGGTGCGGTCCAGCCTCACGCCGCGCTCGCGGAACAGGTTGGCCAGCACCCGGTGGACGATGGTGGCGCCCACCTGGCTCTTGATGTCGTCGCCCACCACCGGCAGGCGCGCCTCCTCGAAGCGCCTCCGCCAGCCCGCGTCCGAGCCGATGAACACGGGCACGCAGTTGACGAAGGCGCAGCCCGCCGCGAGCGCCTGCTCGGCGTAGAACTCGGTCGCCTTCTGCGAGCCCACGGGCAGGTAGGACACCAGCACCTCCGTGCCCGAGCGGCGCAGCTCCTCGGCCACGTCGGCGGGCTCGCCGTCGGCCTCGGCGATCTCGGCGGTCATGTACTTGCCGATGCCGTCCAGCGTCGGGCCGCGGAGGACCTGCACGCCCGTGGGCGCAGGCTTGGCGAAGCGCTGGGTGTTGTTCGGCTCGGCCCAGATGGCCTCGGACACGTCGCGGCCCACCTTGGCGGCGGAGACGTCGAAGGCCGAAGCGATCTCGATGTCGCCCACGCGGTAGCCTCCGAGGTCGGCGTGCATCAGGCCGGGGATGGGCGCGTTGCCGTCGGCGTCCCTGTAGAAAGTCAGGCCCTGGACGAGCGACGAGGCGCAGTTGCCCACGCCCACCAGGCCGACCCGCACCGTCCTGCGCCCCAAGGGATAGGCCCCGTCCATCGTTGAACCGTCACACTCCCTAGCCCGCGCGACCCCGGCGCGCCAGCTTTGTAGCTCAGCGCGAACAGCTTGGCTTGGGCTTTGTTCCCCCACGGCAAAGCCTTGTGCCGGAACCATCTTCAAAGTAGGTCGGGACATGTGGGGGCCTCGGCCCCGCGCCGTCGCGACCGCGGAAGGGTGGGGACCTTGGCCGAGACCGTTCTGATCACCGGAGGCGCCGGCTTCATCGGGCGCTACGTCGCGCAGGAGGCGCTCGACCGGGGATACGAGGTTCGCGTGCTCGATTCGCTGATCGAGCAGGTGCACGCCGGCCGTGGCCGGCCCGACGCCCTGAACAAGGACGTGGAGCTGATCGTCGGCGACGTGCGCGACGAGTCGGCCACGATGCGGGCGCTTGCGGGGGTCGACCACGTGATCCACCTCGCCGCCGAAGTGGGCGTGGGCCAGAGCATGTACGCGGTGGACCGCTACGTCTCGGCCAACGACTACGGCACCGCCGTGCTGTTCCAGCAGCTGATCCAGAAGCCGGTGCGCCGTGTGGTCACCGCGTCGTCGATGTCGATCTACGGCGAGGGCCTGTACCGCGACGCGGACGGCCGCGTGCACGAGGAGGTGGTGCGCGCCGGGCGCAACGCCGACGGCTCGTGGGACCCGCAGGACGCGCAGGGCCGCCCTCTGACGCCAGCGCCGACGCCCGAGGGCAAGCGGCCCACGCTGGCCAGCGTCTACGCGCTGGGCAAGTACGTGCAGGAGCGGCTGACGCTGACGCTCTCCCCCGCCTACGGCATGAGCTGCGCGGCGCTGCGGCTGTGGAACGTGTACGGGCCGGGGCAGGCGCTCTCCAACCCGTACACCGGCGTGCTGGCGATCTTCTCCTCGCGGCTGGCCAACGACCAGGCGCCGATGATCTTCGAGGACGGGATGCAGCAGCGCGACTTCGTCCACGTGAAGGACGTGGCGCGCGCCTTCCTGCAGGCCCTGCAGTCCGAGGCGGACGGGCAAGTGTACAACATCGGCTCCGGCGACGTGTTCACGGTCAACGACGTGGCGCGCTCGGTGAGCGCCGCCATGGGCAAGTCCATCGCGCCCGACGTCACCGGCAAAGTGCGGATCGGCGACATCCGCCACTGCATCCCCGACATCTCCAAAGCCCGCGCCGAGCTGGGCTACGCGCCGCGCGAGGACTTCATGGCGGGGCTCGCCGAACTCGCGGAGTGGGTGGCGAAGGAGGAGGCTGTCGACAATGTCGCCGCCGCCCGGCGCGAGCTGGAAGCGCGGGGGCTGGTCGCGTGAGCGACGCCGTGCACGACGGTCCCGTGCTCGTCACGGGCGGAGCGGGCTTCATCGGCTCCAACATCGCCGACCGGTTGCTGCGCGACGGCCGCCGCGTGCGGATCTACGATTCCATTGCGCGCGCGGGCGTGCAGGCCAACGTCGACTGGCTGAAGGCCCGCGGCGGCGAGCGGCTGGAGGTGATCACGGCCGACGTGCGCGACCACGCCCGGCTGGCTCAGGCCGTCCAGGGCGTCTCGGCGGTGTTCCACATGGCCGCCCAGGTGGCGGTGACCACCAGCCTGGTCGACCCGGTCGACGACTTCGACGTCAACGTGCGCGCCACCCTGGCGCTGCTGGAGGCCGTGCGCGCGACCGGCCTCCGCACGCCGGTGGTCTTCGCCAGCACCAACAAGGTCTACGGCGACCTGGCCGACATGGCCTTCGAGCGCCGCGGCGACCGCTACGTGCCGACCGACGCGGCGCTGCGCGACCACGGCGTCTCCGAGGCGCGCCCGCTCGACTTCCACACGCCCTACGGCTGCTCCAAGGGCGCCGCGGACCAGTACGTGCTCGACTGGGCGCGCTCCTACGACCTGCCGACCTGCGTCATGCGCATGAGCTGCATCTACGGCCCGCGCCAGATGGGCACGGAGGACCAGGGCTGGGTGGCGCACTTCCTGATCCGCGCGCTCGAAGGCGAGACCATCACGCTTTACGGCGACGGGCGGCAGGTGCGCGATATCCTGCAGGTGTCGGACGTGGTGGACGCCTACATGGCCGCCCTGGCCCGCATCGAGGACGTGCGCGGCCGCGCCTTCAACCTGGGCGGCGGCCCGGAGAACGCCGTCAGCCTGCGCGAGCTGATCGCCTGCATCGGCGAGCAGATCGGCCGGCCGGTGAAGGTCGAGTACGCGGACTGGCGCCAGGGCGACCAGCGCTTCTTCGTCGCCGACATGCGCGAGGCCGAGCGCGCCCTCGGCCTCAAGCCCCGCACGCCCTGGCGCGACGGCGTCGCGGGCCTCGCCGACTGGCTCGCCGAGCACCGCGGCCTGCAGCGCCACGCGCCCAAGCTCGCCCGGGCCGCCGCGGGCTGACCCCTCACACCCGCTCATCCCCGCGGAAGCGGGGACCCAGTGTGAGCGGTGCGACAAGCTTCCCGAACTCCCGCAGGCCTGGGTGCGCGGAGGCAGAACTGGGTCCCCGCCTCCGCGGGGATGAGCGGAAACTTGGACACTCGGACCGAACACACCATGCGCGCCGCCGTGGTCACCCGCGCCGGCCACGCCGAGACGCAGGCCTCGCCGAAGCCGGAACCCGGCCCCGGGCAGGTGCGGCTGCGCCTCGAAGGCTGCGGCGTGTGCGCCTCCAACCTCGGCCCGTGGTCGGGGCCGGAGTGGATGAGCTTTCCGACCGCGCCCGGCGACCTGGGCCACGAGGGCTGGGGCGTGGTGGACGCCGTGGGCGAGGGCGTAGAGGGCTTCGCGGTCGGCGACCGCGTCGCGGCGCTCAGCTTCAAGAGCTACGCGCAGTACGACCTCGCCGAGGCGGACGCGGTGGTGAAGCTGCCGGCGTCGCTGGCCGACACGCCCTTCCCCGGAGAGCCCCTGGCCTGCGCCATGAACATCTTCCGCCGCTCGGACATCCAGGCCGGGCAGACGGTGGCGATCGTGGGGATCGGCTTCCTCGGCGCGATCCTGACGCGGCTGGCGAGCCAAGCCGGCGCGCGTGTGATCGCGGTCAGCCGCCGGCCGTACAGCCTGGAGGTGGCGCGCGAGATGGGCGCGGCCGAGACGATCCGTATGGACGACCACTGGGCCATCCTGGAGCGTGTGAAGCAGCTCACCGACGGCGTGTTCTGCGACCGGGTGATCGAGGCCGTCGGCAAGCAGTGGCCGCTCGACCTCGCCGCCGAGCTGACGCGTGAGGGCGGCCGCCTGATCATCGCCGGCTACCACCAGGACGGCCCTCGCCAGGTGAACATGCAGATGTGGAACTGGCGCGGCTTCGACGTGATCAACGCCCACGAGCGCGACCCGAAGATGTACGTCCGCGGCCTGCACGAGGCGGTGGAGGCGGTGGCCAGCGGCCGGCTCGACCCGTCGAAGCTCTACACGCACACCTACCCGCTGGAGGAGCTGGGCGCGGCGCTGGACGCCACCCGCGACCGGCCGGACGGCTTCCTCAAGGCCTTGGTGCGGATGTGAGCCGCCCGCGTGTCGGCTTCCTGGGGACCGGCTGGATCGGCCGCCACCGCATGGAGGCCATGCTGGCCACCGGCGCGGTGGAGGCGGTCGGCGTGGCCGACCCGTCCGACGCGGCGGCCGACGACGCGCTGAAGCTCGCGCCCGACGCTCGGCGAGCGGACGGGTTCGACGCGCTGCTCGACCTCGGCCTCGATGGGGTGGTGATCGCCACTCCCTCCGCGGACCACGCCGCCCAGACCGTGCGCGCCCTGGAGCGCGGCGTCGCCGTGTTCTGCCAGAAGCCGCTGGGCCGCACCGCCGCCGAGGTGCGCGGCGCCGTAGACGCCGCCCGTGCTGCAGACCGGCTGCTGGCGGTGGACCTGTCCTACCGCTTCACCGCCGGTGCGCAGGCGATCCGCGAGCGGGTGCGCACCGGCGACATCGGACGGGTGTCGGTGGTCGACCTCGTGTTCCACAACGCCTACGGGCCGGACAAGGCGTGGTTCCGCGACCCGGCGCAGTCGGGTGGCGGCTGCCTGCTCGACCTCGGCGTGCACCTCGTAGACCTGGCGCTCTGGGTGCTGGACTTCCCCAAGGTGGACCAGACCTCGGCCGCGCTGATGGCCGGCGGCGCCTTCCTGGCGGGACGTACGGACATGGTGGAGGACTTCGCCTCCTGCGCCTTCGCCACGGACGGGGGAACGCTTGTGCGGCTCGCCTGCTCGTGGAACCTGCCGGCGGGGCAGGACGCGGTGATCGGGGCGAGCTTCTACGGCGAGGGCGCGGGTGCGGCGCTCCGCAACCTCGACGGCTCCTTCTACGACTTCGCCGCCGAGCACCTGCAGGGGAACTCGCGCACGGCGATCGCGCCCTCGCCGGACGAGGGCTGGGGCGGTCGCGCCGCCGCCGACTGGGCGCGCCGCCTCGCGGCCGGCGAGCGCTTCGACGCCGAAGCCGAGCGGCTGGTGGACACGGCCGCGGTGCTCGACCGCCTGTACGGCCGCGTCCCATGAGCGGCGGGCCCTCGCCGGCGACGGTCCCTTGAGGCTCGCCATGACCGCCGACGCCGTCGGCGGCGTCTGGACCTACGCTCTGGACTTGGCGCGGGGGCTCGCGGCGCACGACGTGGAGACGACGCTGCTCGTCAACGGGCCGCCCCCGTCCGAGCCCCCGGCCGACGTGGCCGTGGTCGCCACCGGCCTAGAGCTCGATTGGCTCGCGACGGCGCCGGAACAGGTGAGCGACGCCGGGCGGCGACTGGCGGAGATCGTGGGCGACCTGCGCGCCGACGTGGTGCAACTGAACAGCCCGGCTTACGGCGCGGACGCGCGCTTCCCCGCGCCGGTGGTGGGCGTTCAGCACTCCTGCACGGCCACCTGGTGGCGGGCGGTGCGGGGCGACGAGCCCTGGCCGGTCGACTTCGCCTGGCGCTTCGACTTGGCGCGGCGGGGGCTGCTGGCGTGCGACGCCTTGGTCGCCCCCACCCGCGCCTTCGCCGCGGCCGTACAGGCGGAGTACGCCCTGCCCGAGCCGCCCCGCGCCGTGTGGAACGGACGCGACGCGCCCGCGCCCGCCGCCGCCGCCGCCGGTGCGGAGGCTCTGGCGTACGTCCTCACCGCGGGGCGGCTCTGGGACGACTCCAAGGGCATGGCCGTGCTCGACGCGGCGGCGGCCGGGCTCTCGGCCCCCGTGGTGGCCGCCGGCCCGCTCGCCTCGCCCGGCGGGGAGCCGGCCGCCTTCGCCCGCCTGCGCACGCCCGGCGTGCTCGCGCCCGCCGAGCTGCAGGCGCGGCTGAGGGGCGCGGCCGTCTTCGTCTCGCCGTCGCTGTACGAGCCGTTCGGACTCGCGGTGCTGGAGGCGGCGCAACTCGCGCGCCCGCTGGTGCTCAGCGACATCGCGACCTTCCGCGAGCTGTGGGACGGGGCGGCCGTGTTCGTCCCGCCTCGCGACGCCCCCGCCCTGGCCGCCGCGCTTGAGGGGCTCCTGGCCGACCCCGGCCGCCGCGCCGCCCTGGGCGCGGCGGCCGCCGAGCGCGCGCGGCGCTACACCGTCGAGGCGATGGCGGCCGGGATGATGGACGTGTTCGCCCGAGTTCAGCTACGTAGAAGCTGATGCGGATCGTCTACCTCACCCACTCGCTGCGGAGCTGCTGGAACCACGGCAACGCGCACTTCCTGCGCGGCGTGCTGCGCGTGCTGCGCGCGAAGGGCCACGACGTGACCGCCTACGAGCCGGCGACCTCCTGGAGCCTGGACAACCTGCTGGCCGACGCCGGCGAGGCGGGGCTGGACGCCTGGCGCGCCGCCTACCCCGACCTGCAGGACGCGATACGCGTCTACGATCCGGCTGCAGACCTCGCGCCGCTGGTGGACGGGGCCGACGCCGTCATCGTTCACGAGTGGAACGAGCCGGCGCTGGTGGCAGCCCTGGGCCGGCTGCGGCGCGCGGGCGGCCGCTTCCGCCTCCTGTTCCACGACACCCACCACCGCGCGGTCAGCGACCCCGAGGCGATCACCGCCTTCGACCTGTCGGCCTACGACGGCGTGCTCGCCTTCGGCGAGGCGCTGAGCGAGGTGTATCGTCGCTGGGGATGGGGCGGTCGCGTGTGGACCTGGCACGAGGCGGCGGACACGCGCCTGTTCCACCCGCCCGCGCAGGAGACGGCGCGCGAAGGGCTGGTCTGGATCGGCAACTGGGGCGACGAGGAGCGCTCGGCGGAGCTGGAGAGCTTCCTGTTCCGCCCCGCCCGCGACGCCGCCCTGGCGCTGGAGATCTACGGCGTCCGCTACCCGCCGCACGCGCTCGCGACGCTGGAGCGCTACGGCGTCGCCTACCGCGGCTGGCTGCCCAACGCCCGCGCGCCGGAGGTGTTCGCGCAGCGGCTGGCCACCGTGCACGTGCCGCGCCGCTTCTACACGACGGTGCTGCCGGGCATCCCGACCATCCGCGTGTTCGAGGCCCTGGCCTGCGGGATCCCGCTGCTGTCGGCCCCGTGGCGCGACAGCGAGGGCCTGTTCCGCGTCGGGACCGACTTCCTGATGGTCGACGACGGCGAAGGCATGACGCGCGCCCTGCGCGAGTTGGCCTCCGACGCCGCCCTGCGCGCCTCGCTCGCGCAGCACGGCCTGGAGACCATCCTCGCCCGCCACACCTGCGCCCACCGCGCCGACGAACTCCTGGCCGTCCTGGCGACGCTGGGCGCGGCGACCCCGACGACGCTGGAGCCCGCGCAGTGAAGATCGCCTTCTACGGCTCCAGCCTGGTCAGCTCGTACTGGAACGGCGCGGCGACCTACTACCGCGGCGTGCTGAGCCAGCTGGCCACTCGCGGCTGGGACGTGACCTTTTACGAGCCGGACGCCTTCGACCGGCAGAAGCACCGCGACCTCGACCACGTCCCCTACGCCCGCTCGGTGGTCTACCCGGCCACGGAAGCGGCCGCCCGCGCCGCCCTGGCCGAGGCCCGCGCCGCAGACGTGGTGGTCAAGGCGAGCGGGGTGGGCGTGTTCGACGACCTGCTGCTCGCGGGCGCGATCGAGAACACCGCGCCCGACGCCCTGACGATCTTCTGGGATGTGGACGCCGCCGCCACCCTGGAGGAGCTGGCGCAGGCCGGCCCCGACCACCCCACCCGACGGGCGCTCCCGCACCTCGACGCCGTGCTGACCTACGGCGGCGGCGAGCCCGTGGTGACCCGCTACGAGGGCTTCGGCGCGCGCGCCTGCACGCCCGTGTACAACGCGCTGGACGCCTCGACCCACCACCCCGTCCCGCCCGAGCCGCGCTTCGCGTCCGACCTGAACTTCCTGGCCAACCGCCTGCCCGACCGCGAGGCGCGTGTTGAGCAGTTCTTCCTGCGCGCCGCCGAGCTCTCGCCCGACCGCCGCTTCCTGATCGGCGGCAACGGCTGGGGCGACAAGGGCATGCCGCCAAATGTGCGCGACGTCGGCCATGTGGGCACCGCCGACCACAACGCCTTCAACACCAGCGCCCTCGCCGTGCTCAACGTGGCGCGGGATTCCATGGCCGTCATCGGCTTCTCCCCCGCCACGCGCGTGTTCGAGGCGGCGGGCGCCGGCGGCTGCCTTATCACCGACTACTGGGAGGGCATCCCGGAGTTCCTGGAGCCGGACGCCGAGGTGCTGGTGGCGCGCGACGGGCAGGACGTGGCCGACCACCTCGCCGCCCTCACGCCCGAGCGCGCCCGCGTCATCGGCGACGCCGCCCGCCGCCGCATCCTGCGCGATCACACCTACGAGAAGCGCGGCGCGCAGGTGGACGCGCTCCTGCGCGAGGCGCTCGCCCGCAAGCGGAGCGTCGGCGCGAGGGGGGCCGCGTGAAGCTGGTCGTCCTCGGCCTGTCGCTATCCTCGGCCTGGGGCAACGGGCACGCCACGACCTACCGCGCGCTGCTGGCCGCCTTCGCCGCCCGCGGCCACGCCGTGACCTTTCTGGAGCGCGACGTGCCCTGGTACCGCGGCGACCACCGCGACCTGCCCGCGCCGGACTTCTGCGCGCTCAGGTTCTACGACGACCTCGCCGGCCTGGAAGCGCACCGTGCGGAGGTGGCCGCGGCCGACGCGGTGATCGTCGGCTCCTACGTGCCGGACGGCGTGGCCGTCGGCCGCTGGGCGCAGGCCGCCGCGCGGGGGCCGGTCGCCTTCTACGACATCGACACGCCCGTCACCCTGGCCAAGCTGGAGCGCGGCGACCACGAGTACCTCAGCCCCGATCTGATCCCCGGCTACGCCGCCTACCTCTCCTTCACCGGCGGCCCGACGCTGGCCCGCATCGAGCGCGAGTTCCGCTCGCCCACCGCCCGGGCGCTGTACTGCTCGGTGGACGAGGCCCGCTACCGCCCCCTCGGCGGCGAGACGCGGTGGGACCTGAGCTACCTCGGCACCTACAGCCCCGACCGCCAGCCCACGCTGGAGCGCCTGCTGCTGGAGCCCGCCCGCCGCGCGCCGCACCTGCGCTTCGCCGTGGCCGGCCCGCAGTACCCCGCCGACATCGCCTGGCCGTCGAACGTCGCGCGCTTCGAGCATGTGGGGCCCGCGGACCACCCCGCCTTCTACGCCGCCAGCCGCTGGACGCTGAACGTCACGCGCGCCGACATGATCGCCGCGGGCTGGTCGCCCTCCGTGCGCCTGTTCGAGGCCGGCGCCTGCGCCTGTCCCGTGATCTCCGACCGGTGGGAGGGGCTCGACGCCCTCTTCGTCCCCGGCCGCGAGATCGTGCTCGCCGACGGGGCGGACGAGGTGCTGACGACGCTCGCCCTGCTCGCCCCGAAGCGCGACGCGATCGCCGCCGCGTTCCGCGCCCGCGTGCTCGCCGAGCACACCGCCGCCCACCGAGCCGCCGAGCTGGAAGCCGCGCTGCTGGAGGCCTCGGGGCGGCGCGCCGCGGCCTGAGGGCGCCCGCCGCTTGGGCGCCGGTGAACTGCCGCACGCGACGGGTCGCCGGAGTCGGAACCCACGCCCACAGCGACGCTTAGTCTCCCGATGGCGTTCGACGAGATGCGCGGACACGGCGGGGGCGAAGTGCGCGAGCCCTACGCGCGCCTGCGCCGCTGGCTGGAGGAGAGCCCGCCCGAGCTGATGGAGACGCGCCGCCGGCAGGCGGAGCTGTTCTTCCGCCGCCTGGGCATCACCTTCGCCGTGTACGGCGACGAGGACGGGGCCGAGCGGCTGATCCCCTTCGACCTCGTGCCCCGCGTCATCCACCGCGACGAGTGGACCCGCCTTGAGGCCGGTCTCAAGCAGCGCGTCGACGCGCTCAACCTGTTCCTGGCCGACGTGTACGGCCCGCGCGAGTGCGTCCGCGCCGGGATCATCCCGGAGGACTTGATCCTCCAGAACCCTCAGTTCCGGCTGGAGACTGCGGCCATCCGCCCGCCCCACGGCGTCTACACGCACATCGCCGGCGTGGACCTCGTGCGCACGGGCGAGGACCAGTGGTTCGTGCTGGAGGACAACGCCCGCACGCCCTCGGGCGTCAGCTACATGCTGGAGAACCGGGAGGCGATGATGCGCCTGTTCCCCGGCCTGTTCTCCGAGCACCGGGTCGCGCCCGTCGAGACCTACCCCGACGCGCTGCTCTCCACGCTTCGCGCGTGCGCGCCCAACTCGGGCGACCGCGAGCCCACGGTCGTGATCATGACGCCCGGGCCGTACAACTCGGCCTACTACGAGCACAGCTTCCTGGCCGACAAGCTGGGGGTGGAGCTGGTGGAAGGGCGCGACCTCTTCGTCGACGACGCGGTGGTCTACATGCGCACCACCGACGGCCCGCAGCGCGTGGACGTGATCTACCGCCGCATCGACGACGACTGGCTGGATCCGCTGGTGTTCCGTCCCGACTCGCGGCTCGGCGTGGCGGGCCTGATCGGAGCCTACGCGGCGGGCAACGTGGCGCTCGCCAACGCGCCGGGCACGGGCGTGGCCGACGACAAGGCGGTCTACAGCTACATGCCCGAGCTGATCCGCTTCTTCACGGGCGCCGACGCGCTGATCCCCAACGTGCCGACGTGGCGCTGCCGCGAGCCGGACGCCTTGAAGCTGGTGCTGGAGCGGCTGCCCGAGCTGGTGGTCAAGGAGGTGGCGGGCTCCGGCGGCTACGGCATGATCGTCGGCCCCACCGCCACCGCGGCGGAGATCGAGGCGTTCCGCGCGCGCCTCGTCGCCGATCCGGCCGGCTTCATCGCCCAGCCGACCCTGTCGCTCTCCACCTGCCCCACCTTCGCGGGCGGCGCGCTCGGCCCGCGCCACGTGGACCTGCGGCCCTTCGTGCTGTCCTCCCCCGAGGGCGTGCGCATCACGCCCGGCGGGCTGACGCGCGTGGCGCTGACGGAGGGCTCGCTGGTGGTCAACTCCAGCCAGGGCGGCGGCACCAAGGACACCTGGGTGCTCGACGGCATGACGCAGTCCATGGGACCGGGCGGAATGCGACAGTCCTTGGGCGGGATGACCCAGAGCTTCGACATCTGATGCGGCCGCCATGCTGAGCCGCACGGCCGACAACATCTTCTGGGCCGCGCGCTACGTGGAGCGCGCCGACTTCACCGCGCGCGTGCTGGACGCCGCCGTGCGGCTCTCGGCCCTCCCGGCCAGCTACGCGGGCGACGCCGGGGCCGAGTGGGTGTCGGCGCTCGCCACCTCCGACACGGAGGACGCCTTCGTCGCGCGCGGCGGCGAGCCCACCGAGACCGCCGTCAAGCGCCACCTCGCCTTCGACTACGACAACCCGTCCTCGATCGTCTCGTGCCTGGAGACGGCGCGCGCCAACAGCCGCGCCGTGCGCACCGCCCTCACGCCCGAGACCTGGGAGGGCATCAACGGCGCCTGGAACGAGATGCAGGCCTTCGACGAGACCATGGACGCCGAGGCGTTCGCGCGCTTCCTCGAATGGACCAAGCGCGTGTCGCTGAACTTCGACGGCTCGGCCGGGCGCACCATGCTGCGCAACGACGCCTACTGGTTTCTGCGCCTCGGCACCGCCGTCGAGCGCGCCGACAACACCGCGCGCCTGCTGGACGTGAAGTACCACCTGCTGCTGCCCGAGGAGGAGCCCGTGGGCGGCTCCCTCGACTACTTCGGCTGGACCACCATCCTGCGCGAGGTCTCCGCGCTCACCGCCTATCGCTGGGTCTACCGCGAGGAGATCAAGCCGTGGCTGGTGGCCGACCTGCTGCTGCTCAACCGCGAGCTGCCGCGCTCGGTGGCGTCCTCCTACGAGGTGATCGTCGCGGCGCTGGACGCCCTGGTGGAGCAGTACGGGCGGTCGGGGCCGAGCCAGCGGCTTGCGGCGGACATCCTGCGCCGGCTCGAGACCTCGCGCATGGACGACCTGTTCCAGTCGGGCCTGCACGAGTTCATCGGCGAGATCCTGGCCGACAACACGCGCCTGGGCCGCGCCGTCCACGACCAGTACCTGGCGTGACGCGCATCCGCGTCCAGTACGAGACGGCCTACGCCTACGAGGCGCCCGTGCGCGCGGCGATCCAGCTCCTGCGCGTCACCCCGCGCGACCACGCCGGCCAGCGCGTCGCCCGCTGGCGCGTGGACGTGGACGCCGAGGGCCGCATGCGTCGCGGCGAGGACGCCTTCGGCAACGTGCTGCACACCTTCACCCTGGGCGCGCCCGCGAGCGCGCTGACCGTGCGCGTCTCCGGCGAGGTGGACACGCACGACGTCGCCGGCGTGCTGGGGACGGGCGCCGAACGCTTCCCGCCCGCCGTGCACCTGCGCCCCACGCCGCTCACGACGGCCGACGCCGCCCTGGCGGACTTCACCGACGCGGCCGTGGCCCGCACCGGTCCAGAGCCCCTGCCCCGCCTGCACGCGCTCATGGCGGCCGTGGGCGATCGGATCGCCTTCCAGACCGGGACCACCGACGCGCGCACCACGGCGGCGCAGGCCTTCGCCCTCGGCCGCGGCGTGTGCCAGGACCTGGCGCACGTGTTCATCGCCGGGGCGCGGCGGCTCGGCCAGCCGGCGCGCTACGTGTCCGGCCACCTGCTGCGCGACGATCCGGGGCAGGAGGCGGCGCACGCCTGGGCGGAGGCCTGGGTCGACGGCCTCGGCTGGGTCGGCTTCGACCCGGTGAACGGCGCCTGCCCGACCGAGCGGTATGTGCGCGTGGCGGCCGGTCCCGACTACCTGGCCGCCGCCCCCGTGCGCGGCGCGCGGTCCGGCGGCGGCGCGGAGACGCTGACCGTGCGGCTGACCGTCGCCGACGCCTCCCGCGCGGCCGTCTGAGGAGCCGGCCATGACCTATTGCTGCGGCATGCTCGTGCAGGACGGGCTGGTGATGATCGCCGACACGCGCACCAACGCGGGCGTCGACAACATCTCCACCTTCCGCAAGCTGACCACCTTCTCCAAGCCCGGCGAGCACGTCTTCGCGCTCGCCACGGCGGGCAGCCTGTCCGTGACCCAGTCGGCGATGAGCCTGATGGCCGAGGGCCTGTTCAACCCGGAGACCGGCCAGATCGAGACGCTGGAGGGCCAGACCTCCCTGTTCCGCGCCGCCCAGTTCGTCGGCCACGCCCTGCACAAGGCGACGGACGACGTGAAATCGATGCTGGCCGGCGCGCCCGTCGAGTACGGGGCCACCGTGCTCCTGGGCGGCCAGGTCGCCGGCGGACCTATGCGCCTGTTCATGATCTACGGCGTGGGCAACTTCATCGAGTGCGGGCCCGACGTGCCGTTCCTGCAGATCGGCGAGCCCAAGTACGGCAAGCCGATCCTCGACCGCGCCCTCGCCTTCGACACGCCGCTGGAGGAGGTGCTCAAGGTGGGCCTGATCTCCTTCGAGCTGACCATCCGCTCCAATCTGGCCGTGGGCGCGCCCCTGGACGTGCTGGTGCTTGAGCGGGACGCGCTGGATCCGAAGCTGAACCACCGCATCGAGGCCGACGACGCCTATTGGCGCGGCCTGTCCGACCAGTGGAGCGCCGCCATGCGCGCGGCCGCCGAGGCCATCCCCGCCCCGCCGTACGGCCGCGACCCCGTCGAGGACTGACGGAAGCCAAGCTGGACGTCGGCGCGACGCCGGGCCACAGCTTGCGACCATGGCCCGCCACGCTCCCCCGCCCCCTCCGCCGCCGCGTTCGGGCGTGGGCCCGGTGCTCGCGGGCGCGGCGCTGGTCGCCGTCGCAGGTGGAGCGCTCGCCGCCTTCACCGCCCTGACCGCCCGGCGCATCGAGCGCGCCATGCCGGCCGAGGGCGCCTTTGCAGAGGTGGACGGCGCCCGCCTGCACTACGTCGACGTCGGGTCCGGTCCGGCGGTGGTGATGATCCACGGCCTGGGCGGCCAGTTGCGCCACTTCACCTACGGCCTGACCGAGCGCCTCGCCGTCGATCACCGCGTCGTCGCCGTGGACCGTCCGGGCGCCGGCCGCTCGGACGCCGCGCCCGGCGCCAGCCAGTCGGTGCGGGCGCAGGCGCGCGTGATCGCCGGGCTGATCCGCAAGCTCGGGCTCGATCGGCCGCTGGTGGTGGGTCATTCGCTGGGCGGGGCGGTGGCCCTGGCCCTGGCGCTGGACCACCCCGAGCTGGTGGGCGGCCTGGCGCTGATCGCGCCGCTGACGCAGCCCGTGAAGGAGGGCGCGATCTCGCCCGTGTTCCGCGCGCTGATGATCCGCTCTCCGCTGGTGCGCGGCGTGATCGCGTGGACGCTGGCCGCGCCCCTCAGCCTGCGCCGCGGCGCGAAGATGCTGGAGACGGTGTTCGGTCCCGAGCCTGTGGTCGAGGACTTCGCCGGCCGCGGCGGCGGCGCGCTGGGCCTGCGCCCCCGCAGCTTCCAGAGCTCCTCGCGCGACCTCCTCGCGGCGGGCGACGACCTGCCCGGCATGGTGGAGCGGTACTCCTCGCTCAAGGCGCCCGTCGGCGTGCTCTACGGCAGCCACGACCGCCTGCTCGACGCCGAGCTGCACGGCCGAGGCTTCCTGACCCAGCTGCCGACCGCCGAGCTGGAGGTCGTGCCCGACGCCGGCCACATGATCCTGATGACCCAGCCCGACCTGACGGCCGACTTCGTCCGCCGCCAGGCCGCACGCGTCGACCGGAGCCGCTGACCATGGCCTATGACGCCCCGGGCTCCGGCCCCGAGACGGCTGGCGGCGACGCGCCGCTCGACGTGCTGATCGTCGGCGCCGGCCTCTCCGGGATCGGCGCGGCGCACCACCTGCGCACCCGCCTGCCGAACAAGACCTTCGCCATCCTCGAGGGCCGCGAGGCCGTGGGCGGCACCTGGGACCTGTTCCGCTATCCGGGCGTCCGCTCCGACAGCGACATGTACACCCTAGGTTACGCCTTCCGCCCCTGGCGGGAGGCCAAGGCGATCGCCGACGGCCCTTCGATCCTCAAGTACGTGCAGGACACCGCCGCCGAGCACGGCATCGCCGAGCGCATCCGCTTCCGCCACAAGGTGCGGAGCCTCGCCTGGTCGAGCGCCGACGCCCTGTGGACCGCCGAGGTCGACACGCCCGACGGCCCGCGCACCCTGCGCGCCCGCTGGGTGATGAGCTGCACGGGGTACTACGACTACAGCGCCGGCTACACTCCCGAGATCGCCGGCCTGGACGGCTTCGCCGGCCGCCTCGTGCATCCCCAGCACTGGCCCGCCGACCTGGAGTACGCCGGCAAGCAGGTGGTGGTGATCGGCTCGGGCGCCACGGCCATGACGCTGGTGCCCGCCATGACGGACAGGGCCGCCCACGTCACAATGCTGCAGCGCTCACCGACCTACGTGGTGTCGCGCCCGGCGGAGGACGCCATGGCCAACGCCCTGCGTCGCCGCCTGCCGGCCAAGCTCGCCTACAGCCTCGTGCGCTGGCGCAACGTGCTCCTGGGCATGTTCTTCTACCAGCGCATGCGCAAGTTCCCGGCGCAGGCCAAGAAGACCCTGATCGACATGGCGCGCGCCCAGCTGAAGCCGGGCTACGACGTGGAGACCCACTTCACGCCGTCCTACAACCCGTGGGACCAGCGCATGTGCCTGGTGCCCGACGCCGACCTGTTCACCGCCCTGAACGAGAACCGCGCGACCATCGTCACCGGCCACATCGACCGCGTCACCCCCACCGGCGTGCGCCTGACCGACGGGCGCGAGCTGCCCTGCGACGTGCTCGTCACCGCCACGGGGCTGAAGCTGCAGCCGCTGTCGGCCATGCGCATCGCCGTGGACGGGCGCGAGGTGTCGCTCGGCGAGACCATGAACTACCGCGGCGCCATGGTCAGCGACGTCCCCAACCTCGCGGCGGTGTTCGGCTACACCAACGCCTCCTGGACGCTGAAGGCCGACCTCGTGAGCGCCTGGGTGTGCCGCGTGCTGGCCTACATGGACGCCCGGGGCTTCGCCTCCGCCACGCCGGAGAACACCGACCCCGAGCTGACCACCGAGCCGTTCCTGTCCTTCAGCTCGGGCTACGTGCAGCGCGCCGTCGCCGCCTTCCCCAAGCAGGGCTCCAAGCCGCCTTGGAAGCTGCACCAGAACTACGTGCTCGACATCCTGACGCTGCGCCACGCCAAGCTGGCCGACGGCGTGCTGCGCTTCCGCCGCCGCGGCGAGCGCGTGGCGCAAGGCTCGATCCCCGCCAAGGTCGCAGCCCCGGCCCCGGCCTCGCCCGCCCTGGAGACCGCGTGACCGACTTCTCGACGCTGACTCTGGAGGTGGAGGACGGGATCGCCGTCGCCACCTTCAACCATCCCGACAGGATGAACACCTTCAACGCGGCGATGATGGCCGACCTGATCGCCCTGTTCGACCGCACCGACGCCGACGACGCGGTGCGCGCGGTGATCCTGACGGGCTCCGGCCGCGCCTTCTGCGCGGGCGCCGACCTCGGCCGCGGCGGCGACACCTTCGACCACACCAAGCGCGACGCCTCCGCCGAGATCGTGGTCGACGGCGTGCGCCGCGACGGCGGCGGCCGCGTGGTGCTGCGCATCTACGACAGCCTCAAGCCCGTGATCGCGGCGGTGAACGGCGCGGCCGTGGGCGTCGGCGCCACCATGCAGCTGCCCATGGACGCGCGCCTGGCCTCCACCACCGCCCGTTTCGGCTTCGTCTTCTCGCGCCGGGGCATCACGCCGGAGGCCTGCTCCTCCTGGTTCCTGCCGCGGCTGGTGGGCGCGCCCACGGCGCTGGAGTGGTTCTACTCCGGCCGCGTGTTCGACGCGCAGGAGGCCCTGGACAAGGGCTTGGTGCAGTCTCTCCACGCGCCCGAAGACCTGTTGCCCGCCGCCAGGGCGCTGGCCCACCGCATGACCGACGAGAGCGCGCCGGTCTCGGTGGCGCTCAGCCGCCAGCTCGTCTGGCGCATGCTCGGCGCACCCTCGCCCATGGAGGCGCACAGCGTCGACAGCCGCGCCATCCAGGCCCGCGGCCAAGGACAGGACGTGCGCGAGGGCATCGCCAGCTTCGCCGAGAAGCGCCCCGCCCACTACCCCGACCGCGTCTCGACCGACCTGCCCGACGTGTGGGAGGGCCGGCCGAAGCCGGAGTTCAGCTAGCCGCCCTTGGCCACCGCCGGGCCGTAGTAGAGGGCGTTGAACAGGAACTTGAAGCTGAGGTGGGGCTGGCCGCGCATGGTCACCTCCGGGCCGAACAGGAACACCTTGCCCCGCCCGAGGTCCGCGTCGACCACGGCGGTCGTGCCGTCCAGCGCCTTCTGCCCCCAGGCCCAGCCGGCGTGCAGCACGTCCGGGCCGTTGTAGCCGGCCACCTTGGCGACGCCCGCGCCCGTGACGCGGAAGGCGGGCGAGCTGTCGAAGAACACGTCCATGCGCGGGGGCAGTCCAAAGGCGAGCGGCTGGGTGGTGTCCACGTCGGCGTAGAGCAGCGAGCCCGGGATGTAGAACTTCGTGCCTGGGAGCGGCTGCGGCTTGCCGTCCGGGCCCGGCTGCACGAGCGCGTTCTCCACTGGCAGGCCGAGCTCGGTCCCGACCAGGCTGGAGCCGCCGACGCCCACCAGAGTGCCTCCCGCCCTGGCGAACTCCGCCAGCCTCGGGACGGTCTCCTCCGCGGTGATCCGGCCGAGCCGGTCGCGGTACTCGGCGGGGATGCTCGCCGGCTCGGGTTGGCGACGGCCGCCACCGCCGCCTCCCCCGCGGCCCACGCCCGGCGCGGGGATGAGCCCGTCGGCGAACACCAGCACGTCGTAGTCACGCCGGAGGTCGCCAGCGTTCAGCCGCTGCGGGAACACGAGTGTGTACGGGAACTCGAACTGCTCGAAGACCCAGCGCATCCAGCCCGACGGCATGGAGCCGCCGTAGACGTCCACCAGCCCGATCCGCACCGGCTTGAGCGCGATCTTGTCGCCCGCCGGCGCCGAGCCGACGGCGTAGGCGGTCAGGCCGAGCCCTGACACCGCGCGCTGCACTTCGGCGCGCGAGGTGGAGGTGGCGGGGACCCACAGGGCGCCGGAGGCGAACTCGCGGCCGTCCGCGCGCGCGGAGCCGCGGAGCCAGAACGCACGCTGTCCCGCCTTCATCAGCCGGTTGGTGAGCACGAAGTCGTTGTTCGGCGCGTGGTCGAACAGCCACCCCGCCCCACCCGAGCCGACGATGCGGCCCGGCGGCGGCGCCGCGATCACGTCGGGCACCGGAGCGAACGGGCCGTCGAAGGCGTCGAGCACGCGGTCGAACTTCACGCCCATCTGGAACGCCAGGGTGTAGCCGGTGATGTCGTAGGGCCGGTTCGGCGGGCCGCCGGGGTAGGCGAAGTCCTGCGGGTGGTCCTGCGGCTCGAACATGTCGAGCACGTGCGGGCGGAACGCCTGGTCGGTGCGCACCACGTACGAGCCGGCCGGGTAGCTCTTGCCCGCCACGGTGAAGGCGGCCGTGGCGCGCTTCACCTCCACGCCGTTGTTCAGCAGCGTGTTGAGGAACTTCACCGCCGTCGGCAGGTCGGGCTGGTCGGCGGGCAGGATGTAGCCGCGCGGATCGCGCTGGTCGGGCGCGTGCAGCACGGTGTCGTACAGCTTCGGGTCGACCGCCTCGCGGGCGTCGTAGCCGACGAGGCCCGGGATGCCCTGCACGCCCTCCGGCGGCTTGCTCGCCTTGGCCGCCGCCTCCAGCGCCGCGACGCGTTTGGGCGTGACGGTCCAGCTGTCCTGCGAGCCGCGCCGCACGGCGTTGCGGCCCATGATCCAGTAGTCGAGCAGCAGTTGCTCACGGTTCTTGGACGCGTAGTCCATCACCGCCCGGTCCATCTGCCGCATGTAGTCGACCGACTGCTTATAATGCCAGAGTTGCGGCGCGACGGGCGCGGGCTCGTCCTCGCGCGCCAGCTGGTTCCGGGGCACGAGCGGCAGCGGGTAGGGCGTCGGGTCGCCGATGATCTCGGTGAGGATGCCCAGCGTGTTGTGGAAGTAGCTGACGGTGCGCAGCCCGCCGTTGAACCAGGTCGAGTACGGCGCGCCAGAGCGCATGATCGAGCCTGGCATGTCCCGGCGGATCAGCCGGTCGTGCATGGCGTAGGCCAGGCTGTCGGTCGAGGCGATGACCAGCGGGTCGTAGTGGTAGTTGAAAGGGTCCCGGAACGGCGGGATGAACACCACGGTGCCGACCGGTCCCGTCTGGTGTTCGTTGTAGACGATCTGCGGCCGCCAGTCGCGCCACAGCGCCCGGTTGTCGTTGGTCGTCTCCGCCTGCGTGGAAGCGTAGAAGTCGCGGTTGTCATCGTGGCCGATGTACTTCTGGTAAAGCACCGGCAGGTTCTCGTTCCTGCGCTTGGTCGGGTCGGGCTCGCGCATATACCAGTTCGCGACCAGCTGCATGCCGTCCGGGTTGACGATGGGCAGCAGGATGATGTCGTCGTTGAGGAAGCGCAACGTCTCCGGGTCGTTGGCGGAGAGCAGGTCGTAGGCGAGCTGGATGTGCGTCTGCGCCGTGACGCTCTCCGTGGCGTGCAGGCCGGCGTCCAGCCACACGATCGCGCGGCCCTCGGCGGCCAGCGTCTTGGCCTCCACCTCGCCGATGCGGCCGTCGCCGAGACGGTGGGTGATCTCCTTCCAGCGGTCGAGGCGGGCGATGTTCTCCGGCGAGGAGACCACCATCATCAGCTGGTCGCGCCCCTCCGCCGTCCTGCCGAGGACCACCAGCCTGGCGCGCGGGGACTGCGACGCCAGCGTGCGCCAGTAGGCGGAGAGCTGGTCGTAGTTGGCCAGGAAGTAGTCGTCGCCCGGCTTGTGGCCGCCGAGCGCCTGCTCGGGCGGGGTGATCGCGGCCGGAGCCGCCGGAGCCTGCGCCTCGGCGCTCGCCGCGCCCGTCGCCGCCAGGAGCGCGGCCGCCGCCGCGCCCGCCATCCACCGCCCCGTCATCCGCACGCCCCCACGCCCGATCTCCTCGGACGATAGAGCGCGACCCCGGTCCGCGCACAAGCGCTTGACGGGCGCGGGCGGAGGCGGGCGTGATCGCGCCCAAGCGCCGGGCAAGGCGCACCGGGGAGGTGAGGCATGGGTCACGGTCGCAAGGCGGCGCTCTGCGCCGCGGCGGGTTTCGCGGCGCTGGTCCTCGCCGCATGGTCCGCCTCGGCCCAGGCGCCGGCCGCTCCGCCCGCCGCCCCGGCCTCCGTGGCCGGTGCGGCGAAGAGAATGGAGGTGTTCACCTCCATGCGCGACGGGACCAGGCTCGCCGCCAACGTCTTCCTGCCCGACGGCCCCGGCCCCTGGCCGGTGGTTCTGGTGCGCACGCCCTACCTCAAGGACGGCAAGATGTTCCCCGCCGCGGGCGCGGCGAAGTGGACGGGCGCCGGCTACGCCTACGTGGTGCAGGACGTGCGCGGGAAGGGCCACAGCACCGGCTTCTACGACGCGTTCTCTAACGACATCGAGGACGGCTACGACAGCGTCGAGGGGCTCGCGAAGGAGCCTTGGAGCAACGGCAGGGTCGGGATCACCGGGGCCTCGGCCATGGGGATCACCTCCAACCTGGCCGCCATCGCGCAGCCGCCTCACCTCAAGGCGGCCTACGTGATCGTCGCGCCCAACGAGACCTTCCGCACCTCCTTCCTCGGCGGCGTGCCGGAGGACAAGGACCTTGTGGGCTGGCTCAAGGGCCAGGGCGTCTCGGACGACGTGATCCGCCGGCTGCAGGCCAATGAGGTGCGCAACGTGTTCGCCGACCGCGCCGGGCCGGGCGACGCGATCAAGTACGTCAGCATCCCCGTCTGGAACGTCGGCGGCTGGTACGACATCTTCAACACGGGCTCGGTGGAGAACTTCGAGCGGCTGCAGCACGACGGAGCCAAGGGCGCGCGCGGGAACCAGCGCCTGACCATGGGCCCGTTCGGCCACGGCGACCTCTCCGGCGACCTCGCCTATCCGGGCCAGGACCGGCTGGCGGCGCAGATGGCCGGACCGAACAGCAACGACGTGCGCTGGTTCGACTACTGGCTGAAGGGCAAGCCCAACGGCGTCATGGATGAGCCGCCGGTCGACTGGTACATGATGGCGTCCGCCGAGAAGGGCGCACCCTCGGCCAAGAACCGCTGGATGCACTCGGCGGACTGGCCGGTCGCCAACCGCCCGGTCCGCTACTACCTCGGCCGCGACATGGGGCTGAGCACGGCCGCGCCCGCCGTCGCCGAGGCCAAGGTCACCTACAGGTTCGACCCGAAGAACCCCGTCATGACCTACGGCGGCGCCAACCTCACCTTCGAGCGCGGGCCGATGGACCAGCGCCCGATCAAGGGCCGATCCGACTACTTCCGCTTCCAGACGCCCGTGCTCGACCACGACGTGGCCATCGCCGGCCCGGTGACCGTGGAGCTCTACGGCGCGACCGACGGGCCCGACACCGACTTCGAGGCCAAGCTCGTGGACGTCTACCCCGACGGCTACGAGGCGCTGGTGCTCGACGCCCCCATCCGCGCCCGCTACCGCCACGGCCGCGAACCGGACCAGGTGCAGATGATGACGCCCGGCGCGCCCGAGAAGCTGACGCTCGACCTGTGGAACACCGCGCTGACCTTCGAGCGGGGCCACCGCATCGCCCTGCACGTCACCTCGTCCAACAGCCCGCGCTTCCAGGTGAACCCGAACGACGGCTCGCCGCCGGGCGGCCCGTCCAAGCCGCGTGTGGCGACCAACAGCGTCTTCATGGACCGCGACCATCCCTCGGCGCTGGTCCTGCCCGTCGTCTACCTGGACGACCGGTGATGGACCGGCGATCCATCCTGCTGGCCGGGGGCGCGGCGGCGCTCGCTCCGGCGCTGGCCCGCGCGCAGTCCGATGTCGGCGCGCCCGACCTCCTGGCCGCGCCCGACCTCAAGACGCTGACGCGCAACGCCTACATCTTCACTCTGCCCGCCTTCGAGGTGGGTCGCACTCGCGATAGAGCGTTCGCGGCGGGCGCGCAGGCGAACCGCTTCACGCACATGCGCAGGCTGGCGGCCGCCGGCGACCGCATGGTGACCACGCCCAACGCCGACACGCTCTACTCGACCGCCTTCCTCGACCTGCGGCAGGGCCCGGTGTCGCTCTCCGTCCCCGAGACCGGGCGTCGGTACGTCTCGCTCGCGCTGATCGACGGGTGGACCAACAACTTCCACATCGCCGGCACGCGCGTGGACGGGGGCCGCGCCGCGCGGCTGACCGTCGCCACCGCCCAGCAGGCCGCCGCGCTCAAGCCCGCGGACGGGACGCAGGTGGTGGTCTCTCCGACCCGCTGGGTGTGGGCGCTCGGCCGCACGCTGGTGGACGGCCCCGCCGACCTCGACGCCGCGCACGCCGTGCAGGACGGGATCACCGCCGAGGGCGCCGCCGGCCCTCCTCCACCGCCCGCGCCGCCGCGTGACGCATCGGCCGCCGCCCTGATCGGCGGCGCCGTGCCCTTCCTCTCCGACGTGGGCCTGCTCGACGCCGACATGGGCGCCCTGATGCGCGTGGGCATGGCGGCGCAGCGGCTCGGCCTGTCGACGGCCGCCGCCGCCGACCCGGCGCGGGTCGCCGAGGCGCAGGCCGGCGTGGACGACGCCAAGGCGCTGCTGCGCGCCGGGATCGCGGCGGGCGGCCGACCGGTGAACGGCTGGACCTACCCCAGGCCGAACCTCGGCGACTTCGGGACCGACTACCTGTACCGCGCCGCCGTGGCGCTCGGCGGCCTGGCGACCCTCCCGACGGCGGAGGCCATGTACATGACCGCGGCCGGCGACGGCGCGGCCGGCGCGCCGCCCTTCACCTTCGACGGCGCGCGCGCCTGGCGGCTGGACTTGCCCGCGCTGCCCATCGACGGCTTCTGGTCACTCACCCTGTACGAGCGCACGCCGGAGGGCGCGCTGTTCTTCGCGGACAACCCGCTGCGCCGCTACGCCGTGGGCGACCGCACGCCGGGGCTGCGGCGCACCGCCGACGGGGGCTGCTCGCTGCTGATCGGCGCCGCCGACCCGGGCGGAGAGCGGCGCGCGAACTGGCTGCCCGCTCCGGCCGGCCGCTTCACGCTGATCCTGCGCGCCTACCTGCCGCGCGCGGAGCTGCGCGACGGCCGTTTCCGCCTGCCGCCGGTGACGGCCGCCTAGCTCAGCTTTCGCGCCAGGCGGCGTCGAGCGCCTCCAGCGCGCCCTTCAGCTCCTCGGCGTAGGTCGGGTGGTAGAAGGGCAGCTCCAGCGCCTGACGCACGGTGGCGCGCGCGGCGATCAGCTGCGCCAGCAGCTGCGACACGCCCTCCACGCCCGGCCCGACCATCTCGGCGCCCGCGATCGGGCCGCCGCCCTTGCGCATCCACAGCTTGATCATGCCGTTGGGCCGGCCCTCGATGCGCGCGCGGCCGCGGCCCTCGTCGAACACGGCGCAGACCGCCTCCTCGCCCAGCGCCGCCAGCGGCTCGCCCACGATCGCGCAGTCCGGGTCGGTGTAGGACAGGGCGAAGGCCGGGCGCTTCGGCCCGGGCTCGGCGCCTCCGCGGGCGGCGTTCCCGCCGGCGGTGCGGCCCTGGAACGCCGCCTCGTGCAGCACCGGCCGGTCCTGGTCGGCGTCGCCGGCGATGAAGATGCGGCTCTCGCCGCAGCGCCCCGTCGCCGGGTCGTGCTCGGGGACGCCGTGGTCGTCCAGCTTCAGCCCGGTCGCCTCCAGCCCCAGATCCTCCACGTTCGGCGCGCGCCCGCTGGCTGAGAGCACGCGCGCGAAAATGCGCTCGCCCGAGCCGGCGTCGCCGCTCCAGCGCACGCGGGCGGCGTCGCCGTCGGCCTCCGCCTCGACCTTCACCTCCAGGTGCAGCTCCACCTCCTGGCGGAACAGCTCGGCCGCTCGGCCGCCCACCTCGGGGTCATGAAGGCCGGCGGGGGTGGGCGACTTGTCGAACACCGCGGTCTCGACGCCCAGCCGTGCGAAGGCCAAGGCGAGCTCGATGCCGAGCGCGCCCGCGCCCGCCACCGCCAGCGACGCCGGCAGGTCGTCCAGCTCGAACAGCGAGTCCGTCGTGAGCAAGCGGTCGCCGAGCTTCAGCTCCGGGGCGACCTGCGGGCGCGCACCCGCGGCGATCACCACGCTCCGCGCCTCGATCTCGGGGCCGCCCTCCACCGCCAGCCGCGTGGCCGAGATGAAGCGCGCCCGGCCCTGGATCCGGGCGGACGGCGGCATGGCGTCGACCTTCTTGAGCGCCTCGCGCAGGAAGTGGTCGCGCTCGGCGCGCACGCGCGCCATCACCGCGCGCCCGTCGACGGACACCTCGCCCGTGCGCACGCCGAAGACGCCCGCCGCGCGCGCCTTGCGGGCGACATCAGCGGCGGAGAGCAGGAGCTTGGACGGGATGCAGCCCACGCGGATGCAGGTGGTGCCCCAGGCGCCCGCCTCGATCAGCACGGCGTCGGCCCCGGCGTCCGTGGCCGCGCGCCAGGCCTCCAGCCCGGCGGTGCCCGCGCCGATCACCGCCACGTCGACCCGCCGCACGTCCATTCCGCCCTCGCCGCTGTTCGCGGAAGGCAACGCGCCAGCTTCCCGCACGGGCCCGACACGCTAAGGTCGCGCCGTGAGCGATCCCGCCGTCGAGCTGCAGGGCGTCCGCGTGAGCTACGGCCCGGGCGCCGCGGCGCTGCGAGACGCCGACCTCTCCGTGCCGGCGGGGAGCTTCGTCGCGCTGGTGGGCGGATCGGGCTCGGGCAAGACGACGCTGCTCAAGACGATCAACCGCCTTGTCGCGCCGACCGCCGGGACGGTGCGCGTCCACGGCGCCGACGTGCGCGACGCGTCGGGGCCGGAGCTGCGGCGGCGCATCGGCTACGTGTTCCAGGAGGTGGGGCTGTTCCCGCACATGTCGGTGGCGGAGAACGTCGCGCTCCCCCTGCGGCTGGCGGGTCGCCCGCCGGCCGAGCGCGACCGGCGCGTCGGCGAGCTGCTCGACATGGTGGCCCTGCCGCGCGAGCTGGGGAGCCGCGCTCCCGCCGCCCTCTCCGGCGGCCAGCGGCAGCGCGTGGGCGTGGCGCGCGCGCTGGCCGCCGAGCCGCGCGTCATGCTCATGGACGAGCCGTTCGGCGCCCTCGACCCGGCCACGCGCGAGGGCCTGGGCGCCCGCGTGCGCGAGTTGCACGAGCGGCTGGGCCTCACCACGCTGATGGTCACCCATGACATGGGCGAGGCGCTGCTGCTGGCCGACCGCGTGGTGGTGCTCGACGCCGGATGCATCGTCGCCGACCGCGCGCCGGCCGAGCTCCTGTCCGACGCCTCGCCACACCCCGCCGTCGCGGCCCTGCTCGCCCCGCCCAAGCGTCAGGCGGAGCGGCTGCGGGCGCTGGAGACGGGGCGTGGATAGCCGGCTCGCCGCCGCCTGGGCGGAGCTGCCTGGGCGGCTCTCGTCGCACGTGCTGCTGTCGGCGGCGGCGCTGGGGCTGGCGGTGGCCCTGAGCCTGCCGCTGGCGCTCCTGGCGCTCGCCCGGCCGCGGCTGCGGTGGGGCGTGCTGACGGCGGCGGGCGCGGTCCAGACGGTGCCCGGCCTGGCGCTGGTGGCGCTGTTCTACCCGCTGCTGCTGGCGCTGGGCGCAGTGACGGAGCGGTGGTTCGGCGTGCGCACGCCGGCGCTGGGCTTCCTGCCGTCGCTGCTGGCGCTGACGCTCTACGGCATGCTGCCCGTGCTGCGGAACGCGGTGACCGGCTTCGCGGGGCTCGACCCGGCGGTGCTGCAGGCGGCGGACGCCGTGGGGCTCACCCGCCGCCAGAAGCTCCTGTGGGTCGAGGCGCCCCTCGCTGCGCCCGTGGTGATGGCCGGCGTGCGCACCGCGGCGGTGCTGGTGATCGGCACGGCCGTGCTCTCCACGCCCGTCGGCCAGCCGAGCCTCGGCGACTACATCTTCTCCGGCCTGCAGACGGAGGACTGGGTGGCCGTGCTGTTCGGCTGCGCCGCCTCCGCCGCCCTGGCGCTCGTCGCCGATGGAGCCCTGGCGCTGGTGGAGGGAGGCACGGCGAGGCGCGACGGCCGGCGGCTCGCCCTGGGCGCGGGGGTGATCGCGGCGGGCGTGCTGGCGGCGGGCGTCTCGGCCGGCGCGGGAGCCTTCGCGTCGCGCTCGGCCTACGTGATCGGCGCCAAGAACTTCGGCGAGCAGTTCATCCTGTCCGAGCTGATGGCGCGACGCATCCGTGAGGGCGGCGGGCGCGCGGAGCTTCGCTCCGGCCTGGGGTCCGCGGTGGTGTTCCGCGCGCTGGCCGCCGGCGACCTGGACGCCTACGTCGACTATTCCGGCACCCTGTGGACCAACGTGCTGGGCCGCACCGACACGCCGCCCGGCCCGAAGCTCCTGGCCGCGCTCGGGCCGGAGCTGCGCCGGCGCGGCGTGGTCCTGCTCGGCCCGCTCGGCTTTGAGAACGCCTACGCCCTGGCCATGCGCGGCGCGGACGCGCACCGCCTGGGCGTGCGCACCCTGAGCGACCTCGCCCCGCGCGCGCCGTCGCTGCGGCTGGCCGCCGACCTGGAGTTCCTCGACCGGCCGGAGTGGCGCGCCCTGCAGGCGGCCTACGGCCTGCGCTTCCGCGAGAGCCGCGCCTACACGCCGACCTTCATGTACCGCGCCCTGGGCGACGGCTCCGCCGACGTGGCGACCGCCTTCTCCTCGGACGGACGGCTGGCGGGCGGCGCCCTGGTCGCGCTCCTCGACGACCGCCGCGCCGCGCCCGCCTACGACGCCGTGGTGCTCGTCAGCGCGAGGCGCGCGCGCGACGCGCGCCTGTTGAGCGCCCTGCGCCCGCTCCTCGGCCGCATGGACCCGGCGCGGATGCGCGCCGCCAACGCCGAGGTGGACCTGCACGGCCGCACGCCCGCCGCCGTCGCCGCCGACCTCGACCGCGCCCTGCGCTGAGGGGAACCGCGGGCCAAGCGCCTCATTGGTAAGCGGTCGTGAGATCCCCCGAAGACCTGGCCGCGCAAGCGGAGGCGCTGCTGGCCTCCGACCGCGTGACCGCGCCGACACGACGCGTGCTGAAGGCGCGCCTGCGCGCCGGCCCGCAGGCTCCCCGCGCCCTGGATGCGGCGCGCTTCGCGATCTTGAGGGCGGCGGCGGAGCGGCTCGTCCCCCTCGGGACGCTGGCCGATCGCGTGGACCTCGCAGGTCGCTTCGACGCCCAACTCGCCGACGGTCCCGGCGACGGCTGGCGCCACGCTGATGCGCCGCCCGACCTGCAGGCGCTGCGCGTGCTTTTGGACGCGCTCGACTTGCATGCCGGGCGGTCGGGATTCGTCGTCGCCTCGGCCGAGCGCCGCGACGCGCTGCTGCGCGAGGCGCAGGTGGGCGGCGAGGGCTGGCCGCCCTTCACCGCGCACGCCTTCGCCGATCTCTTGGCCGGCCTGTGCCACCTCGCCTACGCGCACCCGCTGGTTCAGCTCGACATCGGCTATGACGGCATGGCGGACGCCCACGGCTTCCAGGACGTGGACCCGGCGCGTGGCTGACCCCGGCCCCGCCATGCGCCGCCACGCCGACGCCGACACGGTGGACGCCGTGGTGATCGGCACGGGTGCGGGCGGCGCGCCGATCCTCGCGCGGCTGGCGCAGGCGGGCTGCTCCGTGGTGGCGCTGGAGGCGGGTCGCTGGTGGACGCCGGAGACCGACTTCGCCACCGACGAGCTCGAGCAGGACAAGCTGTTCTGGACCGACGAGCGCATCTCCGCCGGGGGCGATCCCCTCGCCTTCGGCGCCAACAACTCGGGCGTGGGCGTGGGCGGGTCGACGCTGCACTGGACCGCCTATGCCCCCCGCGCCCAGCCCGACGACCTGCGCCTTCGCTCCACACAGGGCGTCGGGCGCGACTGGCCGGTCGCGTGGGAGGCGCTGGCCCCGTACTACGAGGAGGTCGAGCGCTTCATCGGCGTCTCCGGCCCCGACCCGTATCCGTGGGGGCCGGCGCGCGCCCGCCCCTATCCCCTCGCTCCCCTGCCGCTGAACGCGCCGGCGCGGCTCATGGCGACCGGGTGCGAGGCCCTGGGCCTCCGCACCTCGCCGGCTCCGAACGCGGCGCTGTCGGGCAGCTACTACAGCGAGGCGTACGGTTGGCGTTCGGCGTGCACCAACCGCGGCTTCTGCCAGGCGGGCTGCAGCCACGGGGCCAAGGCGACGACGCTGAACACCTTCATCCCCGCCGCGCTGGGCGCCGGCGCGGAGGTGCGCGACGGTGCCTACGTGACCGGCTTCGACCGCGACGGCGCGGGCCGCGTCACGGCCGTGGCCTTCACCGACCGCGACGGGGCCGAGCGCCGCCAGCGCTGCCGCAACGTGTTCCTCTGCGCCGGCGGCGTGGAGAGCCCGCGGATGCTGCTGCTGCACGGCCTCGCGCCCGACGCGCCCGTCGGCCTCGGCTTCATGGCGCACCCCGGCGTGCAGGTCTGGGGCGTGTTCCCCGAGGAGACCCGTCCCACCCGCGGCGTCCCCGGCGGCCTGATCAGCGAGGACACGCACCGCCCGGCGGACGCCGACTTCGCCGGCGGCTACCTGCTGCAGTCCATCGGCGTCATGCCCGTCACCTACGCCACCCAGCTCGGCCGCGCGGGACGCTGGGGCCAAGACCTCGTCGACCACATGCGACGTTTCCAGCACGTGGCGGGCATCAACATCCTGGGCGAGTGCCTGCCCGACGACGCCAACCGCCTGACGCTGTCCGACGAGACCGACGCCCGCGGCTTCCGCAAGCCGGTGATCAGCTTCACCAACGGGCCCAACGAGCGCGCGATGGGCGCGCACGGCGAGCGGCTGATGCGCACGATCTGGGAGGCGGCGGGCGCGACGGAGGTCTGGAGCTTTCCCCGCAACGCCCACACCCTGGGCGGCTGCCGCATGGGCGAGGACGCCGGCGACGCGGTGGTGGGACCGGACGGCCGCAGCTTCGCCGTCCCCAACCTGTACGTGTGCGACAACTCGGTCTTCCCGAGCGCGCTCAGCGTCAACCCGTGCCTCACGCAGATGGCCCTGTCGCTGCTGACCGCCGATCGCTTCCTGGACCGTTCCCGCCCATGACCAGCTTCCTCGACGCCGTGAAACGCCGCTTCGGCGACGGCGACTACGCGGGCGACGAGCACGGCGGCGGCTCCGGCCAGGACGGCTCGGGCCTGCCGGACGGGGCGACCAACGCCTTCCGCTTCGCCACCGGCATCGAGTGCTCCAACCCGACCATCGACGACGGCCGCACGCGACGCGACCTCCTGGAGGAGTGCGGCCACTACGCCCGCTGGCGCGAGGACCTTGGGCTCGTCAAGGAGCTGGGGTTGAACACCCTGCGCTACGGCCTGCCCCTGCACCGCATCGTCGGCGGAGGCGACCGTCTCGACTGGAGCTTCGCCGACGAGGTCATGGCCGAGATGCGGCGGCTGAAGATCGAGCCGATCCTCGACCTGATGCACTTCGGCCTGCCCGATGCGTGGGGCGACTTCCAGAACCCCGACCTGCCCGTGCTGTTCGCCGACTACTGCGACAAGGTGGCCGAGCGTTACCCCTGGGTGCGCTGGTGGACGCCTGTGAACGAGGTCTACGTCACCGTGCGCAACAGCGCGCGCGACGGCATCTGGAACGAGCAGAAGAAGGACGACCGCAGCTTCGTCACCGCCCTCAAGAACACGGTCGCGGCCAACATCATGGGCGCCCAGGCGATCGCGGCGCGCAGGCCCGACTGCATCATCGTGCAGAGCGAGACGGCCGAGTGCGTCCACGCCGCCCTGCCGACCCAGCCGGACTGGGTGGTGCTGAGCAACAAGCTGCGCTTCCTGTCGCTAGACCTGCTCTACGCCCACCCGCCCGACGCCGACATCATGCTGTTCCTGCAAGACAACGGCCTGACCCGCGAGGAGTACGAGTGGTTCATGCGCGGCGAGCCACCGGGCTATCAGGTCATGGGCACCGACTACTACGGCCGGAACGAGAAGGTGCTGAAGCCGGACGGCCAGTTCATCGGCGGCGAGGACATCTACGGCTGGCGCCAGATCACCCGCGAGTATCACCAGCGCTACCGCAAGCCCGTGTTCCACACCGAGACCAACGTCTTCGACCCCGACCTCGCGCCGCAGTGGCTGTGGAAGCAGTGGGTCAACGTGGTCGGGATGCGCTACGACGGCGTGCCCGTGCTGGGCTTCACCTGGTACAGCCTGACCGATCAGGTCGACTGGGACGTGCAGCTCGCGCAGAAGAACGGCCGCGTGAATGCCTGCGGCCTGTACGACCTGGACCGCAAGCCGCGGAAGGTCGCGAAGGACTACCGCGAGCTCATCGAGAACTTCGGCCGCATCAGCGTCATGCCGCACGCCGAGCTTCTGGAGATCTCCGAACAGCCGGCCCGGCTGAAGGTGGACGTTTGACGGGTGTGCGGCGGGCGCCGCCCAGGCGTCCGCCGCACCTCGGGCTTGGCGGAGCGCTCGAAACGTTGGAAAGGTGACGGGCGTCGAACGCCAGGGCTGAAGGCGCGTTGGGGCGTGGGGTGCTCGCTGCTGGTCATGCGAGCCGCATGGGAGACGATCATGGCTCGCACGGCAGTGAAGCGCGGCAAGGACGAAACCGCGGTGGCGGAGAAGAAGGTCAAGGCGACCGACAAGCCGGTGGGCGGCGCGCGCGGCGGGATCACCGCGCCCGTGACCCCGTCGGCCGAGTTGGCCGCGATCATCGGCGAGGGCGACCTGCCCCGCAGCGAGATGGTCAAGAAGGTCTGGGAATACATCAAGAAGCACAAGCTGCAGGACGCCAAGGACGGGCGTCAGATCAACGCGGACGCCAAGCTCGAAAAGGTGTTCGGCCAGAAGTCGGCCAGCATGTTCGAGATGAACAAGATGCTGAGCAAGCACCTGACCGCCGTCAAGGCGTAGGCGCTCCTCCCGGGCGCGCCGGCCGTCCCGCCTTCGCGGAGCGGCCGGAGGCGTCAGGCCTTCGTCCGCTCCATCAGGCCGGCGAAGCGCTCGAAGAGATACAGGCTGTCCGTCGGCCCGGGGCTCGCCTCCGGGTGGTGCTGAACGCTGAACACCGGCCGGTCCTTGAGCGCGAGCCCGGCGTTGGTGCCGTCGAACAGGCTGACGTGCGTCTCGCGGACCGGCTCGGGCAGGGTGTCGCGGTCCACGGTGAAGCCGTGGTTCATGCTGACGATCTCCACGCGGCCGGTCTGCAGGTCCTTCACGGGGTGGTTCGCGCCGTGGTGGCCCTGGTCCATCTTACTGGTCTTCGCGCCCAGCGCTCGGGCGAGCATCTGGTGGCCGAGGCAGATGCCGAACACGGGCACGCCCGACTCCACCAGGGCCTGTATCTCCGGCACGGCGTACTCGCCGGTGGCGGCCGGGTCGCCGGGGCCGTTGGAGAGCAGCACGCCGTCGGGATTGCGCGCGAGCACCTCCTCCGCCGTGGTGGAGGCGGGCAGCACGGTGGCGCGCGCGCCGATGCTGGTGAGCGCGCGCAGGATGTTGCGCTTGATGCCGTAGTCGAGCACCGCGACCTCGAACCGCGGCGTCTCGCGCGGCCCGGCGTAGCCGCCCGGCCAGCTCCACAGGCCCTCGTCGAAGGTGAAGCTCTGCAGCGTGGTGGCCTCGCGCGCGAGGTCCATGCCGACGATGCCCTCCCACCCCCGCGCCTTGGCCAGGAGCGCGTCGAGGTCGAAGCGACCGTCTGGCGCGTGGGCGACCACGCCGTGCGGCATGCCCCGCTCGCGGATGCGCCGGGTCAGGGCGCGGGTGTCCACGCCCGCCAGGGCTACGACACCGCGGCTGGCGAGCCAGTCGTGCAGCGGGCCGGTGGCGCGATAGTTGGCCGGGTCGGTCGGCAGGTCGCGGAAGATGGCGCCGCGCGCCGTGGTGCGCGCGCCGCCGAAGCCGGCGTCCAGCGACCCCTGCGCGCCGGGCAGGCCCAGCTCGCGACCGAACTGCTCCACGTCCTCCAGGTTCACGCCGGTGTTGCCGATGTGAGGGAAGGTGAAGGTGACGATCTGCGCCATGTAGGACGGATCGGTCAGGATCTCCTGGTAGCCAGTCATGGCGGTGTTGAAGCACACCTCCCCCACGGCCTCGCCCGTCGCGCCCACGCCGAAGCCGGGGATCACCGCGCCGTCGGCCAGCACCAGGACGCCGGTCGCGCCTGCGGGTAGGTCGGCCATGGCGGAGCTCCTGGGCGGCGGGCATGGAAAAGGCGGGCCGGGGTCGCCCCCGCCCGCCTGAGGCGACCTGACCTAGGGCGCTCGGGCGCCCGCGTCAAACGGTCAGCCGCCCGGCGTGAAGTCGCGCAGGCGCGCCACCTCGGCCGCGTCGAGCCGCTGCAGCAGGGCGACCACCAGCTCCACCATGCCGTCGAAGTCGCGCCGGTCGATCACGCCGTTGTGGGCGTGCGTGTAGCGGGCGGGGACCACGAGGTTGACCGTCGGCACGCCGCCGTTGGAGCGCTGGATCTCCGCGGAATCGTCGCCGTAGCCCTGCACGAGGTCGAGCTGCAGGGGCACGTTCTTGGCCGCCGCGGTCGACTTCACCAGCGCGGCGAGCTTGCGGTTGGGCAGGGCCGAGCTGTCGTAGAGGAAGATGCCCGGCCCGGCGCCCAGCCTGGCCTGCGTCTCCTCCGGGCTGCGGCCGGGGCTGTCGCCGGTGATGCCGCCCTCGATGGCCACGGCCACGTCGGGTTTCACCACCGCCGCCGCGCTCTCGGCGCCGCGCAGGCCGACCTCCTCCTGCGTGGTGATGACGAAGCTGATCTGGTTGGGGTGGCCGGAGGCGCGGAGGCGCCGCATGGACTCGATCACCACCGCGCAGCCCACCCGGTCGTCCCACGCCTTGCCGAGGTAGCGGCCGCTCGCCAGCTCCTCGAACGGACTGTCGGGCACGACGGGATCTCCCGGCGACAGGCCGAGCGCCGCCACCTCCGCCGCGTCGTGCGCGCCCACGTCGAGGTACAGGCTCTCACGCGGGAAGACGCGCGTGCGCTCCTCCGGCGGGACGACGTGGATGTCGCGGATGCCCGTCACCGCGCGCACCGGACCCTTGGAGCCGATGATGACCCAGCGCTGGTCGGGCAGAGCCTGGTCGAGCCAGCCGCCCAGCATCTGCATGGACAGGAATCCGGTGGGCGTGACCCGGCGCACCATCCCGCCCAGCTCGTCCATGTGCGCGTCGAGCATGACGCGCGGGCCGCTCGCGCCCTGCCGCGCGATCACCGAGCCCAGGCCGTCGTAGGTCAGCCCGTCGGCGAGCGGCTTCATCTCGCGCACCACCAGCGCGCGCACGGGCTCCTCGAAGCCCGAGGGACCGGCGGCCTCCGACAGCTCGCGCAGCAGCGCCTTCGCGCGGTCCTGCGCGACGGCGGGCGCGGCCAGCAGGAGCGCCGGGAGGAGGGCGGCGACGAGGAGGCGCATGGCGGGATGCAGGATCAGGCCTTTGCGCGGGCGGCCGACTTGCAGTGGCTGCGGAAGGTCTCGCGCGCCTTGCCGTGGAGCTTCTGCGCGTCCGCCTGCGTCGAGCAGTCCTTGCTGATGGCGGTCTTCTGGTCGGGCGTCATCGGCGGCTTGGCCGCCTTGGCCATCGGCGCGGGCTTCGCCATCGGCGCCGTGCTCATGGCGGGCACCGTCATCATCGCAGCGCCCTTCGCGGGGGGCGCCTTCATCGCCGTCGTCTTGGCGGGAGCGGTCTTGGCCGGGGCGGGCGTCTGGGCGAGGGCGGCGGACCCCGCGAGAGCGAAGGCGGCGACGAGGACGAGGACGCGCATGAGAAGCTCCTTGGGGATAAGGCCACGCTAGAGCACGCCGGGGGCGCGGGGAACCCGCTTGTGCGGCTCAGCGACGCGCCAGCACCCAGAGGGCGACCGCCAGCGCCGCCAGCGCCGTCCCGACGGCGAAGCCCGCCAGTGCGCCGCCGGAGCGCTCGGCCACCAGCACCGTGTCGGGCGCGGAGGCGCGCCGCTCCAGCCGCTCCAGCACCGCGAGGCCGCGGCGGGCGAGGTCGGCGGCGCGGGCGGCCGGCGAGAGCTCGCGGGCGACCCAGGCCTGCACCACGGGGCGGGCGGCCTCCCAGATGTCGCTGTCCGGGTCGAGGCGTCGGGCCACGCCCTCCACGGTGACCATGGTCTTCTGCAGCAGCACCAGCTCGGGCCGCAGGTGCATGTCGAACAGGGCGGTGATCTCGAACAGCTGGCCGAGCAGCCGGCCCATGGAGACTTCGCGCGCCGCCCGGCCGAAGATGGGCTCGCCCACCGCGCGCAGCGCCTGGGCGAAGTCGTCCACGCCGGCGGCGGCGGGCACGTAGCCGGCCTCGAAGTGCACCTCGGCCACGCGGCGGTAGTCGCGACGCAGGAAGCCCCACAGGATCTCGGCCAGGAAACGCCGCTCGGGCCGGCCCAGGCGGCCGACGATGCCGAAGTCGACCGCCGTCAGGCGCGAGGGCGCCTCCACGAACAGGTTGCCTTCGTGCAGGTCCGCATGGAAGGCGCCGTGGTCCAACGCGCCATGCAGGAAGGCGCGGATCAGGCCGGAGGCGAGGGCGGGGCGGTCCAGCGCCGGATCGTCCAGCACGGCGGGGTCGGTGAGCGGGCGTCCGGGGGCCCACTCCAGCGTCAGCACGCGGCGGCCCACGCCCTCCCACACCACCGCCGGCGCGCGCATGTAGGGCTGCTCGGCCATGGCCTCGCCGAGTTCGCTGGCGGCGGCGGCCTCCAGGCGCAGGTCGAGCTCGAGCGTCATCGAGCGCGCCACCGCCGCGACCGCCTGCACCGGCTCCAACCGGCGGGAGAGCGGGACCCAGGCCTCGCCCAGGCGGGCGGCCAAGCGCATGGCGGCCGTGTCGCGGGCGACGCGCCGCTCGATCCCGGGACGCAGCACCTTCACCGCCACGCGGCGGCCGTCGTGCAGGGTCGCGGGGTGCGCCTGGGCGAGGGATGCGGCGGCGACGGGCGGCTCGAAGCTGGCGAACAGCGAGGCGAGCGGGCGGCCGAGGCTGGCGACGACCTCCGCCTCCGCCACGGCCCGCGGGAAGGGCGGCAGTTTGTCCTTCAGCCCGGCGAGGTCGGCGGCGAAGGCCTCGCCGAACACGTCGGCGCGGGTGGAGAGGAGCTGGCCGAGCTTGATCGCCGCCGGGCCGAGCTTTTCAAACGCGCGCGCCAGCCGTTCGCCGGGCCGGCCGGACGCGGCGAAGCCGCCGGTGACCAGCCGCAGCAGCGCCGCCGCCCAGCGCGCCGGCGCGGGCGCCAGCCCTGCGAACTCGCGCGGCAGCAGCGCGTCGTGCGCCGACAGCACCCAGCCGGCGGCGACCAGGCGCAGCCAGGCGCTCAGAGCGCCCAGCCCGTGTGCAGGGCGGCGACCCCGCCGGAGAAGTCCGTCCAGCCGACGCGCGAGAAGCCGGCCGCCTCGATCATCGCGGCGAAGCGGCGCTGGTCGGGGAAGCGGCGGATCGACTCGACGAGGTACTGGTAGCTCTCGCGGTCGTGCGCCACCGCATCGCCGATCGCCGGGATCACGTTGAAGCTGTAGGCGTCGTACGCGCGGCGGAGCGCGCCGGTGACGGGGCGGGAGAACTCCAGGCAGGCGAAGCGCCCACCAGGCTTCAGCACGCGTCGCGCCTCGGTGAGCGCCGCCTTGATCCGCGTGACGTTGCGGATGCCGAAGGCGATCACGTAGGCGTCGGCGCTCCCGTCCGGCAGCGGCAGGCGCTGGGCGTCGCCGACCGTCCAGTCGATCTCGGGCTCGCCGCCCCCGTCACGCTCCGACCTGGCGCGGCCGGCCCCGATCATCTCGGCGTTGTAGTCGACCACGTGCACGGCGAGCGGGGCACCGCCGCGGCGCGCCTGGGCGGCGCGGGCGAGCTTCACCAGCCGCCGCGCGACGTCGCCTGTGCCGCCCGCGCAGTCGACGACCACCTCGCCGGGCTGCGGGTTGATCCGCGCAGCGGTGGCGTCCTTCCACGCCCGGTGGACGCCCGCGCTCATCAGGTCGTTCATCAGGTCGTAGCGGCCGGCCACGCGGTCGAACACGCCGCGCACGAGGCCGGGCTTGGCGTCCGGGTCCACGTCGCGGAAGCCGAAGGTGGCGCGCTCGCTCATGACGCAGCGGGTAGCACTACCGGTCTCCCGCCTCCACCCAACTCGCCGAGCGCATCTCCTCCAGGCGACTGGCCGTGCGCTCGAACTCGAACGCCCCGTCGCCGGCCGGGTAGAGGGCGGCGGGCTCGGCCGCGGCGAGCACCACCAGCCTGGTGCGGCTCTCGTAGAGCGCGTCCACCAGGGTCACGAGTCGGCGCGCCTCGTTGCGCATCTGCGGGCCGAGCACGGGCAGGCCCTCCAGGAACACGGTGGGGAAGCGCGCGGCCAGCGCCAGGTAGTCGGACGCGCCGAGCGCCTGGCCGCACAGGCTGGCGAAGGCGGCGCGCACCAAGCCGCCGGCCGCGCGGGGAAAAGTCGTGCACCGGCCCTGCACCTCGAGGGTCGCGCCCGTCTCCTCCGCGCCGTCGAGCAGGCGGCGCCACAGGGCGTCGAAGGCGGCGGCGCCGGGGCCGTGCAGCGGCTGGAACCAGACGGGCGAGCCGCGCAGGCGCTCCAGGCGGAAATCGGTCGCGCCCGCGACGGGCGTCACCTCCAGCCGGGCGCGCAGGAGCGCGATGAAGGGCAGGAACAGCCCGCGGTTGATCCCGTCCTTGTAGAGGTCCTCCGGCGGTCGGTTGCTGGTGGCCACCACCGTCACTCCGCGCGCGAACAGCGCCTCGAACAGCCGGCCCAGGATCATGGCGTCGGCGATGTCGGTCACCTGCAGCTCGTCGAAGCACAGCAGGCGTGCGCCGGCGGCGATCACCCCGGCGGTGGGCGCGATCGGGTCGTCGCCCTTCGCCTCGCCGAAGCGGGCCCGTCGCGCCGCCGCATCGCCCGCCCGCCAGGCGGCGATCAGGCCGTGCACCTCGGCCATGAAGGCGTGGAAGTGCACGCGACGCTTCGCCGCGACCGGGGCGGAGTCGAAGAAGAGGTCCATCAGCATGGACTTGCCGCGCCCCACCGGCCCCCAAAGGTACACGCCCCGCGGCGCCTCGCGCCTGCGATGCAGGAAGGGGAACGAGAACCCCGGCTCGGACAGGGCGTTCAGCTCGCCCTCCAGCCGCGAGAGGGCGTCCACGGCGGCGGACTGGGCGGGGTCGGCGGCGATGGCGCCGGAGGCGACCCGCTCGGCGTAGGCGGTGCGGACGGAGACGGGCACGGGCGCTCTCTAGGCCTGCGTTGCGGGTCCGCCAAAGTCTCCGCCACGCTCCCGCCGCGGTCCCGCGGCCAGGCTGCCGCCCGACGCCGCTTCCGGCGCGCCGAGACCCTCCATGCTCCGTCCGCTGCTCCTCGCCGCCGCCCTGCTCGCGCCGGCCGCCGCCCTCGCCCAGTCCGCGCAGGACGCGCCGCTGCCTCCCGCCTCGACCGCGCCCTCGACGGGCACGCCGCCGACGGTGAGCGGGGACGTCGCCGGGGCGGGCCGCTACGGCCGCATGAACATGTCGCCGGAGATGCGGCAGGCGCGCCAGGCCATGATGCAGGCGTGCGCGGCCGACTTCGCCAAGCTCTGCGCCGACACCCCGGCCGGTGGCTCGACCCAGGGCGGAGGCGGTGGCGGCGGTGGACGGATGCAGTGCCTCCGCCAGCACGCCTCGGAGCTGTCCGACGGGTGCCGAGGCTCCATGCAGGCCATGCGCGCGGCCCGCCAGGGCGGCGCGCCGCCGGCCGGCTCGCCGCAGGGCTGAGGCGCGACCGCCGCCGTGATCGCCCTCGCCCTGATCGCCACGCTCGCCACCGCCGCTCCGGCGCAGGCGTCGGAGAGCGGCTGGAACGGCCGCTGGGTGCTCTCGCCCGACCGCAACCCGCCCGCGATCAAGGATCAAGCCGCGGCCGACTACCGCTTCACCGTCGACGGCGCGGGCGGGCTGCGCTGGGAGATCCCGTCGCTGAAGGAGGACAATCGCGGCCGGCTGGACGGGACGCCGATGGCCATCCGCCGCCCGGGCGGAACGCCGGGGATGACGATCGCCGTGAAGGCGGAGAGCCCGTACGTGTGGACCTACGTCGTGGCCAAGGACCGCGCACCGGTCGGCCAGGGCCGCATGACGCTCGCGGAGAACGGCCGCACCTGGGTGGACGTGTCGGGCCCCTACGGCCGGCCGGACCAGGCGGGCGTGGTGATCTACGTGCGCCCGTAGCCGGGGCCGGAGCGGCCTAGCGCTTCTTGCCCAGCTCGGCGGCGAGGTCCTTGGTCAGGCGGCCGACCTTGCGGTGGGCGGCGGTGAGCTGGTCGCGCGTCACGCCCCAGCGCTTCATCCAGTACTCGACGGCCTGCCGCTCGGAGAGGTCGAGCCGCTCCTTGTCGATGAAGCCGCGCTTGTCCTTCAGCCCCGCCATCGGCGTCGCGTCCCGCGTTGTTGCCCAGGCGGAGCGCCCGGTCGTGCGCGACATATCGCGCGGGAGCTCCGCGGATGCGACTCCCGCTTCACCGGTCTCGGATCAGCCGGGCAGCAGCGCGCGCCAAGCCACCGGGCGCACCTTGTCGTCGCCCAGCATGGCGGCCGTGGGCGGCCGCGCGAACAGGCCGTGGAACGCCGGGTCGAGCGCATTGAGGCCGCCGGCGTAGGCGCCGAAGGCGGGCAGGATCAGCCGCTCGCCGTCCGTCAGAAAGGCGCGGCGGCGCACGGCGCGGCCGGCGGCGGACACGCGCGCCGCCGGATGCAGGTGGCCGGCGACCTCGCCGGGGCGCAGGCCGGGCAGCGGCTCGTGACGGAGCGTCAGGCCCTCGGCCTCCACCGCCTCGCTCACCTCACCGGGCAGGCCGCCGAGCGCGGAGACACCGCGGCGCACGTCGTGGTTGCCCTCGATCCACACCAGCCGGCGGCCGCGCGCCAGCAGCGTGATCCGCAGCGCGTCCTCGGGCAGGAGGCGCTCCACGGCGCGGGGGTCGTGGAAGCTGTCGCCCAGCAGCACCAGCGTCTCCGGCGCGAAACGCGCGAGCTCCGCGTCGAGCCGGTCCAGCGTGTGGCGGGTGTCGTAGGGAGGCAGGAGCTCGCCGCGGCGGGCGCGCGAGGAGCCCTTCTCCAGGTGCAGGTCGCCGGCCACGAGCGTGCGCGTGCGCGGCAGCCACAGCGCGCCCGCACAGGTGAGGCCGCAGGTCGCGCCCGCGATCGTCAGCCACAGGGTGCCGCACTCGGTCCGCGCCATGGGGGTGGAACGCGCAGGGCTCGTCACGCGGTGAGCCCCTCGCCCACCGTGTCGAGCGCGCCCTCCAGCCACAGGGCTTCGGCGACCAGCTCGCTCTCGTTTTCGGCCAGCACCATGTCCTCGCCCGAGCCGCGCACGCGTTCGCGGCCGATCTCCAACAGCACGGGGACGGCGAAGGGCGACACCCGCGGAAGGTCGCGGTGCGTGATGCGGCCGCGGATGCGGTCCAGCAGCGCACCCAGCCGCGCCACGTCCAGCAGGCCTGCGGCGGCGTCGGAGCGGGCGCAGCGCAGCAGCAGGTGGTCGGGCTGGTGGCGGCGCAGCACGTCGTAGATCAGGTCGGTGGAGACGGTCATCTGCCGCCCGCTCTTCTCGCCGCCGGGAATGCGGCGCTCGATCAGGCCCGAGATCTGCGCGCAGCCCTTGAACGTGCGCTTCATCATGTAGCTCTCGTCCAGCCAGGCCTCGAGGTCGTCGCCGAGCATGTCCTGCGAGAACAAGGAGTCGAGATCGAGTCCGCCCATGGGCTTCACCGCCCAGATGGAGAAGGCGTAGTCGTTGCAGACGAAGCCGAGCGGCCCGGCCCCCGCCCGCTCCAGCCGCCGCGTCAGCAGCATGGCCAGCGTGGTGTGCGCCAGCCGCCCCTCAAAGGGGTAGCCGACCATGTAGTTGCGCTTCCCGCGCGCGAAGGTCTCCAGCAGCATGTCGTCGGTCTTGGGGATCACAGAGCGGGCGCGCTGGATCTCCAGCCACTCGCGCACGTCCTCGGGCAGGCGCGCCCAGCCGGCCTCGTCCTCGATCAGCCGGCGCACGCGCTTGGCGAGATAGGTGGAGAGCGGGAACTTGCTCCCGCCCCAGCTGGGGATTTTGGGGTCCTTGTCCTTGGCGGGCTGGACCAGGGCGTCCATGCCGCGGATGCCGAGGTACTTCCAGACTTCGCCGGCGAAAAGGAAGGTGTCGCCCGCGACCAGCTGCTCGAAGTACCACTCCTCCGCCTCGCCGATCTTGCGGCCGGGGACGGCGCGCTTCTCGCCGCCGATGCGGATGTTCAGCGTACCGGCGGTCTGGATCGCGCCCACGTTCATGCGGTGCCGGCGCGCGACGTCGGCGGTGCGCACCTTCCACAGCTTGTCGCGGCCCTGCACGATGCGGCGGAATTTGTCGTAGCTCTTGAGCGCGTAGCCGCCCGTGGAGACGAACTCGACCACCGTCTCCCAGTCCTCCCAGCGGAGGTCGCGATAGGCGCCGGCGCTGATCACCTCTTCGTACAGCGCCACGGCGTCGAACGGCTCGGAGCAGGCCACGCCCATGACGTGCTGGGCCAGCGTGTCGAGCGTGCCGTCGTGCGGCGGGTCGCCGTCGAGCGCGTTGGCGGCCACCGCCTCCTGTGCGGCGAAGCACTCCAGCACCTCGAACCGGTTGGCGGGCACCAGGAGCGCCCGGCTCGGCTCGTCCAGGCGATGGTTGGCGCGGCCGATGCGCTGGACCATGCGGCTGGAGCCCTTGGGCGCGGACAGCTGGATCACGAGGTCCACGTCTCCCCAGTCGATGCCGAGGTCGAGCGTGGAGGTGCACACCACCGCACGCAGCCCGCCGCGGCCCATGGCGGCCTCCACCTTGCGGCGCTGCTCGGCGGCCATGGAGCCGTGGTGCAGCGCGATGGGCAGGCCGTCGTCGTTGATCTCCCACAGCTTCTGGAAGGCGAACTCGGCCTGCCAGCGCGTGTTGACGAACACCAGCGAGGTGCCCGCGCCCTGGATGCGCTTGTACACGTCGGCCATGGCGTGCTCGGCGTGGTGACCGCTCCAGGGCGCGTGGCCGCCGGGGATCATCACCTCCACGATTGGCTCGGCCCCCGGCGCGCCGCGGACCATGCGCACGAGCTCGGGCGCGCCGGGCGACAGCCACGCGCGCAGCCGCTCCGGCTCATCCACCGTGGCGGAGAGGCCTACGCGCCGCAGCGCGGGTGCGAAGCTCTGCAGGCGGGCGAGGCCGAGGTTCAGCAGGTCGCCGCGCTTGCTGGCGTGCAGCACGTGGATCTCGTCCAGGATCACGCACCTGAGGTCGTGGAAGTAGTCGCGCGCGCCCTCCCAAGCGCAGAACAGCGCCAGCTGCTCGGGCGTGGTGAGCAGGATGTCGGGCGGGGTGGAGCGCTGGCGCTGCTTCTTGGCCTGGTTGGTGTCGCCCGTGCGGCTCTCCACCGTGACGGGCAAGCGCATCTCGTGCACGGGCGCACCGAGGTTGCGCTCGATGTCGATCGCCAGCGCCTTGAGCGGGCTGATGTAGAGGGTGTGCACGCCCCGCGGCTCGGCGGAGGCGGGCCGGTCGGCCAGCTCCAGCAGGCTCGGCAGGAAGCCGGCGAGCGTCTTGCCGCCCCCGGTGGGCGCGATCAGGAGCGCGTGGTCGCCCGCGTGCGCGGCCTCGACCATGGCCAGCTGGTGGGTGCGGACGCTCCAGCCGCGGCCGGCGAACCAGTCGGCGAAGCGCGGCGGCAGGAGGTCGGGGACCGGCGGGGCCGCGGGCGCGTCCATCGCGGCCCATGTAGCACGTCCCGTTCCGTTTCAGCCCGGCGGGGCGGCGCGGCTCAACAGGTGGAGCAGGTCACCTGCGAGCCGTCGCGCGGCTTGGCGTAGGACACCCGGGTGAAGCTGAGATTGTGGGTGATCACGTAGTTGGACGCCTGGACCAGCGTATAGTTGGCGGTGGCGACGATCATGGAGTCGCCCGTGTTGGTCAGCATGCCCGCCGGAGGCGTATACACCGCGCCCTTGGTGTCGACGGCCGTGCCTTGGGCTTGGCTCCAGTCCACGGTGGACTTTCCGTTGGACTGCAGGGTCACGCTGCTGATCTTCATGGTCAGCGGAGCCGTAGGCAGAGGCGTCAACATCTGCGCGCCGGCCGCGAAGCAATCGGTCAGGCCTGCGGGCGTGGTGGTCTGCTGCTGGGCCACGAGGTCGCTGAGCGTGCTCGCGGCGTGCCCCGTACGACGGCCGGCCATGATGATCTGGCCTACTTCGACGAGCCCGAAGAAGACGCCGATCATCATGGGGGCGATGATGGCGAACTCGAGCGCGGAGGTTCCGCGCGCGTCGCGCCGCAGCGCGCGCAGCCGGCGCAGGGGGCTCATGACGAGTAGGGCTCGTTGCGGAAGGCGGCGCGCGCCGTGATCACGTCGATCCCGCCCGACATGTTGGACAGCCCCGCCTGCAGGGCCGGGGTCAGCAGCGTCCATTGGAAATAGGTCGTCACCAGCACGATGCTGCCGGGGCCGCCGATGCTGAACTGCAGCTGGCTCTGGTTGAAGCTTCCCTTGGATACGGGCGTCGGCGAGCTCTCCCCCGCGAAATTGCTGAACACCCGCGCATCCACGTAGAGGCTCGCGTTACACTGGGACGTAAGCCAGCCCATGTCGCTGCACACCAGGGACTTGAACTGTGTCGACGTCATGGAGGACTGCTGGGCTTGGCCCGTCTTTATGAGGCGGGCTGCGTCCGTCGTGGCGCTGTCGAGCGTGACCGTGACCAGATAGACGATCGCGTACTCGAAGATCGCCAGCATCATGATGATGAAGGGAAGCGCCACCAGGGCGAACTCCACCGCGGTGGCGCCGCGGCGGTCTCGCAGGAAGTCGCGCAGGCGGGTGGCCACGATCGGCTCGTCAGCGCGAGGTGGGAGGGAAGGCCGAAGGTGCGCCCGCGAACGGAAGCGCGCCGGGCAGAGCCGTCGGTGTGGAGGCGATCGGCGGGACGGCGCCCGCCTTGGCGGCGGTCATCTCGGCGATGTCCTGCATCAGCGCGGTCATGCCCGTCGCCTTCGGCTGGCCCGGAGCCGCGCATCGGGGGTCGCAGGCCATCTCGGACGTCACGCCCGCGCGATGGACGGTGACGGGCGCTCCGCCCCCAGCGCTGACGGCGACGTCGGCGGCGTAGACGGTGCGGCCGAGCGGGTCGACCACCGAAACGTCGGTCGAGCCGGCGCTCTTGCCGGTGACGAACACCGTATGGCTGTCGACCACCGAGACATCGGCGACGGCCGCATTGCCCACCACCACGGAGGCGGCGCGCCCCGCTACGGGCAGGCGCACGCTGTGGTTCACCGCAACAACGAGCGTGGTTGCGTGCGCGGCCTGGCCGGCGGCGCACGCCAGCCCTGCGGCGAGCAGGGGAACGGCGATGGGGGCGGGGAAGCGCAAGGGTGCGTCCTTAAGGAGAGGCGACCACGGCCGGGTGAGGCCGGGCATGCGCGTGATCCTGCAGCCGCGACCGTCAACAATCGGTCAACGCGATCTGGACGCGCTTGCCGCTGAAGCACTCGTCCAGCAATCGATAGCTGTGGTCCAATCATAGTTGACGCTCATTAACTACGTTGCTCGACAACGCCATTCGGCTTTCACTCGATGTTAAGCGGGCCCCTCCAAATTGCATCTCGTGTTCAGGGACGAGAGAGCGGAACGGCTCTCTAAGTCGTTCCACCTCAGCCCCTAAGGAGAGACCACCATGACGCAATTCCTCAACCGCTTCGCCAAGGACGAGTCCGGCGCCACCGCCATCGAGTACGGCCTGATCGCCGCCCTCATCGCCGTCGTGATCATTACGGCCGTGACCACCCTCGGCACCAATCTGTCCTCCAAGTTCAACACCATCGCGACCAAGGTCGGCTCGTAACAGCCAAGCGCGAGTAACACTGGTCCCAGAACACCGGTGTTCTGAGGGTCGCGGCGACAGCGTCGCCGCGACCTTCGCACTTTCCGCTCTCGCGCTCGTCGCGATGGGAGTTTCGATGCGACACCCATTTCAGCGCCTGCGCCGATTCTTCGCCGCTGACGCCGGCGCCACGGCCGTGGAGTACGGCCTGTTGCTCGCGCTCCTAGCCCTCGTGGTGGTCGGCGCGGTGACGGCCACCGGCACCGCCCTCTACAATCGCGTCAACGTCGCGTCAGCTAAGCTCGGAAGCTGATCGCGACCATCGTTCTTTAAAGTTTCGCCGTGACGATCCAGGCTCGCATCGCGGAGCCTCCCTCGACATGTCCGGCCTTCCCGCTCTTCTCGTCGCCTGCGCGTTCCCGACCCTGGTGGTCTGGGCGGCCCTGCGCGACGCCACCACGCTGACCATCCCCAACCGGCTGACGCTGCTCACCGCGGCGGCCTTCGCGCCCGCGGCGCTGTTCGCCCACCTGCCCCCCGCCGCCTGGGCTTTCGCCCTAGCCACCGGAGGCGCGGCGCTGCTGGCGGGCATGATCATGTTCGTCTTCGGGTGGGTCGGCGGCGGCGACGCCAAGATGTTCGCCGCCTGCGGCCTGTGGCTGGGCGCCTCGGCCGCCGCGCCCTTCCTGCTGTGGACGGCGGTGGCCGGAGGCGTGCTGGCGGGCGCGCTGGTGCTGGGCCGCCGCGCGGCCGAGCTGGCGCCCGGCTTCGGCCCCCTCTGGGCGCAGCGGCTGCTGACCCGGGGCGAGGGCGTGCCGTACGGCGTCGCGATCGCCGCCGGGGCCCTGGCCGCCTTCCCGCACAGCCCCGTCGCCACGGCGCTCGGGGTGCGATTCACCATTTAGGCGGCCGTTAACGCGCGGCCTCCATCCTGGCCGTGATCGCGACAGCCGCGTCCCGTATCGAACAGGGGCGCGGCCGCGACTGGAGTGACCGATGGGCCGCGTCCGCCTCGTCCTGATCAGCCTGACGGCCCTGGTGATCGCCCTCGGCGCCGCCTTCGTGGCCCGCGGCTTCGCCACGCCCCGCGCGCCCAAGGTGATCGTGCAGGCCGCGCCGCCGCCCAAGCCGACTCTCAACGTCCTGACCGCCCGGCGCGACCTGCAGGTCGGCGACCGGATGGACGCCTCCAACATCGGCTGGCAGGCGTGGCCTATGGAGGGTGTGAACGCCTCCTACGTCACCGACGGTGCGAACGCCGCGGCGGCTCCGACCGGCCTGACCGGCAAGGCGGTGGCGGCGGCCGGCGGCGCGGCGAGCGCGGCCAAGGCGGCCATGGGCGCCGACGGCGGCGGCCGCGTCGCCGCGTGGTACGGGGCCGTGGTGCGCGAGAGCATCTCGGCGGGCGAGCCGGTCACCGACAAGAAGGTGGTCCGCGCCGGCGCCGGGGGCGTCATGGCCGTCACGCTCCAGCCGGGGATGCGCGCGGTGGCCGTGCCGCTGTCCGCGGAGAACGCGGCGGGCGGCTTCATCCTGCCCGGCGACCACGTGGACGTGGTCCAGGTCCAGAAGCCGACCAATGCGCCGGTGAAGTCCTTCACCGTCATGCGCAACGTGCGCGTGATGGCGATCGATCAGAGCAACAAGGCCGACCCACGGGCGATGACCCAGCAAGGCGCCACCGCCACGCTCGAGCTCTCACCCGCTCAGGCGGAAGACGTGGTGCTGGCCCGCGCGCAGGGCGAGCTGACCCTGGTGCTCCGCTCTTACGCAGACGCGGCGGGAGGCACGAGCACCGGCGACATACAGCGCAGCCCGGCCGACGGCTCCGTGGTGCGCGTCTTCCGAACCGGCGACGAGAGCGACGTGAAGGTGGTCCGATGACCCGCGCCCCGATGGCCCGCACGTGGCTGCTCGCCGGCGGCGCCTTCCTGGCGCTGTCGGCCCCGACCGCCTCCCCCGCGCAGGAGTTGGCCGGCCGACCATACCCGCGCTCGGCCTTCGCCCCTTCGCCGTATTCGGACGGGACTCGGTCTAGCCCGTCGTCGGCGCCCGCGCCGTGCGTCGGCCCCTGCGGCGCGCCCGCGGGTTACGGCGTGGCGCCTCCGGCCTTCGCGCCGCCGTCGTCCGAGAGTTACGGCGCGCCGCGCAGCGTGCACGTGGGCGTGGGCTCCGCGGCCTCGCAGATGATCTCGCTGCCGCGCGGCAAATCCGCGGTGGTGGACCTGCCCACCGACGCCCGCGACGTCATGGTGACCGATCCCAAGGTCGCCGACGTGGTGCTCTCCACGCCGCGGCGCATCTACGTGACGGGCGTCGCCGCCGGTCAGACCGACGCCACCTTCGTCGACGGCGTGGGCCGTCGCATCCTGCACCTGGACATCCGGGTGGACCAGGACTGGACCGCCGCCTCCGACACGCTCGCCACCCTGATGCCGGGCACCCGGATCCAGGTGCACGCGGCCAACAGCAACCTGATCCTGACCGGCGAGGCCTCCAGCGCCGGCGAGGCGGACCGCGCCCTCAAGCTGGTCGGCTCCTTCGTCGACGATCCCAGGCGCATCGTGAACCTGATCACGCTGACCGGCGGCGACCAGGTGATGCTGAAGGTGCGCATCGCCGAGGTCGATCGCACGGTGATCAAGCAGCTGGGCTTCGACCTGGGCGCCGTCCTGGGCGCGGTGGGCGGCCCTCAGTACGCGCTCGCCAAGGCGGTGACGTACGGGGTGGCCGGCACGCTGCTCGGCGGGGTCACCGGCGGCTACTCGGCGGACACCACGCAACAGCCCGCCCTGGTGGTGCCCTGCGCCGGCGGAGTGACCGGCACCTGCTACCAGACCACCGGCAGCAAGGGCCCGTTCACCTACGTCAACGCGGCGGGCCAGACGGTCACGGCCAACAACACCAACACCGCCACAGCCATCAAGACGGCGGGGTCTTCGGGACTGAACAGCGCCAACGCGCAGATCCAGGCGTTCGAGCGCGTCGGGCTGGTGCGCACGCTCGCCGAGCCGAGCCTGACCGCGGTGTCCGGCGAGAGCGGACGCTTCCTCGTGGGCGGCGAGTTCCCCGTGCCGGTGTCGCGCGACATCACCGGGACGATCTCGGTGGAGTTCAAGCCCTACGGCGTGGGCCTGGGCTACACGCCGGTGGTCCTGTCCGACGGCCGCATCTCGCTCAAGATCTCCACGGAGGTCTCCGAGCTGACGAGCGTGGGCGGCTTCAACCTGGTCACCGCCAGCAGCACCAGCGGCACGGGAAGCAGCGCACCCAGCCTCTCCATTCCGGGCCTCAGCGTCCGCCGCGCCGAGACGACCGTGGAGCTGCCCAGCGGCGGATCGTACATGATCGCGGGGCTGCTCCAGTCGCAGACCAAGCAGACGCTCGACAGCCTTCCCGGTCTGATGCAGATCCCGATCGTCGGCGCGCTGCTGCGGTCGCGAGACTTCCAGAACAACGAGACCGAGCTGGTCATCATCGTCACGCCGTACCTGGTGAGGCCCGGTCGCCCGGAAGACTTCGCCACTCCGGCCGACGGATTGAAGATCGCCAACGACCTCGAGACCAACCTCCTCGGCCGGCTGAACTCTGGCTTCGGCAAACCCGCCGACGCCACCGCCGGCAAGACCTACCAAGGACCGTACGGCCATGTGGTCGACTGATCGCCTCCGCGCCTCCGCCGCGCTCGTGGCCGCGCTCGCCCTCGCCGGGGCCTGCGCCCACGCACCTCCGACCAACGGTCGCGCCGCGGCGGCGACGACCCCGCTCGACCAGTATCCGGTCAAGGTGGTCGAGCATCCGGAGGTGGTCGCGCTCGCGGTGCACCCGCACGGCGCCCTCTCCCGCGCGCAGGAAGCGGCGTTGGCGGCCTTCGCCCAGACTTGGCGCGACGCCGGCGCGTCCGCCGCCGTGGTGGTCCGCAGTCCTGGCGACGGCGGCCCCGACGCCCAGCTGTCGGCGCAGGCGGCGGCCGACCGGCTGGTGACGCTGGGCGTGCCGCCCGACGCCCTGCGGCTGGATGTCGCGTCCGACGTTTCGGGACCGGGTGCGCCGGTGACGGCGCGCTTCGAGCGGCTCGCCACCGAAACTCCCGACTGCAACGGGGGCTGGGACAACCTGACGTCCACCAACGGCAATGGGGTCTCAATGCATTTCGGCTGCGCCATCGCCCGCAACTTCGCCGCGATGCTGGCAGACCCGCGCGACCTCCAGGCGCCGCGGCTCGTGACCCCCGCCGACGCCGGGCGGCGGGCCATGGTGCTCGACAACTATCGAAAGGGCGCGCTCACGGCCTCGGCGAAGGACGACCAGGCCAGCGGCACGGTCTCACAGGCGGTGAAGTGACATGACCGCCGCCGCCCGCCCCCTCACCTCGTCAGACGGCTTCGACGCCGACGACGACTTCACCACGGACGCCGCGCCACCGCCCTTCCACTTCCCGGACGGGGACGTCGAAGCCCAGGCCGAGGCCGACCTTCCCACCCCGCCGGAACAGGAGCCGGAGCGCGAACTCGACCCGCAGGCGCTGACGATCCTGCAGCCGTTCGACCCGGCGCTCGACGAGGAGCCGGCCAGCGACACGGACGGGCGGGTCAACCCCTTCGCCGGCCTGCCCGCGCCCGCGGAGCCGCCCGCCTCGGCCTCGGCCGCAGACGAGGAGGCGGCGGCCTTCAACCCCGTCGGCTCGCTGATGGGACAGGTGGAGACCGCCATGGGCGAGACGCCCGTGCCGCGGATCGCCATCCACGTCTTCGCCCAGCGGCCGGAGACCGCCGCGATCGCCGAGCGCGCCGCCGGCGACCGCCGGCTGGTGCGCGCCACCACCCTGGTGCGCCCGGGCGGACTGGCCGATGCGCTCGCCTTCTACCGCACCACGCCCACGCCCTCGCTGCTGATGATCGAGAGCCTGGATCCGCCCGAGACGCTGCTGGCCGGCCTCGACCGGTTGGCGGAGGTCTGCGACCCCGGCACCAAGGTCGTGATCATCGGCCAGGCGAACGACATCGCCCTCTACCGCGAGCTGATGCGCCGCGGCGTGAGCGAGTATCTGACGCCGCCGTTCGGTCCGCTGCAGATGATCCGCACCATTGCGGGCCTGTACGCCGACCCGGCGACGCCCTTCGTCGGCCGCACCCTGGCCTTCCTGGGCGCCAAGGGCGGGGTCGGGGCCTCGACGCTGGCGCACAACTTCGCCTGGGCGCTGAGCGAGCACGTGCAGGCCAACACCTGCATCGTCGACTACGACCTGCCCTTCGGCACCGCCGCGCTCGACTTCAACCAGGACCCGATCCAGGGCATCGCCGACGCCTTGTCGAAGCCCGACCGGCTGGACCCCGTGCTGATGGACCGCATGACGGCCCGCTGCACCGACCGGCTGAGCCTGTTCGCCGCGCCCGCCACGCTGGACGACGACTTCGACATCGCCGCCAGCGCCTACGAGGAGGTCAGCCGCAAGATCCGCTCCACGGCGCCCTACGTGGTGCTGGACCTGCCGCACCTGTGGAGCGCCTGGATGCGCCACACCCTGCTGTCGGCCGACGACGTGGTGCTGGTGGCCTCGCCCGACCTCGCCTCGCTGCGCAACGGGAAGAACCTGATCGACCTGGTCCGCCGCGGCCGGCCCAACGACGCGCCGCCGCACCTGGTGGTCAACCAGGTGGGCCTCCCCGGCCGCCCGGAGATCCCGCTGAAGGAGTTCGCCAAGGCGCTGGACCTGGAGCCCGCCCTGGTGCTGCCGTTCGACGCCAAGCTGTTCGGCCAGGCGGCCAACAACGGCCAGATGATCTTCGAGGTGAACGCGAAGGCCAAGGCGGCGGAGGGGCTGATGACCTTCGCGCAGCAGCTGAGCCGCCGCGAGGCGCCGACACCAAAGCCCAAGGGCCTGCTCGACAAGCTGATGGGGCGCTGAGGCTCCCGTGTTCGGCAAGCGCAGCGCCACAGCCACAGCCGCCGACTCCGCGCCGGCGTCCCTGCCCTCCCTGCCCACGCCGCCGCCGGCGGACGCGGGAGCCGAGATCGCCACGCGTCCGCAGCGCCTGGACATTCAGCCCAAGTACGACGCCGCCCAGCCCGAGCAGTCGCGCGCCGCCGAGGTGGCCAAGGCCGGCCCCAAGCACACCGCCGGCTTCGAGCAGCTGCGGGCGGCCGCCGACGGAAACGTCAGCCGCAAGGACGTGGTGACGGAGATCGTCCGCGAGCAGAGCGAATACTATCACGCCACCAAGACCACCATCTACACGGCGCTGCTCAACACCATCGACCTGAGCCAGCTGGCCAACCTCGACGCGAAGAGCGCCGCGGTGGAGATCCGAGACATCATCGCCGAGCTGGTGGCGATCAAGAACGTCTCCATGTCCGCCGCCGAGCAGGACCACCTGGTCCAGGACATCATCCACGACGTGCTCGGTTACGGCCCGCTCGAGCCGCTGCTGGCGCGCGACGACATCGCCGACATCATGGTCAACGGCGCCAACCGCGTGTTCATCGAAGTCAGCGGCAAGGTCCAGCTGACCAACGTGCGCTTCCGCGACAACCAGCAGCTGATGAACATCTGCCAGCGGATTGTGTCGCAGGTCGGCCGCCGCGTCGACGAGGCCAGCCCCATCTGCGACGCCCGCCTGCCCGACGGCAGCCGCGTCAACGTGATCGCCCCGCCGCTGGCCATCGACGGCCCGACGCTGACGATCCGGAAGTTCAAGAAAGACAAGCTGACCATGAAGAACCTGGTGGAGTACGCCTCCATCAGTCCCGAGGGCGCACGCGTGCTCGGCGTGATCGGCGCGTCGCGATGCAACATCCTGATCTCGGGCGGTACGGGCTCGGGCAAGACGACGCTGCTCAACACCATGACCGCCTTCATCGACCCCACCGAGCGGGTGGTGACGTGCGAGGACGCCGCCGAGCTGCAGCTGCAGCAGCCCCACGTGGTGCGCCTGGAGACGCGCCCGCCGAACCTGGAAGGCCAGGGCACGATCACCATGCGCGACCTGGTGAAGAACTGCCTGCGCATGCGCCCCGAGCGGATCATCGTCGGCGAGGTGCGCGGGCCCGAGGCGTTCGACCTGCTGCAGGCCATGAACACCGGCCACGACGGCAGCATGGGTACGCTGCACGCCAACAGCCCGCGCGAGGCGATGAGCCGCGTGGAGTCCATGATCACCATGGGCGGCTACGGCCTGCCCTCGCGCACCATCCGCGAGATGATCGTCGGCTCCATCGACGTGATCATCCAGGCCGCGCGCCTGCGCGACGGCTCGCGCCGCATCACGCACATCACCGAGGTGGTGGGCCTGGAGGGCGATGTGATCATCACCCAGGACCTGTTCGTCTACGAGATCACCGGCGAGACGCCCGACGGCGGCGTGGCCGGCCGCCACCGCTCCACCGGCATCGCCCGCCCGCGCTTCTGGGACCGCGCGCGCTACTACGGCCTGGAGCGCGACCTCGCCGAGGCGCTGGACGCGGCGGAGTAGGCGGTGAGCCCCAACCTCCTCTTCGCCGTCATCGCCCTGGCCGGCTTCGCGGCGGTGCTGACGCTCGGCCTCGCCTTCGCCGGCGGCGGCGAGGGCGGCGGCGCGGCCTCCAACCGCAAGTCGTCCAAGCGGCTGGCCATCGTGGCGGGAGCGGGCCGCGCCGAGGCGCGACTGAAGGGTGTGAAGGGCGCCGGGGAGCCCGCGGTGACCCGGCGCAAGCAGATCCTGGACAGCCTCAAGGCGCAGGAGCGGCTGGAGCGTAAGGCGAAGCTGACGATCGCCGCGCGCATCGAGCAGGCCGGCCTGTCGATCTCGCTCCAGGCGTTCTGGATCGGCAGCGCCGTGGCGGGTCTCGCGATCGGCGTCGTGGTCGCGATGCTGATGCGCAGCCCGCTGGCGGCGGCGGGCGCGGCCTTCGTCGGCGGCCTGGGCCTGCCGCGCTGGCTGTTGGGCGTGTTGTGCAAGAGCCGGCTCAAGAAATTCACGGAGGAGTTCCCCAACTCCGTCGACGTGATCGTCCGCGGCATCAAATCTGGCCTGCCCGTGCACGACTGCCTCAAGGTCATCGCCCAGGAGAGCCCGCAGCCGCTCGCGGGCGAGTTCCAGCGTTTGGTGGAGGCCGTCGGCGTCGGTCAAGACCTGCCGAGCGCCCTGGAGAAGATGTACACCCGCATGCCGACCTCGGAGGTGCGGTTCTTCTCGATCGTCATCGCGATCCAGCAGAAGACCGGCGGCAACTTGGCCGAGGCGCTGACCAACCTCTCGACCGTGCTGCGCGCACGAAAGCTGATGCGCGAGAAGATCAAGGCCTTGTCTGGAGAAGCCGTGGCTTCGGCCGGGATCATCGGCGTGCTGCCGCCCGGCCTGCTGCTCGCCATCACCTTGCTCCAGCCGAGCTACATGATGGTGATGTTCACCGACCCGCGCGGACACATCGCGCTGATGGCGGGCGCGACGATCATGGCCCTCGGCACCTTCATCATGCGCCGCATGATCAACTTCAAGTTCTGAAGGGCGAAGCAGGATGGAGGGCTTCGTCAAGCTGCTGAGCGACCCGGCCAACGTGGCCGCGGCCATCGTCGCGGTGGCCGTGTTCCTCACCTGCCTGAGCGTCGCCGCGCCCGCCTTCAGCGGCGACAAGCTGGACGCGCGCATGAAGTCGGTGGCCACCCGCCGCGAGGAACTGCGCCGCGCGCACCGCGCCTCTCTCGGCAAGGCGGGCGAAGCCTCCGCCAACCTGCGCCGCACCGACGAGAGCTTCTACAAGCGCGTGGTCGAGAAGCTGAACTTGTCCAAGCTTCTGGAGGACCCGAAGGTCGTCGATAAGCTGATGCAGGCCGGATTTCGCGGTCCCCGCCCCGTCTCGACCTTCTACTTCTTCCGGTTCCTGACCCCGTTCCTATTGGCGCTGGGCGTCGGCTTCTACATCAACGTGGTCAACAGCTTCGGATGGCCACCGATGACGCGCATGTGCGCGGTGGTGGTGGGCTTCGTCGCCGGCTTCTACGCGCCGAACATGTACCTCGGCAACCTGATCACCAAGCGCCGCGAGAAGATCGTCCAGGCCTTCCCGGACGCGCTCGACCTGCTCCTGATCTGCGTGGAGGCGGGCATGTCGATCGAGGCCGCCATTCAGAAGGTGGCCGGCGAGATCGGCGGCCAGTCCCTGGAATTGGCCGAGGAGTTGTCGCTGCTCACCGCCGAGCTCAGCTACCTGCCCGAGCGTCGCCAAGCCTACGAGGGCCTCGCCAAGCGCACCAACCATCCCGGCATCAAGGGCGTGGTCGTGGCTATGATCCAGGCTGAACGCTACGGCACGCCGCTCGGCTCGGCCCTGCGCGTCATGGCCAAGGAGAACCGGGATCTCCGGTTGGCGTCGGCGGAGAAGAAGGCGGCTCAGCTGCCCGCCAAGCTCACCGTGCCGATGATCGTGTTCTTCCTGCCGGTGATCTTCATCGTCATCGGCGCACCTTCCTGCTTCCGCATCATGGACACCATGAACAGCCAGAAGAAGGTGCAGACCTCGACCGCCCACTGAGGCGGACGCGGAGTGAGGCCCGGAGCCCGACCGCCTACCGGGTCGGGGAGGCGGCGCGCAGGTAGGCCAGGTTCTGCTCGGCCAGTTCGGGCGGCAGGTCGCGGCGCAGGATCTGCTCGGCTTCGCCCATCTTGCCGCCGAGCCCGAGCACCAGCGCGAGGTTGGCGCGCTCCTGCGCGGTGGAGCCCGGTTGAGCGGCCGCGCGACGCAGCAGCGTCTCGGCCGACGCGCGGTCGCCCGCGGCGGCGTCCAGCAACGCAAGGTTGGACAGTACGGCCGGGTTGTCCGGCGAGAGCTGCAGCGCCCGCTCGTACTCGACGCGGGCGTCCGCCAGGCGCTTGACCTGCTCCATGGCCACGCCGAGCAGCGAGTGCGGCCGCCAGTCGCGCGGAGCGGCGGCGGCGGCGCGGTTCAGCGGCTCGATGGCGTAGAAACCCTGCCCGGCGCCGACGCGCGCGCGACCCAGCTCCAGCATCGCCTCTTCCGAGCCCGGCTGCAGCACCAGCGCCTTGTCGGCCGCGGCCGCGGCCTCGTCGAAGCGGCCGAGCGCGCGCAACGCCGACGAGAGGTGCACCTCGGCGTCGGCGTCGGTGGGATCGGAATTGGCGGCCTTGGCCCAGAAGGCGGCGCGCGCGAGAGGGTCCAGACGCTCGACCGCAGCCCGCTCCGCGGGCGAGGCCCGCACCGGCTTGTCGTCGGTCGTCGCCGCAGCGGCCGGCTTGGTGGCGGCCGGCTTGCCCCCGAACAGGCCGCGCGCCTGCGCCGCGGGCGCCGTGGCCAGCAGGACGGCGGCGAGCGCCGGGAGGGTCGCGGCGAGGGCGGGCTTGCGGCGCATGGCGGAACTCTCGGGAGATGTGCTCCCGTGTCTCGCGCACCCGTATCAAGGAAGCGTTAAGCATAAGCGTCCACAGCGGGGACGCACGCCCGCGCCGCCACTCCGGAGCCGAAGTGCCCTCCTCCGCCCGCCCGCTCGACAGCCTGTCCGACGCGCCCGGCGGCGTGCCCGTCCACTTGGTCGCCGAGGGCGCGACGGAGGGCGCGCCGCCCGGCCCCGCCACCCTCGCCGACTTCCGCGGACAGGTCGGCGCCGTGCTGCTGCAGGCGGAGGGCGCAGGCGCGCCGCGCGCCTGGGCGGGCCTGGGCTCCGCGCCCGCGAGCGCCGCGCTGCTCCACGCCGCCGTGCGCGCCCTGCCCGCACGCCTGCCGCCCGGCGACTGGCGGCTGGAGCCGCACCCCGGCCTGAACGAAGCGGACGCGGCCCTGGCCTGGGCGCTGGGCGCGCACGGCTTCCACCGCTACCGCGAGGCCCCTGCCGGCCGCCCGCGCCTGCACGTGTCGGCCGAGGCGCTGGCCGCCGCCGCCCCGGTCGCCCGCGCCTGCCGCCTCGCCCGCGACATGGTCGACACGCCCGCCAACGACATGGGTCCTGCGGAGATCGAGGGCGCCGCGCGCGAGCTCGCCGACACCTTCGGCGCGCACATCACGGTGGTGATCGGAGACGACCTGCTCGCCGCCCACCCCGCCGTCCACACCGTCGGCCGCGCCGCCGCACCGCACCGCGCGCCGCGGATGATCGAGATCACCTGGGAGGGAGCCGCCGAGGGCCCGCGCGTGGTGCTGGTCGGCAAGGGCGTGGCGTTCGACACCGGCGGTCTGGACCTGAAGCCCTCGGCCGGCATGCGGCTGATGAAGAAGGACATGGGCGGCGCGGCGCACGCCCTGGCGCTCGCCGGCCTCGTCATGGAGCGCCGCCTGCCCGTGCGCCTGACCGTGCTCGTACCGACGGTGGAGAACGCCGTCAGCGCCGACGCCATGCGCCCGGGCGATGTGCTGGCCACGCGTGCGGGCAAGTCGGTGGAGGTCAGCAACACGGACGCGGAAGGCCGGCTGATCCTGGCCGACGCTCTGACGCGCGCGAGCGAGCTGGAGCCGGACCTGACCGTCGACCTCGCCACCCTGACGGGGGCCGCGCGCGTGGCGCTCGGACCGCAGGTGATCCCCTTCTATACGGGCGACGACACCCTGGCGGCCGAGCTGTCCGCCGCCGCGACGGCCGTACACGATCCCCTGTGGCGCATGCCGCTGTGGGACGGCTACGAGGACGCGCTCAAGTCGGAGGTCGCCGACCTGAAGAACGATCCGGACGCCTGGGCGCAGGCGGGCTCCGTCACCGCCGCCCTGTTCCTGCGCCGCTTCGCGCCGAAGACCGGCGCCTGGGTCCACTTCGACGTGTTCGCCTGGAATCCGCGCGGCCGCCCAGGCTGGCCGGTGGGGGCGGAAGCGCAGGCCATCCGCGCCCTCGACCGCGTGCTGGTCGACCGCTACGGCGCGAGCGGCGCATGACGCTCGACGCCCGCGAGACCCTGCGGCTGGACGGCGAAGCCGACGCCCGCTTGGAAGGTCGCGTCGTCGCCGAGCGCTACGTCGAGACGGACGCCCTGCAGGCGTCGGCCCCCGCCGCCCCGCTCCGCCGCGCGCCGGCGGACGACGCCGAGCAGCTGAGCCAGCTCCTGTTCGGCGAGCGCTTCGACGTGCTGGAGACGCGCGGGGAGTGGGCTTTCGGGCAGGCGCGGCGCGACGGCTACGTGGGATGGGCGCCGGCCGAGGCGCTGTCCGGCCCTGCGCTCGCCCCGACGCACCGCGTGAGCGCCCTGCGCGCCTACGCGTTCGCCGAGCCGGACATCAAATCAGGGCCCGTCGGCCTCTACTCGATGAACGCGCTCGCGACCGTCGAAGCACGCGAGGGTCGGTTCGTCCGCGCCGCGCGGGCCGGCTGGTTCGTGGAGGGCCAGCTCGCGCCGGTGGGCTCCGGCTTCGCGCGCGACCCCGCGGCCGTGGCGGCCCACTTCCTCGGCGCGCCGTACCTGTGGGGTGGGCGCGAGAGCCTGGGGCTGGACTGCTCGGGCCTGGTGCAGGCCGCCTTGCACGCCTGCGGCCGCGCCTGCCCCCGCGACAGCGACCAGCAGCGCACGCTCTGCCGCGAGGTCTCACCGGCGGAGGCGGTCCGCGGCGACCTCCTGTTCTGGCGAGGTCACGTCGGGGTGCTTGGCGCGCCCGACCGGCTGATCCACGCCAACGCGCACGCGATGGCTGTGGTCGACGAGCCCTTGGCCGACGCCCTGGCGCGGATGGGTCCGCCCGAGGCCGTGCGCCGTCTCTAGCGCCTCGCCGCGGCCAAGGCCTTGTCGATGTCGGCGGGGGTTATGGCCTGCGCCTCGAACTTGCGGCCGTTCATGAAGAAGGTCGGCGTGAAGCGCACGCCGGCCTTGGCGCTCTCGTCGCTTCGCGCGTCGGCGGCGGTGAAGGCCTTGTCGTCGCTCATGCAGGCCTCGAACTGCTTGTCGCTGAGCCCCGCGCCGTGCGCCACGCCCAAGAGGCCGGCGCGCAGGTCGCCCGTCTTGAAGATGCCCTCCTGCGCGCGGAACACGCCCTCGAGCGTGGACCAGTAGCGCTCGCGCCCCGCGCAGCGGGCCAGCACGAAGCCCGCCGCCGCCAACTGCACCGGCCCGGCGAGGAGCTCGCGCACCTCCCACCGGACGCGGCCGGTGTCGATGTAGCGCGCCTTGAACTGCGGAAACTCCTTGGCGTCGAACTCAGCGCAATGCGTGCAGCCGGCCGAGAGGTACTCGATCACGGTCACGGGCGCCTTGGGCGAGCCCAGCACGTACACCGGGTCGGTGAAAGGCGGCGGCAGACCAGGCGCGCCCGGCGCCGCGGCGGTGGACGGCGGCGGGGCGGCGCGACGCGCGGGCGCGGAGGAAGGCGGCGCGGCGAGGGCGAGCAAGAGCAGGGCGGCGTGCACGTCGGGGCCTCAGCGGGTCGGCGGAAGAGGGAGGGTGGCGAGCACCTGCGCGAGCCGCACGCCCGCCTCGCCGACCCGCTGGGCGGCGACGTCGTGCGCCCGCGCGACGTAGGCCGGCGTGAGCACCGGAGCCTCGCCGGGCGAGGCGCCCCCCTCGAAACGGCCGCCGTCGTAGGCGTCGTCCAGGGCCAGACGGCGGCTTGAGGCGGCCCAGGCGTCGAACGCCTCGCGCGGCGAGGCCGGCGGCGGCGGAACGGTGGCGAACGGCGTGCGCGCCTCGCCCTTGTCGGCCAGGGCGGCCGATCCGGCGACGTCGCCGCCCGGCTGGTCGCCCGCCCGGTCCCAGAACAGGTGCAGCTCGACGGGTGCGGCCCCCGGCGCAGGGCGCACCCAGGCGACCGTGCCCGCCCGGTCGGTGCCCGGGAAGCGCAGGCTCATCCAGTGGCCGGCGTGCAGCGGCTGGTGCATGTCGCCCACCAGGTGCATCACCCAGCACAGGGCCACGGCGCGGTCGGCCGGACGGGCCCGCGGATCGCGCGCGACCGCGAGCTGCTGGAGGAAGGCGTCCTCCGCACGGCCGTTGTGGAAGGCGAACACAGCACCTGGCGGCGAGACGATGCGCACCGAATAGTGCCAGTCGGGCCGGTCGTACGGCGTGCGGCGGATGTCGTCGGGCCAGCGCCCCATGTACTCGAACAGGAGCCGGTCGCGCGCCGCACCCGTCGCCGTCCCCAGCGCGCGGTCGAAGCGGGCGCGGTCGGGATGCGCCGCCATCAGGGCGACGACGGCGCGGACCTCGTCAGGGTGCGAGCGGAGGAGCGCGTCGTAGGCGATGGCCGCGGTCGCCATATGCCCCTGGTTGTCCCAGGCCGCCGCGGGGGCGGCGCTCGCCAGGGCGGCGGAGGCGGTGACCGCCGCGACGACGGCCGCCCTCGCCCGCATCCTACTTCGCGGGGGCGCCGGCCTTGGGGGCCGGGACCTTGCCGGTGGTCGCGGGCGGCCCGCCCGGGTTCTCGTTCTCGATCTTGGAGGGGGACGCCGCCGCGCCCGACTGGGGCGTGACGCCCCCGCCGGAGCTGGTCGTGTCGTTGGCCGGCGCGGCCCCGTTCACCGCGACGGGTGCTGACGCCGAGCCGCCCGGAGCGGCCACGGTGGTGCCGGGCGCGGGCGACGGCGCGGAGCCGGCGGCGCCCGCCGGAGCGGCGCCGGCGGCGCGCGTCTTGTCGGGCGCGGGCACCGGCAGGGTGCCGCCCTCAGCCGTGCGCAGCCAAGCGATGATGTTGATGCGGTCCTCGCGCTTCTTCAGACCGACGAAGCTCATCTTGGTGCCGCCGACGTAGGCCTGCGGACCGGCCAGGAACTTGTACAGCTCATCGTAGGTCCACTGCGGGTGCGCCTTGCCCTGCGCGATCATGCCGGCGGAGTAGGCGAAGCCGGCGTGGGTGCCGGGGTCGCGGCCCTCGACGCCCCACAGGTTGGGGCCGGTGAGGTTGGGGCCGCCCTGCGCGAAGTTGTGGCAGCTCTGGCACTTGGTGGAGATGGTCGCGCCCGCGGCCACGTCGGCCGTCGGCAGCACCGTGCCCCAGTCGGGCAGCGTATCGGCCACCTCGCCGCCGCCCTCGGCGGCCTGCTCCTGGATGGCGATGGTGTAGCCCGGCTTGGTCGGAGGCTTGCTCACCAAGCCCATGTCGACGACCTGGCGCAGCGCCAGGATGGCCAGCCCGGTCGCGAGCACCGCGCCGAACACCTTGTTCCACTTCAGTTCGTCGTGCATGTCCGCCCGGATGGTCCTGGTCGAGGATCGACGCGAGGTCCAACGCGCCGGCGGCGGCAAAGGCTTCCGGCCGACGCGCGGCGTCTCTTACACGGGCCCGTTCCGCGCGCAACCGGGCCGGGAGCTGGAGGGTCGAAGCCACTGTCCGTCCTGGTGATCGTGCCCACGCGGCTGGCGGCGACACGCCTGCCCGACAAGCCGCTCGCCGACATCGGCGGCTCGCCCATGATCCTGCACGTGCTGCGCCGGGCGCAGGCGGCCGGCGTCGGCCCCGTCGCGGTGGCCGCGGGCGATCCGGAGATCGTGGCGGCCGTGGAGGCTGCGGGCGGCCGCGCCGTCCTCACCGACCCCGCCCTGCCCTCCGGCACCGACCGGATCCGCGCCGCGCTGGAGGCGCTCGACCCCGGCGGCGAGGTCGATGCGGTGATCAACCTGCAGGGCGACATGCCCTTCGTGACCGCCGAGCCCATCGCCGCCTGCGCACGCCTGCTCGCCGACGAGCCGGCCTGCGACATCGCCACGATCGTCGCGCCCGGCGACGCGACCGACGCCGCCAATGCGGACGTGGTCAAGGCGGTGCTGGAGCGGGCACCCGAGCCGGGCGGCCCCGGCGTGGAGGCGCTGGACTTCACGCGCGCCGCGCCTGCTGGGCCCGTGTGGCGCCACCTCGGCCTGTACGGCTACCGCCGGGCCGCCCTCGAACGCTTCTGCGCAGCCCCGCCGTCGACCCGCGAGCGGACGGAGAAGCTGGAGCAGCTGCGGGCCTATGACCTGGGCCTGCGCATTTGGGCCGCCCGGGTGGAGGCCGCCCCGATCTCGGTGGACACCCCCGCCGACCTTCAAGCCGCGCGCGCCTGGTGGGCGGCGCACGGAGACGCCTAGCGCTCCTCGCTCCAGGCGCGGATCAGGTGGTGGGCGATGGCGGTGGCGGGCGGGATGCTGCAGCCGTCCACCGCCTCGCCGGCCGCGAGGCGCGCGGCCTCGGCGCGGCTGAACCAGCGGAGCTCCTCGATCTCCTCCGGTTGGGCGCGCTCGGCCCCCTCCGCCACCTCGGCGACGAGGCCCAGCATCAGGCTGTGCGGGAACGGCCAGGGCTGGGAGAACAGGTAGCGGACCGCGCCGACCTCCAGCCCCGCCTCTTCGCGCACCTCGCGCGCGCAGGCCTCCTCCAGCGTCTCGCCGGGCTCGACGAAGCCCGCCAGGGCCGAGAACATGCCGGCGGGGAAGCGGGGCGAACGGCCGAGCAGGCAGTGGTCGCCCCGCACGGGCAGCATGATCGCCACCGGGTCCGTCCGCGGGAAGTGCTCCGCGCGGCACTGGGGGCAGTGGCGCTTCCAGCCCGCCTCGCTCGCCTGCGTACGTGCGCCGCAGTTGGCGCAGAAGCGGTGGCGGCGCCGCCACTCGAACAGGGCCCGCGCGCGACCGGCGATGGCCGCCTCCGGCCCCGGCAGGGCGCCGAGCACGGGGCGCAGCTCCTCGAAGCGGCCGTAGGCGGAGAACGCCGCGGCGTCGCCCGTGTCCTCCACGTCCAGGGCGAACACGGCGGTCGCCTTCCAGAGGCCGAGGAAGGCCAGCCGTTCGCCGACTGTTGCGAGGGGTCCGGCCAGGGAGGCGGGGGCGTAGCCCAGGCGCATCCCGCCGCCCTCCGGCGCGGGCTCCACCAGCGGGCGGCCGTCGTGCATGGGCAGAAGCAGCGCGTCGGGGTCGGCGAGGCGGGCGGCGACCCAGTCCGGGTCGGCGCGACGGTCGCCCGCGCGGTCCAGCGGATCGCCGGCGAAGGTGATGGGAACCGGGGCGTCCGCCACGGCTAGCGCCCGCGGGAGAGGTTGCCGAACACGCCGCGGATCAGCTGGCGGCCGACCTGCGTGGCGATCTGCCGGCCCATGCTCGACGACGCCGCGCGCATGGCGCTGGTCAGCATGGCGCCGCCCAGCTTCTCCAGCCCCGGCGGAAGCTGGAAGCCGCCCGCCGCCGGCGCGCCCGCAGTCCCGGCGGACGGAGCCGGAGCGCCCACGGCCGGAGCGCCCGCCGCCTCCGCCTTCGCGCCCGCACGCTTGGCCAGCATCTCGGCGGCGCTCTCGCGGTTCAGCGTCGTGTCGTAGACGCCGGCCACGGGGCTCGCCGCCATCACCCGCGCACGCTCCTCGGGCGTGACGGGGCCGATGCGGCTGTCCGGCGGGGCGACCTTCGTCCGGCGCACCACGGTGGGCGCGCCCTGCTCGTCGAGCGTCGAGACCAGCGCCTCGCCCACGCCGAGCGCCTGGATGGCTTCGGCCGAGTCGAACGCCGGGTTGGCGCGGAAGCTGGTGGCCGCCGCCTTGAGCGCCGTCTGCTCGGCGGGCGTGTAGGCGCGCAGGGCGTGCTGCACGCGCAGGCCGAGCTGGGCGAGCACGCGGTCCGGCACGTCCTGCGGGTTCTGCGTAACGAAGTAGATGCCCACGCCCTTGGAGCGGATCAGCCGCACCACCTGCTCCACCTTGTCCAGCAGGGGCTTGGGCGCATCGGTGAACAACAGGTGCGCCTCGTCGAAGAAGAACACGAGCTTGGGCTTGTCTGGGTCGCCGACCTCCGGCAGCGCCTCGAACAGCTCGCTCATCAGCCACAGCAGGAACACGGCGTAGAGTCCGGGGTCGTTGATCAGCTTGTCCGCCGCCAGCACGCTGACGAAGCCGCGGCCGGCGGTGTCGCAGCGCTGCAGGTCCGACAGCTTCAGCGCCGGCTCACCGAACAGGTGGTCGCCGCCCGCCGTGCGCATCTGCAGCAGCCCGCGCTGGATGGCGGCGATCGAGGAGGAGGCCACCGCCCCGTACTGCTGGCCGATGATCTTCGAGTTCTCGCCCACGTAGGCCAGCGCGGCCTGCAGGTCGTCCATGTCGAGGAGCGCCAGGCCCTCCTTGTCGCAGACGTGGAACACGACATTCAGCACGCCCGCCTGCACGTCCGACAGCTGTAGCAGCCGGCCGAGGAGCACGGGGCCGAGCTCGGTGATCGTGGCGCGCACCGGGTGGCCCTCGGCGCCGAACAGGTCCCAGAAGATCACCGGGCAGGCGGCGGGGCGCAGCTCCACGCCGAGCGCCTTCGCGCGGGCGAGGAGCTTGTCGTTCGGCTGGGCGGGAGCGGCGACGCCGGAGAGGTCGCCCTTCACGTCCGCGGCGAACACCGGCACGCCCGCCGCGCTGAACGCCTCGGCCAGCCGCTGCAGGGTGACCGTCTTGCCGGTGCCCGTCGCCCCCGCCACCAGCCCGTGGCGGTTGGCGCGGTCGAGCCGCAGCGTCACGGGCCCGTCGTCCGCGACGCCGAGGAGGATCTCGCCCTGGGGGATGTCCATCTGCGCCGCTCCCTACCGCCTCGCGGGGTACGACGTCGCGCCCGGCGGAGGCAAGGCGAGGCTCCGGCCCGCGCAGCTAAGCGGCGTCGCCGTCGTCCGGCTCGGGGTCGTCCGGCTGGGGCTCGCCCGTCTCCACGGCGGGCGCGATCACCAGACGGCCCTCCGCGATCCGCACCTCCGGCACGACCTCGCGCGTGAAGGCGTGGAAGACGGTAGGACGGCCGTCGCCGGGGTCGACCTCCAGGATGTCGCCGGCGCCGTGGTTCAGCACGGCCTTCACGCGGCCGAGCGACTCGCCGTCGAGCGTCTCGGCGGCGAGGCCGATCAGGTCGGCGAGGTAGAAATCGTCCTCGTCTTCCGGCGGTGGCAGCGCCTCGCGGGGGACGTACAGGCGCAGGCCCTTCAACGCCTCGGCCGCGGTGCGGTCGGGAGCTTCGGCGGCGCGCGCGATCAGCTCGTCCGCCTTGGCGACGCGGCCGCCGGTGAGCGTCAGGGCGGGCGCGCCGTCCTCGCCCAGCAGGCGGCCGTAGCGCAGCAGGGCGGCGGGCTCGGCGGTGTAGGCGGTGAGCCGCAACTCGCCTCGCACGCCGAAGGGGCCGGCGACCCGGCCTACGAGGATGAGGCGGCGGTCTCCCGCAGGAGGCGCCGCCTCGCCCGTCATCAGGCCGGCTCTTCCGCGGTCGCCTCGGCCGCGGGAGCCTCTTCGGCGGCGGGCGCCTCCTCGGCGGCCGGCTCCTCGGGCGGGGGCGCCGCGGCGGCCGTGGCGGCGGCTTCGGCCGCGTCGGCGCGGGCCTGAGCCTCGGCCTCGGCGCGGTCGGTGTCGCGCTGGGCGCGCTCGGCGGAGCGCTCCTCGGCCTTCTTGCCCGGCTTGCCCTTATTGGGGTTGTTCCCGTGCTCCCACTTGGCCAAGCCTTGGGTGGACAGGAAGCGCGCCACGCGGTCGGTGGGCTGGGCGCCCTTGCCGAGCCACTCCTGGATGCGCTCGGTCTTCAGCACCAGGCGCTCGGGCGAGTCCTTGGCCACCAGCGGGTTGTAGCTGCCCACGCGCTCGATGAACTTGCCGTCGCGCGGCGAGTGGCTGTCGGCGATGACGATCTGGTAGTAGGGGCGCTTCTTGGCGCCGCCGCGGGCGAGACGGATCTTCAGCATAGGTCTGTGGTCCTTCAGGGGTTCTGGCTATTTCTTCTTGGAGCCGGGGAGGCCGGGCAGGCCGAGGCCGCCCAGCTTGGAAAGGTCGAGCCCGGCGCCGAGCTGGCCGAGCTTGGAGAGATCGGGCGCCGCGCCGCCGGGGGCCGCCGCCGGGAGCTTGCCGCCGCCCAGCGCCTTGAGGCGCGCCAGGTCGGGGCCGCCGCTTATTCCACCCATGCCGGGAGCGCCGCCCGCGCCGCCGCCCATGCCGAGCGCGGCCGCCATCTGCTGCATCTGCCGCCCGCCGCCCTTGCTCATGCTCTTGAACATGTCGGCCATCTGGCGGTGCTGCTTCAGCAGACGGTTGACCTCGGCCACGTCCACGCCCGAGCCCGCCGCGATGCGGCGCTTGCGCGAGGCGTTGAGCAGGTCGGGCTTCTTCCGCTCAATGGGGGTCATCGACGAGATGATCGCGCCCTGGCGCCGGAACATCTTGTCGCCGGCGGCGCCGTCGAGCCCGGCCTCGCCCATCTGGCGCTTCATCTTCGCCACGCCGGGCAGCATGCCCATGATGCCGCCGACGCCGCCGAGCTTCTGCATCTGCTGCAGCTGCTGGGCCAAGTCCTCCAGGTCGAACTGACCCTTGGCCATCTTCTTGGCCATCTGCTCGGCCTTGGCGTGGTCGAGCTCCTGCGAGGCGCGCTCCACCAGGGCGACGATGTCGCCCGCGCCCAGGATGCGGCCGGCCACGCGGCGGGCGTCGAACACCTCCAGAGCGTCGATCTTCTCGCCCGCGCCCAGGAACTTGATCGGCAGGCCCGTGACGTGGCGCATCGACAGCGCCGCGCCGCCGCGGCTGTCGCCGTCGGTGCGGGTGAGGACGAGGCCGGTCAGCGGCAGGCGCTCGTGGAAGGCCTTGGCCGTGCGCACCGCGTCCTGGCCGGTGAGGGCGTCGGCCACCAGCAGGGTCTCGGTCGGCTGCGAGATGCGGGCGATCTCGGCCGCCTCGCTCATCATCGCCTCGTCCAGCGTGGTGCGGCCGGCGGTGTCGAGGATCAGCACGTCGTAGCCGCCGAGCTTGGCCGCGCTCAGCGCCCGCCGCGCGATGTCCGGTGCGCTCTGGCCGGCGACGATGGGCAGGGTGTCGACCTCGGCCTGCTTCCCCAGGATTGCGAGCTGCTCCATCGCGGCCGGGCGGCGCGTGTCGAGCGACGCCATCAGCACGCGCTTGCGCTCGCTCTTGGACAGCCGCATGGCCAGCTTGGCGCTGGTGGTGGTCTTGCCCGAGCCCTGCAGGCCGCTCATCAGGATGACCGAGGGCGGCACGACGTTGAGCTGCAGCCCGGCCGGCTCCTCGCCACCCAGCATGTCCACAAGCCCGTCGTGGACGATCTTGAGCACCTGGTCGCCGGGCTTCACCGCCTTGATGACGGCCTCGCCCGTGGCCTCCTCGCGCGCCTTGGCGACGAACTCCTTGACCACCGGCAGCGCGACGTCGGCGTCCAGCAGCGCCAAACGCACCTCGCGCAGGGCGGCGTCCACGTCGGCGGCCGACAGCACGCCGCGGCCGGTCAGCCGGTCGAAGACGCCTGTAAGTCTGTCACCGAGGGTCTCGAACATGCCCGCTCCGCCGTGGAGCAGCGCCCAAACGCGCGCGACCCCCGTGGACATGCGATGTCGACGGGGGGCCTCTCCGCCCTCGTCCGGTGGGTCCGCTCATCGAGCGGCCGGGGTCGTGGTGGAGGAGGGCGCGTGTGGGGCTGCGCCGGAAGGGCGCGTTCCTACGCCGCGAGGTCGGGGATGTCCACAGGCGCGCCCGCGGCCGCCTCGCGCGCCGCGGCGAGCGCCGGTGCGTCGCCCTGCGCCTCCAGGGTGCGCAGGAGCCAGGTCCACGAGCCGATCAGCTCCGGCCCGAGGCGCACCGCCTCCTCCAGCGCGGCGCGCGCGGCGGCGAACTCGCCCAGCGCCAGGGAGGCGTAGCCGAAGTGTTCGAAGCCGAACGGCCGCCACGGCGAGAGCGCGCAGGCGCGGCCGAACAGGTCGCGCGCCTCGGCCGTGCGGCCCTGGCGCAGACGCGCGATCCCCAGGTGCATGACGAAGCTCCACCGCCCCGGCTCGGCGGACAGCGCCAACTCGACGGCGGCGGCGGCCTCGACGTCGCGGCCGGCGGCCAGCAGTGCGCGGCCGAGCAGGTGACGGCGGTCGGGCGTCGCACCGAGCGCGCAAGCGTCGGCGGCTCGAGCGGCGGCGGCGGCGATGTCGCCGGCGTCCAGCGCGCGGGCGGCGTCGCGCTCGGCGCGGGCGGCGTCGGGCTCGCGCTCGCCGTCGCCGGGGGAGGGCCAGTGCTCGCGCCAGCCGAGCAGGTCCCAGTCGATCACACCTTGCGGGAGGGCGCGCTCGCAGCGCTCCACCAGGATGACGTCGGGCCGCTCCTCGCGCACGAGGTCGAGGAAGCTGCGCGCGCCGGCCCCCACCATCACGCAGCGGCGGAAGCTCTCGGCCAGGAACGGCGCCATCTCGGTGGCGAAGCTGTCGCGCAACAGCACGGCCGAGGGGAGCGCCGGATCGTCCACCTCCGTCGTCTTGATCATCTGGCGACGGTGGTTGCACAGGTCGGCGGCGACCCGCGCGCGCGGTGCATCGAGGTGCACGGTCGGGACTTCGCCGCGCACGGGCGGCTCGCAGACAGCGCCCAGGTCGCCGGCCTCCTCGCGCCAGTCCAGGCCGAACTCCTCCGGCTGCACCACATGCGGGCGGAGCGGGGCCAGGCGCTCCATCACCGCGCGATAGCCGGCGTAGGCGCCCGGGGCGGACCAGTGGCTGTCCGTGCGCCGCCACGGGTCGATCACGCCGTGCAAGCTCCGCATAGGCTCGCGCAGGTCGAGCACCTCCACCTCCTCGCCGAACATGGCGGCGAAGCGGTCGAGCACGGACGGGCGGGCGTAGGCGAACCCGTCCGGCAAGGCGTCGTCGTGGACCGCGTGGGCGTCCGGAGGGACGACCACCAGCAGCCGCGCGCCGATCTCGCGGGCCAGGGCGGCGAGGCGGCCGACGTGCGTGCGCCAGGAGCGTGCGAGGCGTGCGTCGTCGGTCCAGGGCTCCGCGTAGAGGCCGCGCACGTCGGCCTCGGGCGTCTTATCGACGAACAGGCGGCCGTCACGGCCGACCGCGGGCTCGAGCCGGCCGGAGAGGTCGAGGGTCATGCGGCGGCCTTCTCAAGGTCGGGGATCAGGGCGGCGAGGTCGCCGGCGGTGCGCGCCTCGGCGGCGGCCTCGCCGAAGCGGACGCCGGCGAGCGCCTCCAGGCGGAGCAGCAGGACTGTGTGGCCCAGGCTGTCCCAGCCGGGCACGTGGTCGGGCGCGGTGGCGGCCTCCACCTGCCCCGCGTCCGCGCCGAAGCACTCGGCCAGCGCGCGGGCGACGAGGGCGAGCGGGTCAGCCGGGCGAAGGTCAGGGGCCCGGAGGAGCGGCGCGATCGGTGACGCTTCGCTCTCCGGCGGCTCCGAAGCGCGCTCGTCGGTATCCCGCACCGGCGCTTCCGGCGCGGGTGGCGCGCTCCGCTCCGCCAACAGCGCCTTCAGCTTGGCGAGGTTGTCCGCGCGGCTCATCTTGCCGGCGGTGGATTTGGCCAGGGCGCCCGGCGCGGCCACCGTCACATGGCGCGGCGAGACGCCGAAAGCCCCTCGAACGCCCTCGCGGACCACCGCCTCCAGCCCGCGCGGGTCGGAGCCGGGAACTGCTTCGACCATCAAAGCCAGCTCCTCCGTGCCGGTCTCCTCGTCCGGCAGACCGAGCGCCACGGCGCGGCCGGGCTTCACGCCCGGAAGCGCGGAGACCACGGCCTCGATGTCGCCCGCGTACAGGTTGCGGCCGTGGACGATCAGGAGCTCCTTGATCCGACCGCAGACGAACAGCTCGCCGCCGTCGATCAGACCCACGTCGCCCGTGCGCCGCCAGCCGCCGGCGAGGGCGCCGGCGTCGGGCGCGTCGGCGTGGTAGCCGCTCATGCGCGTGGGGCTCTTCACCAGGATCTCGCCCGCCGAGCCCTCCGGTGCGTCGATGCGCAAGCGCACACCCGGGAGCGGCGGGCCGCAGGAGAGCAGGGCGCGGGCGCGCCGCCCGGCGCGGGCGGGGGCCGCGCGGCGACCCGTCTCCAGCGCCTCGGCGTCGAGCGACAGCGTGCGGGGCGCGCGGCCGGGAGGCGTCTGGGTGGCGGCGAACACAACCTCGGCCATGCCGTAGCAGCAGGCCAGCCGCTCCGGCGTGATCCCGCAATCCTCAAACGCGGCGGAGAAACGCGCCAGCGTCTCCGGCCGGCAGGGCTCGGAGCAGTCGATCAGCGCCCGTAGGCTGGAGGCGTCCACGGCGGGATGGTCGCCGCGCGTGCGCACCCAATGCGCGAAGGCGAAGTTGGGAGCCCACGCCAGAGTCGCGCGGTGCCGGGCGACGACGCGGAAGAAGCTCATCGGGTCGCCGACCCAGGCGAACGGGTCTAGCGCCGCGACGCCCGCGCCCAGGCTGAGCGGTGTGAGCAGGGCGGCCACCAAGCCCATGTCGTGGTACAGCGGCAGCCAGCTCGCCCATACGTCGTCCCCCGTCGCCCCGAGCGCCTCGGCCACCATGCCGACATGGCGGTCGATCTGGCCGAACGAGAGCACCACGCCTTTCTTCAGCCCCGTGGTTCCCGAGCTGTGCTGCAGGATGGCCGCGTCGCCGGTCGCCGGCTCGGCCGGGCGGAAGCGGGGCGAGGCCGGGCGGAAGGGCTCGGGCTCGAGCACGGCGGCGACGCCGGCCTGCGCGCCCAGGGCGCGGTGCTCGGCCGCACCGGCGACGATCGCCGCCGGGCGCGCTCGGGCGATCACCTGGCCCTGCGCCTTGGCCCAGGCGTCGCGCTCCTGGCGCACCTGCGGGGTCGGCAGCATGGACGGGACGAGCCCCGCCGCCATGGCCCCTATGAACGCGGCGTAGAGCTCGATCCCGTGCGGCAGCACGACGAAAGCCACGCGACCCGCGCGGTCCGGCCCCGCCGCCTCCGCCCACCGCTCGCCCCAGCGGAGAACTCGGACCCATAGGTCGGCGTAGCTCCACAGGCGGAAGCTCTCGCCCTCGTAGAGCACGAGCGCCGTCCGGTGCGGCGTCTCCCGGGCATGGTCGGCCAGCCGGCGGAGGAAGGTGGAGGAGCCCGCGTCGTCCATGGGTGCGATCCCGCGTAAACCATTCGTGCACCATGTTCGGCCGATACAACTAACAGTTGTTGAACGCGGTCGCACAACCTCTGCGTCCGCTGCACGAGGAGGCTCACATGGCGGCGGACGGCGACGCGGGCGCATTCGACATCGGCAAGGCGGGCGGCGACTTCGCCCGCGCCTTCGACGCAGGCGTGTTCCTGCGGGCGCTGAAGGCGGAGCGGCCGGAGTACGCGGCCTGGCCGGACCCCGCCGATCCCATGGCGCTGTACCTGTCGGAGCCCGCCTACGCGCGGCTCGACGCCAACGCCCTGTTCGAAGAGGACTGGTACCGCCGCGCCCACCCCGACGTGGAGGAGGCCATCGCCACGGGCCAAGCCCCTTCGGCCCTGTACCATTTCGTCGCCGTCGGCTGGCGCGAGGGGCGGCTGCCCACCTACGCGCACCAGGCGCGCGCCGACCTTCTCGGCGAGCCCGCGCCGGAGCCGGACGCCGACGCCTTCGAGCCCGAGGCCTACCTGGAGGGCGATCCGGAGGCGCAGCTGTTCCTGCGCCACTTCCCGCACCTGACGCCGCTCGACTACGCCCGCACCCTCGGCCGCCGCCTGCGCCCGGCGAGCGGCAAGGCGGCGCGGCGCGGCGCGGCGTTCGCCGTGCACGAGATGATCCGCGCCGAGTTCGACGAGGACTTCTACTTCGACACCTATCTGTCGCGGGAGGAGTCCAAGGCCGACTGGGTCGACCCCTTCGACCACTACCTGCGGACCGGCCTGCGCAAGGGCTACTCACCCAACCCGCGGTTCTCGGAGAGCTGGTACACCGCCTACTACGCCGACGTGCGCGAGGGCGTGGCGGCCGGACGCATCCTGTGCGGCTTCCACCACTACGTGGTCACGGGCCGCGCCGAGGGCCGGCTGCCCAAGTTCGACCTCTCAGCGGCGCTGGAGGACGCGCTCCCGGGTGTGACCGAGCCGACGCTCCTGGAGCGCTCCCGCGCCCTGGCCGGCCGCCTCGCGCCCACGCCCTGCCGCGTCGTGGAGGGACGGCCGCGCACCCTGTGGGTGGTGCTGCCACGCCTGAACCCCGACATCTCCTTCGGCGGGTTCCGCGCCTGCTTCGAGCTGGTGGCGGCGCTGAAGGGCTGGTGCGCCGAGCGGGCCTTGCGCCTGTCCGTCATCACGCTGGAGGAGGGCCGCGCGAACCGCGAGTACTTCCTGTGGCGCACCTCCAACCCGCGCCTGCGCCGCGCCTTCGCGGACCTGGAGGTGCGGTCGCGCCAGGAGCTCGACCACCTGGAGATCGGGCCGCGTGACCGATTCCTGGCCTACTCCTCATGGGACGTGATCTTCGCCTCGCCGCTGGCCGCCCTCACCGACGAGCCGCGCGTGATCAGCCTGGTGCAGGAGTACGAGCCGATCTTCCACGACTACGGCGCCGTGCGCGCCGTCACCGACTGGGCCTACGAGCTGCCGAGCTACCCGGTCTTCAACAGCCGCGTGCTGCGTGACCACTTCGCCGCCGAGCGCCTGGGCCTGTTCAAGGGCGCGCCGGCCGCCGAGGAGGGGCGCGACTACGCCACCTTCGAGCACGTCATCAATCGCCTGCCGAGCCAGAGCGCCTCGGACATGCGCACCCGCCGCAGCCGCACCTGCGCCGTCTACGCCCGGCCGGAGGGCCACGCCTCGCGCAACCTCTACGAGTTGGCCGAGCTGGCGCTTAAGGAGCTGTGCGCGCGCGGCGTGTTCGACGAGCGCTGGAGCTTCACGGGCCTCGGCTGCCTCGCACCGATGCCGCCGGTGGAGCTGGGCGGCGGGCGGCGGCTCGAGTTCGTCCCCAAGATGACAGAGGAGGCCTACACCGGCTTCGTGCGCCAGCTCGATCTGGGCGTCAGCCTCATGTACGCGCCGCACCCCAGCGTGATCCCGTTCGAGTTCGCCACCACGGGCGCCATGGTGGTGACCAACACCTTCTCGAACCGCCCGGCCGACTGGTACGCCGCTTTCAGCGACAACATCGTCCCTTGCGAGCCCACCCTGCCCGCCGTGATCGCGGCGATCGAGGCGGCTGTCGCGCGCGTCGAGGATTTCGACGCCCGCGCCGCCTGCGCGCTGCTGCCGGCCAACGCCGACTGGCCGCAGGTGTTCGACGCCGCTTGGCTGGACGCGACGGTCGGGCCGATGCTGCTCTAGCCCCCCCCCTCTCAACCGGGCAGGCGCACCACGGCGCGCAGGCCGCCCAGCGGACTCGGGCTCAGCTCCACCTCGCCGCCGTGGCCGCGGGCGACGTCACGAGCGATGGCGAGGCCGAGGCCCACGCCCTTGGCGTTCTGGCGGGACTCGTCCAGCCGGGCGAAGGGGCGGAAGGCCTCCTCGTAGCGCTCGGGCGGAATGCCGGGGCCGTCGTCGTCGACGCACACCTCCAGGCCGCCGAACGGCGTGCGGCGGGCGGCCACCTGGACGTGCTCGCCATGGGCCGCGGCGTTGTTCACCAGGTTGGCGAGGGCGCGCTTGAACGCTTTCGGCCGCAGCGAGGCCGTCAGGCCCGGGTCGGCGTCCACCGCGACGGCCGCGCCTGTCCGCCGCGCGTCGGCGCCGACCTCCGCCAGGATGGCCCCCACCGAAGCGTCGGCCACGTCCTCGCCGGCTTGGCCGCGCGCGAAGGCGAGGTACTCGTCGATCATCTGCTCCATGTCGACGATGTCGCGCTTGATCTCCTCGATGCGCGGCGAGGGCGGGGCCATGGCGGCCTGCAGCTTCAGACGGGTCAGCGGCGTGCGCAGGTCATGGCTGACGCTGGCCAGCATGGCGGTGCGCTGGTCGATGTGGCGGCGGATGCGCGCGCGCATGGCCAGGAACGCCTCCGCCGCCATGCGGACCTCGCGCGCGCCGTGCGGCTTGAAGGCGGGCGAGTCCTGGCCGCGCCCGAAGGCGTCCGCCGCCTCCGCCAGCCGCTCGATGGCGCGCACCTGATTGCGAATGAAGGCCACCGCCACCGCCGACAACAGCAGGGTCGCCCCCGTGAGCCATAACAGGAAGACGTTGCCGCGCGTGGCGAAGGCGCGCTCGCGCGGCGCCAGGAACCGCAGCACGCCGCCGGGCACGGCCACGCGGATGTCGACGTAGGCGGGGTAGCGGGTGGTGTCGATCCACACGGGCTCGCGCACCCGTTCGTCGATCGCCTCGCGCAACGCGCCGTCCAGCGCCAGCCAGGCTCCGCGGCGGTTCGTCGGCAGCGTCCGGCCGGGCTGGAAGGCGACGGACAGTCCCTGCGAGCGCTCCGCCCGCTCGACGAGCGCCGCGTAGGCGGGCGGCGAGGGATCGCGCTCGTACAGCGACGTTGTCCAGGCCACGTCCCCCGCGAGGCTCTCACTCAGCTGGCGGGTCACCGTGCGCCAGTGCGCCTCGAAGAAGCCCCAACCGACCGCCGCCTGCATCACCAGCACCGGCAGGATGATGATCAGCACCGAGCGCGCGAACAGGGTGCGCGGCAGCCAGCGCTTGGCCAGTCGCCGCCCCACCGGGGCCCACAAGCGCGGGTGCAGCCAGGCGGAGGGTCCGGACGTCATTCGGGGGCCAGCATGTAGCCGCGGCCGCGCACGGTCTGCAGCCAGCGGGGGTTCTTGGGGTCGTCCTCGAGCTTGCGGCGCAGGCGGGTGACCTGGATGTCCACTGCGCGGCCCATGCCGTCGTCACCGCCGCCGGGCAGGTCGAGCCGGTCCACTGGGGCGTTGGGCGTCTGGGCGAGGCGCTTGAGCAGCGCGGCCTCGCCCTCCGTCAGGCGCACAGGCGCGCCGTCGCGTTGCAGTTCTCCACGGCCTGGATCGAAGCTGAAGGCGCCGAAGCGCAGCGCCTCCGGTTTGGCGGGCGCGGCGCCCGCGCGGCGCAGGATCGCCTCGATGCGCAGCACCAGCTCCTGCGGCTCGAACGGCTTGGACAGGTAATCGTCCACCCCCGCCGCCAGCCCTTCGATCCTGTCTTCCGGCATCCCGCGCGCGGACAACATCAGAACGGGCGCGGCGCTGCGGCCGCGGAGCCATCGCGCGAAGGCGAAGCCGTCCTCGCCGGGCATCATCACGTCGAGCACCAGCAGGTCGAAGTCCATCAGCTCCAGCAGCCGTCTCGCCGCCGCCGCGTCGGCCGCCGTCGTCACGCGGAATCCCTGACTGGACAGGAACTCCTTGAGCAGCGCCCGCAGGCGGTCGTCGTCGTCGACGACCAGGAGGTGGCGGCCGCTCACGCGTCCGCCTCGCGCCGGGGCGCGGCGCGCGCACCGGCCAGCGCCGCCCAGACGCGGCGCGCGCCCGCCGCGTGCTCCATTCCGCCCGTGCGATAGGCGCGGGCCAGGGCGGCGCGCATGCGCTCGCCCACCGTGCGCTCCCAGATGCGGCCCGCGCCCGAGAGCGCCGCGGGCCGACGCCTCCCGTCCTCCCCCAGCGCCTTCTCCACGAGCCCCGCCGCCTCCAGCTCGCGCAGCGACTTGGACGCGCCCTGTTTCGACAGCCCCGTCAACGCCGCGAGCTCGCCAACCCCCAGCCCGGGCCGGCGCTTCAGCAGGAACGCCAGCCGCCAGTGGCCTCGCCCGAGCCGCGGCTCGGCCGCCTCCAGCGCGGCGTCGGCCACGGCCCACAGCGACGCCTCGGCCAGGACCGCCAGCTCGAGCGCGGCGTCCAGCTCGGCCTCGCTGAGCAGCAACCGGCCGTCGGCGGCGAGGGGCCGCGCGCTCACTTGCGCGCCGCCCCGCCGGGTGCAAAATCGTCGGGCATCAGCTTGCCCGCTCGGGGCGGCGCCGGACAGATCGTTCCAATGGCCCTCGTTCCCTTCGATCAGCGTGACGGTTGGATCTGGCTGGACGGTGAATTCGTGCCGTGGCGTGAAGCGAAGATCCACGTCCTGACGCACGGTCTCCACTACGGCTCCTGCGTGTTCGAAGGCCAGCGCATCTACGAGGGCGAGGTCTTCAAGCTGCGCACCCACACCGACCGCCTGTTCCGCTCGGCCGAGCTCCTCGACATGAAGATACCCTTCTCGAAGGACGAGATCGACGGGGTCTGCAACGAGAGCATCGCCCGCTCGGGTCTGGAGACCGCCTACATGCGCCCGTTCGTCTGGCGCGGATCGGAGCAGCTGTCGGTGGCCGCCCAGGGCGCGCGCATCCGCTGCGCCGTCGCCGTATGGCCGTGGGCGAGCTACTTCGACGTGGAGGAGAAGAAACGCGGCATCCGGCTGGATCACGCCATCTACCGCCGCCCGGCGCCCGAGACGGCGCCGTTCGAGGCCAAGGCGGCCGGCCTGTACATGATCGCCACCCTGTCCAAGCACGCCGCCGAAGCCAAGGGCTACGCCGACGCGCTGATGCTCGACTACCGGGGCTATGTGGCGGAGGCGACCGGCGCGAACGTGTTCTTCGTGCGCGACGGCGCGCTGCACACCCCCGAGCCCGACTGCTTCCTCAACGGCATCACGCGCCAGACGGTGATCGGGCTGGCGCGCGACGCCGGGTTGGAGGTGATCGAGCGCCATATCCAGCCCGGCGAGCTGGCGACCTTCGGCGAGTGCTTCCTCACGGGTTCGGCGGCGGAGGTGACCCCCGTGCGCGAGATCGGCGAGCACCGCTTCACGCCGGGAGACATCTCCCTGTCCATGATGGACGCCTACGGCAAGCTGGTGCGCCGGCAACTCTCGATCGCCGCCTGATCTCCTCGGCCCCGCGCGGGTGAGCGGGGGTCCGACGACCTAGCGTCCCGCCGCGGACGCCGCCGCACGGGTCTGGGGCAGGTAGCGGTCGCGCAGCTGCTGACCGCGCGAGGTCGTCGGCTGCTCGCGGCCGGCGATGAACACCGCCTCCGGCCAGGTGGTCACCTCGAGAGGGTCGCCTGACCAGAGCACCACGTCCGCCTCCTTGCCCGCCTCCAGCGAGCCCGAGCGGTCTCCGAAACCCCACATCTTCGCGGGCGCGGAGGTGAGCGAGGCGATGGCCGCCTCGTACGGCAGGCCGTTGGCCACCGCCACGCCGGCGTTGAAGCGCGCCTCGCGCAGGTTGTTGAAGTCGCGGCTGCCCTCGATGGCGACCGTCACGCCCGCCGCCTGCAGGCGCGCGGCGTTGTCCAGCCGGGCGCCGAGCTGGTCGAAGGTCATGGGCAGGTCCTCCTGCGCGTCGACGATCACGGGGACGTGCGCGGCGGCGAGCTCGGGCGCGACCTCCCAGCCCTCCTCCGCCCCCTCCAGGATCACATGGACGTGCTCGGCGGCGGCGAAGCGCAGGACCTGGCGGATATCGGCCGCCCGATGGACGCGCACCAGGAACGGGACGCGGCCCTCCGCCACCGGCAGCAGCGCCTCCAGGTCCTCGCGCGTGTAACGGCTGGCGATCTCGTCGCCGCGGTCGTGGCGGGCGCGGTTGCGCGCGAACTGGCGCGCCTCGGCCAGCGCCGAGCGCATCAGCACGAACACCGTGCCGCGCGTGGACGTCGCGCCGTTGCGGCCGATGTCGAGCGTCACGGCCACGCGCGCCCTGATCACCGGGTCGGGGTCGCCGTCGGCGAGCCGCACGATCGCCGCCTGACCGCCGAACAGGCCGGGGTCGCGGTGGGCGGCTTCGCCGCCGCCGGCGGTGTAGCCGCTGGCGAGGCCGAGCTCCGCGTCCTCCTCGCCGCCGCCTCCGCGCACGGGGGCGGGCGTGACCACCGCGCGCGTGACGCCCGTCTGGCGCGCCAGCGGGATCAGTGCGGAGGCCGGGTTGACGCCGTAGGCGATGTCGAAGCCGGCGGAGAGGCCCGCGCCCGGGACGTCGTCGCGGGTCTCGCGCACGTTGTCGAGCTCGGCCACGGTCAGGTTGGTGGAGGCGGCGACGAGGCCGGGCGTGACCACCTTGCCCGCCCCGTCAACCACCCGCGCCCCGGCGGGAACGCGCACGCCCGCGCCCACGGCGGTGATGCGCCCGTCGGTGATCACCACCGTTCCGTTCGGGATCACGCCCGCGGGACCGGCCGTCTCGATCCGTGCGCCGGTGATGGCGATCGTCTCGGCGGAGGCGGGCGCGGCGAGCGCGAGCCCGCCGGCCGCGGCGAGAAGTAGGCGGCGGGCGCTCACGGGCGAACTCCTTCGGCGGCCGGGAAGGAGGCGCCCTGGAACGCGCCCTTCGCCGGCTGGCCCACCTCGAAGTCCGAGCGGGGCTGTCGCGGGTGCGCCCGGTCGTAGACCTCCGCGCCGTCGACGTAGACGTGCTCGGCGACGGCGTAGACGCTGAACGGGTCGCGCGACCACAGCACCACGTCCGCCGCCTTGCCGGGCTCCAGCGAGCCGGTCTCGCGGCCGATCCCGAGCGCCTTGGCCGGGTTGGCGGTGATCCAGGCGATCGCCTCCGCACGCGTGATGGCCAGGCCGACGCGGTTCCCGGCGGTCATGGCCACGGCCGCCTCCTGGTTCAGGTGCTGGTCGATGTAGTCGTCGTCCGAGTGGATCACCGTGCAGGCGCCGGCCCGGTGCACCAGCGCCGCGTTGGCCTGCGTGGCGTCGTAGGCCTCCATCTTGAACCCGCCCCAGTCGGCCCACACCGCGGAGCAGATGCCCTCCTTCGCGAGCATCGGCGCGATCTTGTAGCTCTCCACCGCGTGGTGGAAGGCGGCGATGTGGAAGCCGAACTCGTGGGAGATGTCGATCATGTCGGCCATCTCGTCGGCGCGATAGCAGTGGTTCTGGATCAGGATCTCGCCCTTGAGCACGCCCACGAGGGTGTCGAGCTGCAGATTGCGCAACGGCGGATCGGCCGCCTGCCCCTTGGCGACCTTGTCGCGGTAGGTGTCCCAGGCGCGGCGATAGTTGGCCGCGGCGATCCAGGCGCCGCGGTAGCCCGCCACGTTGCCCATGGCGGTGGACGGGAAGCGCCCCTTGGAGCCGTAGACCCGCTTGGGATTCTCGCCGCAGGCCATCTTCAGCCCGTACGGCGCGCCTGGGAACTTCATCCCCTGCACGGTGACGGCGTTGACGTTCTTGAGCACCACCGAGCGGCCGCCGAACAGGTTGCCCGAGCCCGGCAGGATGTCGAGCGTGGTCACCCCGCCCGCGCGCGAGCGGTCGAACGCCGGGTCCTGCGGCCAGACGGAGTGCTCGGCCCACACCTGCGCGGTGTTCGGATCGGTCAGCTCGTTGCCGTCCGAGCGGCTGGGCACGGCGGGCACGGGGTAGTCGCCCATGTGGCTGTGGATGTCGATCAGCCCGGGCGTGACCCACTTGCCCCGCGCGTCGACCACCGCCGCGCCGGCGGGGACGGCCGTCTCCGGCCCGCCCACCGCGACGATGCGCCCGCCGCTCATCACCACCGTTCCGTCCTCGATCTGCCGGCCGGTGGCGGTCAGCACCGTGGCGTGGACGAGGGCCGTCGGCTGCGAAGCGCCGGGCCGGTAGGTGGAGGGGAACGCGTCGGGGTTCGCCAGGGGATCGAGCCCGGGCGGCAGCGGCTTCGGCTTCTCCGCGGGCCGGGACGCCTGGGCGGTGTGCTCAGGCGGAGGCGCCGTGGCGCAGCCGGCGGCCAGCGCCGCGAGGACGGCCAGCGCCGCCCCGAACCGGATCGAACTCAACGCCACCCCCGCCGAAAGCCGGCGGCACTCAAGGGCAAGCTCGGCCGGGTGTCCAGCGCGCGCGCGTCACGGGACGGCGGCGCCCGCCCGCGCCTCACCGTCCACTGCGCAGCGCGCGGCCGCTGACCACGGCGGCGGCGCCGAAGCGGGCGCGCAAGCGGTCGACGGCCGTCTCGGTCGTGCGCGCCTTGGCTTCGTCGGCGGCGAAGAAGCCGGCGGCCGGGCCGGCGGCCTCCACGAGGTCGGACAGGGCCACGCCGATCAGCCGGTAGGCGGGGCCGGTCGCCTCGGCGGCCAGGAGCTCGCGGGCCACGGCGAAGACGGTGCGCGCGGTCTGCGTCGGCTCGGGCAGGGTGCGGCGGCGGGTGAGGCTGCGGAAGTCGGCCGTCTTCAGCTTCAGCGTGACCACTCGGCCGGCGACGCCGCCGGCCCGGGCGCGGCCGGCCGCCTTCTCGCAGCAGCCCCACAGGCGGTCGGCGAGCGCCTCGCGGTCGCGCAGGTCCTCGTTGAAGGTGGTCTCGGCGCCGATGGACTTGCGCTCGCTGTCCGGGTCCACCGGCCGGGCGTCGCGGCCGTGGGCGAGGTCGTGCAGGCGCAGGCCGCCCGCGCCGAAGGCGGTCACCAGCGTCTTGCGGTCGGCGGCGGCGAGCTGGCCTATGCGCGTGTAGCCCGCGCGCTCCAGGCTGCGCGCGAAGGCGGGGCCGACGCCGGGCAGGAGCGTCACCGGTCGGTCGGCGAGGAAGGCCTGCGCCTCGGCCGCGCCGATGGCGGCGAGGCCGCGCGGCTTGTCGAGGTCGCTGGCGATCTTGGCGAGCACCTTGTTCGGCGCGACACCGACGCTGACCGTCAGCCCCGTCTCGCGCTCGATGCGCCGCTGCAGGCGCGCCAGCGTCCAGGCGGCGGGGCCGCCATGCAGGCGCTCGGAGCCGGAGAGGTCGAGCCACGCCTCGTCGAGCGACAGCGGCTGCACCAGCGGCGTCAGCTCGCGCATCATGCCCATGATGCGCCGGCTCTCGAAGGTGTACTTGGTGAAGTCCGGCCGCACGACCACCGCATGCGGGCACAGCTTCAACGCCTTGAACATCGGCATGGCCGAGCGGCAGCCGTAGGTGCGGGCGATGTAGCAGGCGGTGGTCACCACGCCGCGCACGCCGCCGCCGACGATCACCGGCTGGTCGCGGATCTCCGGCCGGTCGCGCTTCTCCACGCTGGCGTAGAAGCTGTCGCAATCCAGGTGCGCGATGGCGAGGGTGTCGAGCTCGGCGTGCGCGAACAGGCGCGGCGAGCCGCAGGACGGGCAGCGCGCCGGCCGCTCCGTCCCGCGCCAGTCGCAGTCGCGGCAGAGCGCGCTCATGGCGCGAGCGCGCGCTCCAGCAGGGGCTCCAGCGCCTCCCAGTCATTCGCGCGCGGGTGCGCCTCGCTCGCCGGCGCCATGGTGCGCAACGCCGGGTCGGCCACCAGCTGGAAGCGCGCCACCCCCGGCGCATGCTCGGCCACCGAGTCGAGGTTGGAGACGATGTCGTCCACGAAGGCGGCCGGTCCGCCCGCGGCGGCGGCCAGGGCGGCGACGGGCGGCCCCTTCGGCCCGGCGTTGACGATCAGCGGGTACGGCAGGCCATGGCGCTTCAGCCAGCCGCCGCGCAGTGCGCGCGAGGCCTCGGGGGCGTTGGTCAGGATCACCACGGCCGCCCGCTGCGACAGGCGCGCCAGCGCGTCCACCGCGCCCGGAACGGGCTCCATCTCGCCGCAGCCCTCGGCGAAGTAGCCGTCGAACAGCACCTTGCCGACGAGTTTGTCCGCCGGCTCCGCCCCGCCCACGGGATAGAGGTTCCCGAACAGGGCGAAGCTCGTCATGCGCAGCTCGTGGCCGTGGCTGCGCAGCCAGCGGTCGAAGCCCTGCACGAACAGGCCCAGCACCTCGTCCACGTCGATCACCGCCACGGGCGTGGGCGCGCGGGCGGCCAGGTGAGCCACCGCCTCCCGGAGATCCTGCGCCTGCGTGTCCGACACCGTGAGCCCGCCTACCGGTAACGCCATCTTGAGGATGTGAGGCCAATGTGGCCGCACGACGGAAGCGCCCTCCCTGCGGGCGGCGCGGCCTCCACCGACACGGGACAGAATGGCCAAGCGAGTCCTCATCGTGGAGGATAACGAGCTCAACATGAAGCTCTTCCACGACCTCCTGGAGGCTCAGGGGTACGAGACCCTCGAGGTCCGCGAGGGCATGAGCGCGCTCACGGTCGCCCGCGAGCACCACCCCGACCTGATCCTGATGGATATCCAGCTGCCCGAGATCAGCGGCCTGGAGGTCACCAAGTGGCTCAAGGAGGACGCCTCCCTGCGCCACATCCCCGTGGTGGCCGTCACCGCCTTCGCCATGAAGGGCGACGAGGAGCGCATCCGCGAGGGCGGGTGCGAGGCCTACATCTCCAAGCCCATCTCGGTCGGCTACTTCCTCGAGACCGTCCGCCGCTTCCTGGCCTGAGGGGAGACACGCCGATGAGCGCCCGCATCCTGGTGGTCGACGACATCGAAGCCAACGTGCGCCTGCTCCAGGCCAAGCTGGAGGCCGAGTACTACGAGGTGATCCCAGCGCGCGATGGGCCCGAGGCGCTGAGGCTCGCCGTCGAGACGCGGCCCGACATCGTGCTCCTCGATGTGATGATGCCCGGCATGGACGGGTTCGAGACCTGCCGCCGCCTGCGCGCCGACACCGCCACCCGCCACCTGCCGATCGTGATGGTGACCGCACTGGACGGCCGGCGCGACCGCATCACCGGGCTTGAGGCCGGGGCCGACGACTTCCTGACCAAGCCCATCGACGATGTCACCCTGCTGGCCCGCGTGCGCTCGCTGACGCGCCTGAAGCTGGTCATCGACGAGCTGCGCCAGCGCGAGGCGTCCGGCCGGCGCATGGGCGTGATCGAAGGCGTCGGCGCGCGGCTGAACGGCGTCGGCGGCCGCGTGGTGATCGCCGACGACAGCCCCACCCAGGGCCGCCGCATCTTCGACGAGCTGGCCGTGGAGCACCGCCCGGTGCTCGAACCCTCCCTCGACCGCGCCCTGGTCGCCGCCCGCGCCCGCGCCGACGTGCTTATCGTCAACATCGCCGCCAAGAGCTTCGACGGCCTGCGCCTGATCGCGCAGGTGCGCTCGGACGAGTCGACGCGGCACCTGCCCGTGCTGGCGGTGTGGGAGCCGTCGGAGAAGGCGCGCGCGGTCAAAGCGCTGGAGATCGGCGCCAACGACCTCCTCACCCGGCCGGTGGACCCGGAGGAGATGGCCGCGCGCGTGCGCACGCTGATCCGCCAGAAGCGCTACACCGACTTCCTGCGCCACAACCTGGATCACAGCCTCGAGCTGGCGGTCACCGACCCGCTCACCGGCCTGCACAACCGGCGCTACATGTCGGGCCAGCTCGGCGCCCTGGTGAAGCGGGCCACGCTCGGCGGCGACCCGGTGGCCGCGCTCGTGATGGACATCGACCACTTCAAGCGCGTCAACGACACCTTCGGCCACGACGTCGGCGACGAGGTGCTGCGAGAATTCGCCGTGCGCCTGGCCACCAACGTGCGCGCCGTGGACCTCGCCTGCCGGCTGGGCGGCGAGGAGTTCGTGGTGATCATGCCCGACTCCAGCCTGGAGGCCGCGCACCGCGTGGCCGAGCGCCTGCGCCTGCACGTCTCGGGCTCGCCCTTCCGCGTGCAGGGCGTCGACGAGCCGCTGTCGGTCACCGTGTCCATCGGCGTGGCCGCCACCCTGGGCCCGGAGGACGGGCCCGACGCGCTGATCAAGCGCGCCGACGCGGCGGTCTACGACGCCAAGCGCGCCGGCCGGAACCAGGTGATCGCGCGCGCGGCGTGACCTTGCCGGAACCCCCTCAGCGCGGCTAGCTGCCGCGCGAAGAGTCGACCGGAGCGGGACGTCATGGGCAGGGCGCTGTGGATCATCGGCGCCGCCGCGCTGGCGGCGGCGCTCGGGGCCGCCTCGCCCGGGACGGCGCAGACCTACCCGCAGAAGGCCGACTACGTCTGCGCCATCAAGGCCGACACCGGCGAGTCGGACGACCAGCGCATCCGCGTGGACCTGGACGCCAAGGCCTGGTGCACGTCCAAGGACGGATGCAAGGAGATCAAGACGCTGTTCGGCGTCAAGGACGCCAGGGTCGTCCTGGAGAGCTCGCAGCTGGAGGTGGCCAGCTATGAGAGCTCCATCGATCGGGCGACAGGCGCTTACAGCTCGGTGGTGACCACCGGCGGCATCGAGAGTTCGAGCCGAGGCGTCTGCAAGCCGGCCCCGTTCACGCCCTTCGGCGTCAAGCTGGACGGGTCCAAGATCACCGGCGGCTGAGCCCCGGCTGCCTCGGGGTTCAGTGCTCAGGGACGGCGTCGGCCAGGACCGAGCGGGCGAGCCAGGCGTCGCGG
>CAXTBN010000002.1:0-9602 GCA_964242895.1 uncultured Caulobacteraceae bacterium | reverse complement strand
TCAGTGCTCAGGGACGGCGTCGGCCAGGACCGAGCGGGCGAGCCAGGCGTCGCGGTCGTCCACCATCAGGCGCGCCGGGATGGCGCCCGGCCAAGTGGCGCGCGCCGCCCCGTCGAACACGCGGCTGTCCACACCCGCCTCGGCGAGCAACGCCTGCAGGTAGGTCAGCCGCACCGGATCGTGGGTTCGCGCGACTTCGACCATGGCTCCGGACGCGAAAACGCCCGGCGGATGAGGCCGGGCGTCGAGGAAGGAAGGGTGGGCGACGGCCCTACTTGATCTTGCCTTCGCGGAACTCGACGTGTTTGCGCACGACGGGATCGTACTTCTTCAGCACCATCTTCTCGGTCTTGGTCCGTGCGTTCTTCTTCGTGACGTAGAAGAAGCCGGTGTCGGCGGTCGAGTTCAGGCGGATCTTGATGGATGCCGGCTTGGCCATGGCGGAGACTCGCAGAGATGCGCGGCCGCACGGAACGGGGCCGGAAAAGAAGAGGCGCGGTTCTAGCCGCGACGGCCGGCAAGTCAAGGGTTGCGCCTTACCGCGGCCCTCAGGACGTGGGATGACGGCGGCCATGGCCGAGCTCGCACCCGTTTCCCCGCCCTCGGCCCTCCCGCCTTCGGCCGCGCCGCGGCGGCGTGAGCCGGTGACCAGCTCGCGGCGGCTGGACTTCAGCACCCTGCGCGCGGTGGTGCGCAATCCGCTCGACGCCCTACCGCCCGAGGTGTTCGACGCCGCGCTGGTCAAGGGCGTCGGCGGCCAGCCGCAGCGCTGGTACGTTCTGGAACCCGAGCTGATCCAGGAGGTGCTGGTCCGCCGGGCCGACATCTTCCCCAAGACGCCGGAGAACAAGCGCGTGCTGGGCCGCGCGCTCGGCGACGGCCTGCTCACGGCGGAGGGCGCGCACTGGCGCTGGCAGCGTCGCGCGGCCGCGCCCGCCTTCCAGCCGGGCAAGCTCGCCGCGCTGGCCCCCGCCATGCTGGAGGCCGCCCGCGAGACGCGCGACCGCTGGCTGGAGCGCCCCGGCCGGCCGCTGCGCGTCAACCACGACATGATGCGCACGACCTTCGACATCATCCTGGCGACCATGCTCTCGGGTGCGGGCGGTGTGGATCCGGCCAAGGTCGAGGCCGCGATCACCGACACGCTGACGCCCATCGGCTGGTCGCTGGCCGTGACGCTGCTGCGCCTGCCGCCGTGGACGCCCTACCCCGGCAAGGGCCGCGCCCGCCGCGCGGTGGACTATCTGCGCGCCACCACCGCCCGGCTCGCCGCCGAGCGTCGCCGCGCCGGCGATGACGGGCGCGAGGACCTGCTCACCCTGCTGCAGGGCGGGGCCGACCCGGAGACGGGCCGGAGCATGACCGACGAGGAGATCGTCGACAACCTGCTGACCTTCATCGCCGCGGGCCACGAGACCACCGCGCTGGGCCTCGCCTGGACGCTGCACCTCCTGTCCCGCAACCCCGAGGTGGAGGCGCGGCTGCAGGCCGAGATCGACGCCGTCACCGGCGGCGCGGAGGTGACGCCCGAGCACCTCCAGCGGATGGACTACGCCCGCCAGGTGTTCTCGGAGGCCATGCGGCTCTACCCGCCCGCGCCCATGATCTCGCGCCAGACGACGGAGGACGTGGACCTGGGCGGCCTGTCGCTGAAGGCGGGAGAGGTGGTCATCATCCCGATCTACGCCCTGCACCGGCACAAGCTCCTGTGGAGCGAACCGGAGCGCTTCGACCCCGACCGTTTCGCGCCGGAGGCCGTCGCCGCCCGCCACCGCTTCGCCTTCATGCCGTTCGGCGGCGGTCCCCGCGTGTGCATCGGCAACGGCTTCGCCATGCAGGAGGCGGTGGCCGTGCTCGCCGTGCTGCTGCAGCGTCTGCGCGTACGACCTGTGGCGGACGCAGCCGACCCGGCGGCGGTGATGCGCGTGACCCTTCGCCCCGCGCCCGAGCTGGTGATGACCGCCGAGCCGCGCTGAGGGCGCGTTGGGGGCGGCTACATCGGCTCCTGCCGGTGCTTGCCGTGCCGGAACGTCATGCAGAGCGGCGGCCGCGAGGGGTCGGCCAGGCGTTCGCCCAGCTGCTGCAGGATCACGCGCGTGATGGCCGGCAGGTCGAGCCGCGCAGTCTCGGCCAGCGGGAACCACTCCAGCTCGGCCAGCTCGCCGGAGCCGCCCAGGCGCTCGCGGCTCGCCAGCCGGGCGGCGTCCGCCGAGAAGAACACGGTGTCGAAGCGCTTGCCGCGGTAAGGCGGCGTCACCGCGCGCGCCACCAGCTCCAGGGCGGCGAGGTCGGCGGCGGGCGGCGCGCCGCCCTCGCGCGGCGCGCCGAGCGCAAGGCCGGCCTCCTCCCAGGTCTCGCGCACCGCGGCCACGCCCAGCGAACGCGGCAGCGTCGGCCGGCGCGGATAGGCGCGGGCCAGCGCCTCGGCCGCCTCGGGCCGCAGCTCGGAGGTCGCGGGCGACCGACGGTCGGCGGGGTCCACCCGACCGCCGGGGAACACCCATTTGTCGGGCATGAAGTCGTGCCGCGCGGCGCGACGGCCCATCAGCACGCGCGGCTCGCCGCCCTCACTGCCGTCCAGGAGGATCAGCGTCGCGGCCGGGCGGGGGCGCGGCGCCGTCGTGCCCGGCTCACGCACTGGACCGCGCAGTTCCGCCTCGGGATCGAACAGGCGCGTCATCGCCGCTTCCCTCGCCGAACGCCGGGCGGCGGTCCACCCTTGCCTGGCGTCCGTCGTGGCGGACCCGAGCCGGGACGGCCGCGCACGCCCAGCCGCGGCCGGGGCAGCGACGCGTCGGCCGGCTCGGGCTCGCTGATCATCTCGAACAGGAGGCCGCCCGTGAGCGGGACCGCTTCCTTCAGCTTCACGACGACCGGCTTGCCCAGAGGCCAGCGCTCGCCCGAGCGCTCGCCCACCAGGGCGTGCAGGCGCTCGTCGTGCACGAAGTACTCGGCGCCGAGCGTCGACACGGGCACGAGGCCGTCGGCGCCGGTGTCGGTCAGCCGGACGAACAGGCCGAAACGCGTCACGCCCGTGATGCGGCCGGTGAATTCCGCGCCCACCCGGTCGGCGAGGAAGGCGGCGACGTAGCGGTCGGTGGCGTCGCGCTCGGCGGCCATGGCGCGGCGCTCCGTGGCGGTGATGTGCTCGGCGGTCTCGGTCAGGCGCACGGCGTCGCCGTCGGTCAGCCCGTCCTCGCCGAGCCGCAGGGCGCGGATCAGGGCGCGGTGCACCACGAGGTCGGCGTAGCGGCGGATGGGCGAGGTGAAGTGCGCGTACTTGGTCAGGTTCAGGCCGAAGTGGCCGATGTTCTCCGGGCTGTAGACCGCTTGGCTTTGTGAGCGCAGCACCACCTCGTTGACGATCTCCGCCGCCGGCCCCTGCCGCGTCTCCTCAAGGAGCTTGTTGAAGCGGCGCGTGTCGGGCGGGGCGCCCTTGGTCCAGGGGATGGCCAGGCTGTCGAGGAAGTCGGCCAGGGCGAACTGCTTCTCCTGGCTGGGCGCATCGTGGATCCGGTAGACCAGGGGAGTCTTGCGCTGCTCCAGCTCCTCGGCGGCCGCCACGTTGGCCTGGATCATGAATTCCTCGATCAGCCGGTGCGCCTCCAGGCTGGGACGCGGCGTGATGGAGGCGACCTCGCCCTCCTCGCTCAGGCGGATGGCGCGCTCGGCGGACTGGATCGCGAGCGGCGAGCGGGCGTCGCGGCCCGCCTTGAGCACGGCGTAGGCGGCCCACAGCGGCTTGATCACCGCCTCCAGCAGCGGGCCGGTGGCGGCGTCCGTGCGGCCTTCGGCGGCGGCCTGCGCCTGCTCGTAGCTGATCCCCGCCGCGCAGCGCATCAGACCGCGCACGAAGCGGTGCTCGCGCTTGCGCCCCTCGCTGTCGAAGACCATCCGCACGGCGAGTGTCGCCCGGTCCTCGCCCTCCACCAGCGAGCACAGGCCGGCGGAGAGGCGCTCGGGGAGCATGGGCTCGACCCGGTCGGGGAAGTAGACGCTGTTGCCCTTGGTCCAGGCGGTGCGGTCCAGCGCCGAGCCCGGGCGCACGTAGGCGGCCACGTCGGCGATGGCGACCCACACGATCCAGCCGCCCAGGTTGTTGAGCTCGGGGTCGGGCTCGGCCCAGACGGCGTCGTCGTGGTCGCGGGCGTCGGCCGGGTCGATGGTGATCAGCGGCAGGTCGCGCAGGTCGGTGCGCTTGCCGAGCGTGGGGGCGGGCGCGGCCTCCGCTTCGGCTTCGGCGGCTTCAGGGAAGCCGGTCGGGATGTCGTGGGCGGCGATGGCCAGGATGGAGGCGGCGCGCGCGTCGTCCTCGCGCCCGATCACCTCCAGCAGGCGTGCGGGCCGGGGGCCGTAGCGCTCCTGCGAGCGGCCGTCGGCCTGCACGAGCACGAGGTCTCCGTCGCGCAGGTCGGAGGCCTCCGGGCCGGTGAGCAGGAAGCTCTCCTTCCCGCGCCGGTCGGCGGGCTCCACGCGCACCTGGCGGGCGGCCTTGCGCACGACGCCCAGCACCTTGGGCGCGGCGACGCCGAGCTTCTTGATCAGCCGAGCCTCGGTGAGCCCCTCGCCGACGGCGTCGAAGCGCACCAGCACGCGGTCGCCGAGCCCCGGGGCGCCGCCCTTGGCCGCGTCGTCCCGGCCCGGGGCGAGGCGCACGGGCGGCAGATCGTCGCCCGCGCCGGACAGGCGGACCCACAGCTCGCCGTCGACGTCGCGGCTCTCCACGTCGGCCACGCCCACGGGCGGAAAGGCGCCGGCGACGGCGACGCCCTTGCGGCCGCGGCGGGCGGTGTCGCCCCCGGCGGTCATCTCCTTCACGAGCTCGCGCAGGGCGCGGCGGTCGGCCCCCTTCACGGCGAAGAAGGACGCCATCTCGCCGACGTCGGTCTGGCCCCGCTCGCGGATGAAGGCGGCCACCTGCTCGCGGGTGGGCAGGCCGGGCGACGGAGCGGAGGAGGTCGGCGGCCGTGTCCGGCGCGGGCGGGGCATGCCGCTCAGATAAGCCGCGCCGCCCGCCGATGCACGGCCGGCGGCGCCCTGGCAGGCGGACCGGACGGCGTCGCCGCCCGGTCCCGAGGCGTCAGCCCGGCAGCAGCACCGTGTTCACGACGTGGATCACGCCGTTCGACTGGTAGACGTTGGGGATGGTCACCTTGGCCATGTCGCCCTTGGCGTCCTCGATCATCACCGAATGACCGTGCTTGTGGACGGTGAGCGTGCCGCCCTGGACGGTGGTCAGCTTCTGGCCGTCCGTCAGGTCGGCGGCCGACAGGCGGCCGGAGACGACGTGGTAGGTGAGGACGGCGGTCAGCTTGTCCTTGTTCTCGGGCTTCAGCAGGGTGTCGACCGTGCCGGCCGGCAGCTTGGCGAAGGCTTCGTTGGTGGGCGCGAACACGGTGAAGGGGCCGGGGCCGCTCAGCGTGTCGACGAGGCCGGCGGCCTTCACCGCGGCGACCAGCGTGGTGTGATCCTTGGAGTTGACCGCGTTCTCGACGATGTTCTTCGACGGGTACATGGCCGCACCGCCGACCATCACGGTCTTCTCGTGGGACATCATCGACGATTGGGCGAAGGCGCCGCCGGCCATGGTGGCGGTGGCGAGCGCTAGGACGAGGCTGGCGCGGCGTACGAGAGAGGGCATGCGAGATCTCCGGTCGGGACGGACCGGGAGCCGGCCGCCTATCGCCAAGCTATACGCACGCCGATCGCATCCGGATGCGCCGGCTCGGACGCCGCGCCGGCTCAGGCCCCTGCGAGCACGCCCGTCGCGATCACCGGCCCGGTGGGAGCGCCCGTGGGCGAGCCGCCGTCCGGTTCCAGCGATATGGCCAGCGTCGAACCCGCGTGCACGGCCGCGACCACCGTCTTCGGCAGCGCGAGCGGTCGGTCGCGCGCGATCACGCCCACCGGCAGCGGCGCACCGGCCTTGGCGATCACCCACAGCTCGCGCGCTCGCGGGTCGACGGGACCGGGTCCCACGGCCGTGAGCACCACGGCGCTGCGGCTGCGGTCCACGGTCGCCGTGTAGAGCGGCGCGCCGGTCAGCATGGCGTCCCCCGCCGGCGGCTCCAATCGGGCGGTGAGCAGCGGCGCGGGCACGACGGGGTGGCGCGCCAGAAGCACCACGACGCCGATCACGCACGCGGCCGCCAGCCCCGTCGCGAAGCCGGCGAGCCGGCGCCAGTGGCGCACCTGCCGCCGCGGCGCGAGCTCGATCACCTCCGCTCCCCCGACCGGCGAGGCCGGCGTGGGCGCTTCGGCGGACGTGGCGACGTCGACGCCCTCGGCCTTGGCGGGCAGGGCGGCTTCGATCCGCGACCACAGCTCCGACCCTGGCTCGACGGAGGCCGCCTCCTCCGACAAGGGATGCAGGCGCGCGCTCCAGGCCGCGGCCTCCGCGGCGAAGGTGGGATCGGCGGCGGCGCGCGCCTCGGCGACGGCGCGCTCCTCGGCGTCGAGCACGCCGAGCGCCAGTTCGGCGGCCAGGGTGTCGCCCTCGGCCCGGCGGGAGGTCGGCGCGCGGCTCATGTCTCCAGGCACTCCCGCAGGCGCAGGAGCCCCCGGCGCACCCAGCTCTTCACCGTGCCCAGCGGCTTGCCCGTGCGGAGCGCCAGCGCCTCGTAGGTGACGCCCTCCAGAAAGGCGGTGCGTATGGTGCGCGCCTCGTCGGGGCGCAGGGTGTCGAGGCACGCCTGCAGCCGGCGGCCCTCGTCCGAGCTCTCCAGCGCGGCCTCCGGACCGGGACCCGGATCGGGCAGGTCGTAGGCCGCCTCGGCGGGAGCCTGCGGGCGCGAGGGACGGGCGCGCAGGCGGTCGATGGCGCGGTTGCGCGCAACGGCGGTCAGCCAGGCGGCGGCGCTCGCGCGCTCGGCGTCGAACGCACCGGCCCGCCTCCACACCGTCAGGTAGACCTCCTGCAACACGTCCTCGCTCTCGCTCCTGTCGCGGAGGATACGGAGCACCACGCCGAAAAGCTTCGCGCGGGTCGCATCGTAGAGATCGCGCAGGGCGTCGCGCTCGCCGAGGGCCAGCCGCGCCATGACGGGCGCGAGCGGGTCGGCGGCGCGGGTCGCGGCGGACGGCGGCGAGGGGATGGGCGGCTCCGTGCGGGGCTGTTCGCTCAACTAAGGTGATCCCGCGACCGGGGCAAACAGGTAGGCGGTCCCGTCCCACAGGCGGAAGCCGGGCGAGCCCGACCAGGCGAGCGCCAGGCCCGCGGCCGCCGCCAGGGCTCGCGCGTCGGCCTCGTCGAGGCCGGGAGCGCCGCCGTAGCTCCAGTTCAGCACGGCCAGCCGTCCGCCGGGAGCCAGCACGCGGCGAGCGTCGGCGAGGTGGCGCGTCGGCAGATCGCCGCCTGCCTGCACCACGTACGGGAAGCTGTCGGCGTAGAGCACGAGGTCGAAGGCGCCCGGCGCGGCGAAGCTCATCCCTCGTCCGTCGCCCAGCACCACCGCCGCGCCGGCTGACGACGCCGCGCGCGCCAGCACGGGCGAGAGCTCGACACCCAGTGCGAAGCCGGCGTCGCGGCCAAGGTCGCGCAGGAAGCGGCCCGCCCCGCAGCCCACCTCCAGGACGCGACCGCCAGGGCGGTGCAGCCCCTCGCACCTCAGCCAGGCGGTGACCTCGGTGGTCGCGGCCTCCAGCCGGGCGGGGTCGCCCAGGGAGTAGAGCGCGGCCGCCGCCTCGGGCGACACGGCCGCCGCCCGGTCGAATTGCGCCCGCAGCCGCGCCAAGGCGTCCGGCCCGCCGGTCGTGTGGTCCACCGCGCCGGCCACGCCCTTCACCGCCTCGAACGCCTGGGCCGTCAGCAGCGGCCGCAGCGCGGCCGGCGCGCGGGCGCGGGCGGTCTCCAGGTCGGGCGCGTCCAGGATGGCGCGCATGGCGTCGAGCGGCGAGGCGGGAGCATCCAGCACGCCAGCGCCAACCCCGGGCGGTGAGGCGCGTTCCGTGTCCCCGCGCCTTGCCCCCCGGGACCGCCGCGCTTACACCGCCGGCCTAGCCCACAACCCGGCCGACCCCGCCCGCCCCGCGCGTGCGGGCGGCTGCGCGCGCCACGACCCCGCGCGGAGGACGACCATGCCCAAGCGCACCGACATCAGCTGCATCCTGATCATCGGCGCCGGGCCCATCGTCATCGGGCAGGCCTGCGAGTTCGACTACTCGGGCGTGCAGGCCTGCAAGGCGCTGCGGGCGGAAGGCTACCGGATCATGCTGGTCAACTCGAACCCCGCCACCATCATGACCGACCCGGAGGTGGCCGACGCCACCTATGTGGAGCCGATCACGCCGGAGATCGTCGCCAAGATCATCGAGAAGGAGCGGCCCGACGCGCTGCTCCCGACCATGGGCGGCCAGACCGCGCTCAACACCGCCCTCGCCCTGGAGAGCATGGGCGTGCTGGCCAAGTTCGGCGTGGAGATGATCGGCGCCCGCGCCGAGGTGATCGACAAGGCCGAGGACCGGCAGAAGTTTCGCGACGCCATGGACAAGATCGGGCTGGAGAGCCCCAAGTCCACCGTCGTGCACACGATGGAGGAGGCCCTCGCGGCGCTGCCCTACACCGGGCTGCCGGCCGTGATCCGCCCGTCGTTCACGCTCGCCGGGACGGGCAGCGGCGTCGCCTACAACATGGAGGAGTTCCGCAGCATCGTGGAGCGCGGGCTCGACCTGTCGCCCGTCACCGAGGTGCTGATCGACGAGAGCCTCCTGGGCTGGAAGGAGTTCGAGATGGAGGTGGTCCGCGACCGGGCGGACAACTGCATCATCGTCTGCGCCATCGAGAACGTGGATCCCATGGGCGTCCACACCGGCGACAGCGTCACCGTCGCCCCGGCGCTCACCCTTACCGACAAGGAGTACCAGCGCATGCGGGCGGCGAGCATCGCCGTCCTGCGCGAGATCGGCGTCGAGACCGGCGGCAGCAACGTGCAGTTCGCCGTGAACCCGGCGGACGGGCGCATGGTGGTGATCGAGATGAACCCGCGGGTGTCGCGGTCGTCGGCGCTGGCGTCCAAGGCGACGGGCTTCCCGATCGCCAAGGTCGCCGCCCGCCTGGCCGTGGGTTACACGCTCGACGAGCTGGACAACGACATCACCGGGGCCACGCCCGCCAGCTTCGAGCCGGCGATCGACTATGTCGTGACCAAGATCCCGCGCTTCGCCTTCGAGAAATACCCGGGCGCCGAACCCTACCTCACCACCTCCATGAAGAGCGTCGGCGAGGTCATGGCCATCGGCCGCACATTCGCGGAGAGCGTGCAGAAGGCGTTGCGGGGGCTGGAGACGGGGCTCACCGGCTTCGACGAAGTGCTGATCGAGGGCGCCGACGACCCCGACGCCGGCCACGCCGCCGTGATCCGCCGCTTGGGCATGCCCGCCCCCGACCGCTTGCTGGTGATCGCCCAGGCCTTCCGCCACGGATTGACGGTGGAGGAGATCAACGCCGCCTGCAGCTACGAACCCTGGTTCCTGCGCCAGATCGCCGAGATCGTCCGCACCGAGGGCCGGATCCGCGCCGCCGGCCTGCCCACCGACGCCGACGCGTTCCGACGCCTCAAGGCGATGGGCTTCTCCGACGCCAAGCTCGCCAAGCTGACCCACGC
>CAXTBN010000001.1:90381-105405 GCA_964242895.1 uncultured Caulobacteraceae bacterium | reverse complement strand
CTGGCCCGCCTGTGCGCCGCTGATCGTGGGCGGGGTGTTCGCGGCAACCGGGTTGGCGAGCGCGATGACGGTCCTTGCGTCTGCGTAGCCGTTGACGCCGTCCTCGACATAGGTGGACGCGGGAACCGGGTGCGTGGAGTCGGACAGGACGATCCGCACGCCCTCGGTGCCGGGCAGGTCGCCGTCATTGGCCGAGCTGTAGGTCAGCGTGCGCAGAAGCGCCTGATAGTCGGCGGTGGTGAGCGAGGACGGGCCGCTGAACTGGAGATAGATGTCGCTCGCGTCGATCGTCGTGGTCTCGGTGAACCGGCCCACGGTGTGGACGCTGGTCGTGCCCTGGGTGTTGGGATCGACCGTGCCCAGGTCTACGGCGGCACCGGCGCCGTCCCGGGCGGTGATGTCGTCGCCCCCGCGACGCGCATCGAACGCCACCACGAGCCCCGCCAGCTGCTGGCCGTCGGTGTCGGTGAGAGCGATGTTCGGCTCCAACGTCACCGCCGGCGCGCCGAAGGTGTAGGCCACCGCCGCCGTCGCCCCGCTCACGCCCGGAGCACCCGTGTTTAGCGGCGGGGCCGTCGCAGCGGGCACCGTCGAGAGGAACACGTCGCCGAAGCCGTTGGTGGGTCCGGCGACGAGGTTGCTCGACGTGCTGGTGTAGGTGATGTCCATGCTGTTTGGTGAGAACACGGCGTCGGACGCTCCCTTGTTGCTGGGCGCGCCCGTGCTCGACTGGTCGAGCAGCACGATCGCACCCGTCGCCAGGGTCTTCACGTAGATGTGGTCCAGCCCGTCCGTGACGCCCGGGACGAGATTGGTCGCCTTGGACTCGAAGGCCACCATGGTCCCGTCGCCCGAGATGGTCGGGTTCGTCGCCGCCGCGTTGGCCTTGGTCGATCCGTCGGCCGTCACATCGGCCAGGAACAAGCGCCCGGTGTTCAGGTCCTTCACGTAGACGTCGTAGGCCGTGTCGGTGTCGCGACTGTCCAGGTTGGTCGAGCTGCTGATGAACGCGATGCGTGAGCCGTCGTTCGACGCGACCGGGAGGAAGCTGTCGCCGTTGCCTTTGACGCTCGCGTTATTCGGGCTTTCCGCGTCTGAGACGAGCTGGAAGCTGTTGGACGCGACGGAGTAGGCGTAGATGTCGAAGTGGCCGTCGGTGTCGGCGGGCGCAACGTCGGCGGGTTGCAGCGCCAGAGATGTGCTGAGCACCACCGTCGAGCCGTCCTGCGAAAGGGTGGGGCCGAGGACGGTGCGGTCTACGCCACTGTGCGCGATGTCCAGCGCCGTATGCGTCGTCGTGTCGAACAGCAGCAATCCATCATTCACGGCTTGATTGTTCTGGGCCAGACCATAGGAGGTGACAATGTAACGCCCGTCACCAGAGATGGATGGTTGCTGGATATTGACGAAATTATTTCCCGTTTCCGTCGCACCCGTCGCAGCATCCGTGATCACGTAGTCGGTCGGCGAGATCAGCGTCGTGGTGCCCGCCGAGACGTTGCGGATGTAAAGATGCTCATTGGCTCCGTCGGTGGCGCCACCATTGAGGTTAGTGGCCTTCGTTTCGACGACAACGATATTTCCATTTCCATCGACCGCCGCAGAGTCGAACGATTGATTTGCACCGCCGATTACATCCGTCAGAGCGCCGGTCACCGTGTTTTTCAGATAGACAGCGTTATTGTTACCCTGGCTATAAGGTTCGAAATTGTCGGCAAAGCTGAAAAACAGCACGGATTTGCCGTCCGAGGTGATGCTGTTTGCGATGTTGTAATTGGAGTAAGTGAACGAACTGAAGTCGCCATCCACATTTGCATTGTTGCTGGAAACGAGAATGGTGCTGTTGGTGGGCATGGCGGTGCTGTTCCCTGTGACGACGTACTGCTGGCTGAGGAGGTCGGTGGAGGTGGTCGTCACCGTGCGGTCGACCGTGGTTGTGGTCACCGTGTTGACGTTGATGTCTGTTTGACTGGGCATGATCGCGAGAAAGCCGCGGTGGCCGGGCCCGTCGACGCCGGCGTCGACGTTCGGTCCGATGACGGTGGGACCGACGGTCCCACTGCTGGTGACGACGCCCGGGCTCGTGCTGGAGCCGGTCTGCGTGTCGGTGATCTGGCTCGAGAGGGTCGCGAGGCTGGACGCCGTCTGCGTCGCCGCTCCGGGCGTCTGGCCGGCGTTCTGGACCGCCGCCCGCGCCTGGGCGACCGCCGCCTGGACCTGCGGGTCCGAGTAGGGCAGGTCGAAGCTCTGGTCGTAGACGACCACGCCGCTGCTCAGCACGCCGTCGATGACGGTCGCGTAGGTGTGGGTCGCGTTGCTGGCCGGCGTGTCGTCGTAGACCGTCGTCGACGTGAAGGAGTTGCTGATGACGGTCTCGCCGCCCGGGTTCGTGGCCAGACCGATCGACGAGGCGGCGATCACTGGCGCGCCGGCTCCGTCCGCCACGGTGAAGGCGACGTCGAGCGACGCTCCGGCATAGGGGCTGGTCGGCGTGAACCTGAGCGCCTCAAGCGCGGCCGTCTCGGCGGCGGGGCTCCCGGCCGCCAGGACGTAGGTCCCGACACCGGTCCGGGTCAGTCCGGAGCCGGAGAGCATGCCCACCGCATCCGTGGCCGCGCCGTTCTGCATCAGCCTGATGGACGTCGTCTCGGTCGCGCCGGCGTCCGGGTCGGTGATCGTGGTGTAGGCGAACGGCGTGAAGCTGGTCATCCCCGGGCCGTTCGGGTTTGCGGCGTTGGCCGGCGTCGGAGCTTGCTGCGCGCCGGTGTCGGTCACCGTCGGAAGTGTGTCGGCCGCGGTGGCGACCACGCTCGTGTGCGCGTCGGTGACGGTCCCGGCGGCGTCGGAGGCGGTGAGGGTTAAGCCGGTGGTGACGTTCTGGCCGACGGGAACCTGGTGGACGGTCGGCGTGAACACGAGGCCGCGCAGCGCCGCCTGCACGTCGGTGGGCGAGCCGCTCACCGTGTAGGTCGAGCCGTCGGCGCTGAGCGTCCCGATGCCGAGATCCGACAGGGCGCCGTCGGCGGTCGACGACAGGGCGACGGCGGCGGTCGTGTACGGCGTGGCCGAGGCGCTGCTCGTCACCGTCACGCCTGCGAAGGGCGACAGGGCGGCGGCGTCGGAGGTCGCCTGGCCGGCGGCGGTCCCGGCGAGGGTGAGGTCGGACATGGACGCGGCGCGCTCCGGGCGCGGACGCGCGCCGGAACGCAGGGTGGCTCAGCTGCGCACCCCGCGCTCGGGGCATCTCGGGGCGAAACGGGTCATCATGGGGCGCCGTCCCTCTTGCACAGCCTTGTCGGCGCGCCCGTCCACGGGCGCACGTGCGCGACGCCGCACGTCTGGGCGCTCGGCGGAGGGAGCTGAAGGCCGGCGCCCGGCTCCGCGCGGCGTTCTCACCCACCTATCTGGTGGCCGCGGGACAGGGAGAGTCGCTTGCGTGCGGGCCTCGCCGGCGGTTGTATGGAGGCCGCCGCCGAATGATCGCGCAATGGGGACGCGAGCTCTTGCGAACCGCTCTGCAGCTCCCGGCGGCGCTCGGCCTCGCCTCGGCCCTGGTGGCGTCGACCACGCTCGCACAGTCGACGGCGACGCCCGAGCCGGAGGCGGCCGTCGGCATGGTCGACCAGCCGTGTCCGCCCGACGCGTTCGGACGCTCTCCCGCGGAGCAGGCCTACGCGCGGGCCGTGGTCGCCGAGGGCCCGCTCGACCCGACGGTGCTGGTCGCCATGGCGAAGGGCGCGGCCGAGCGGACGCGCGCGGACGCCCGGCGGCAGGCGAACGACTGGGCCGACCTGTGCCGCTACCGGCTTGAGGACGAGAGCGACGCCAGGGCCGGCGGCGTCCGCGCCGTGTTCATCGGCAACTCCATCACGGAGCTGTGGCGCGCGGCCGATCCCGCCTTCTTCGACCACGGCGTCGTGAACCGCGGCCTCAGCGGCCAGACCAGCGGCCAGACCCTGCTGCGCTTCCAGCAGGACGTCGTCGCCCTGCACCCCCGCGCCGTGCACATCCTCGTCGGCACCAACGACGTGGCGGGCAACAACGGGCCCAACCGCCCGGAGGACCTCGAGAACAACATCCGCGCGATGACCGCGATCGCCAGGGCGAACGGCATCCGGGTGATCCTCGGCTCCATCACCCCCGCCGGTGTCATTCCCTGGCGCGCCGCGATCCACCCCACCACGCGCATCCGCGAGCTCAACGTGTGGATGGCCGCCTTCGCCAAGGCGCAGGGCGCGATCTACGTGGACTACTACACCGCGCTGGCCGGACCGGACGGCGCCATGAAGCCCGGGATCAGCCGCGACGGCGTGCACCCCAAGGTCAGCGGCTACCGGCTCATGGAGCCCCTCGCGCGCGCCGCGCTCGTCCAGGCGCACGTCCCCTGACGATTTCGGAGGCCGACTTGCCCTCACGTCGCGACCTGATCGCCGCCGGCGCCCTCGCTCTCTCGCCGGCGGCGGCCGTCGCCGCACCCGCGCGGCGCGGCGGGCCTTCGGACTTCCTGTGGGGCACCGCCATCAGCGCGCACCAGAGCGAAGGCGGCAACGCCAACTCCGACGCCTGGCTGCTGGAGAACCTCAAGCCGACGCTGTTCCGCGAGCGCTCCGGCGACGCCTGCGACAGCTACCACCGGTATGCCGAGGACGTCGCCCTCGCCGCCCGCCTGGGCTTCAACACCTACCGGCTCGGCGTCGAGTGGGCGCGGATCGAGCCCAGCGAGGGCCGCTTCTCCAACGCCGAGTTCGATCACTACGCCGCCGTGCTCGAGGCGTGCCGGGCGCAGGGACTGAAGCCGGTGGTCACCTTCAGCCACTTCACGGCGCCGCTGTGGTTCGCCGAGCGCGGCGGCTTCGAGGCGCCGGACGCGGCCGACCTGTTCGCGCGCTACTGCGGCCGGACGGCGGAGCGCCTGGGCGGGCTGATGCACATGGCCTCGACCTTCAACGAGGCCAACATCCAGCTCCTGCTGCAGATCGCGCCGCAGTACGCGATGCTGCCCAAGGTGGCCGCGCCCATGATCGCCGCGGCCGCCAAGGCCACGGGCTCGCCCCGCTTCTCCTCGCTGCTGTTCGCCGACCCCAAGCTGACCACGCCGGTGCTGCTCGACGCTCACCGCAAGGGTTACGCGGCGATCAAGGCGGCTCGCCCCGCCCTGCCCGTCGGCGTCACCCTGACCACCACGGACATCCAGGCGGTCGGCCCGGGCTCTGTGGCCGACGATTATCGCCGGCGGCTCTACGGCGACTGGGTCGAGGCCGCCCGCACCCACGCCGACTTCGTGGGCGTGCAGACCTACACGCGCCAGCGCGTGGACGCGCACGGCCCCATCCCCGCCCCGGCGGGCGCCGAGATGACCGCGGCCGGCTACGAGTTCTACCCGGACGCGCTCCCGGCCACGATCCGCTGGGCGCACGCGGCGATCGGCAAGCCGATCTTCGTGACCGAGAGCGGCATCGCCACCGACGACGACCGCCGCCGCATCGCCTTCATCGACCAGGCGCTGCAGGGCGTGCGCGCCTGCCTGGACGAAGGCATCCCCGTCCACGGCTACATGTACTGGTCGCTGCTGGACAACTTCGAATGGACCGCCGGGTACGGCCAACATTTCGGCCTGGTCGCGGTCGACCTGAACACCTTCAAGCGCACGCCGAAGCCGAGCGCGCTCCACCTAGGCGCGAGGGCGCGTCGCAACCAGATCTGAACGCCGACCTGACCATGAGGCGCGGACTGGCGTGCGCCTTATCTAGAGGCGAGGCGGGGCGCGGCGTGAGGCGACGAACGACGGTGAGCGATGGTGCGGACCCGCCTCTCCTCCGTCCCGCTGAGCGGAGCGCCGCCGGTTGGGTGAGCGGCGCACGTCGCCTGGTGGTCAAGGTCGGCTCCTCGCTCCTCGCGGGCGCCGACGAGTCCGCCGGGCGGTTCGCGGCGAGGCTGGCGCGGGATGTGGCCGACCTGCGGGCCGGCGGCGCCGAGGTCGTGCTGGTGTCTTCCGGCGCCGTCGCCCTGGGCCGGCCGCGGCTCGGGTTGCCCGCGCAAGCGCGCCTGACGCTGAGCGAGAAGCAGGCCGCCGCCGCCGCCGGCCAGACCGCGCTGATGGGCGTCTGGGAGGCGGCGCTGTCGGTGCACGGCGTCACGGCGGCGCAGGTGCTGCTGACGCGAGACGACACGGAGATCCGCACCCGCTGGCTCAACGGTCGCAGCACCCTCGACACCCTGCTCCGGCTGGGCGCCGTGCCCGTGGTGAACGAGAACGACACGGTGGCCGTGGAGGAGCTGCGCTACGGCGACAACGACCGGCTGGCCGCCCGCGTGGCGCAGATGATCCGCGCCGAGGTGCTCGTGCTGCTATCCGACGTGGACGGGCTCCACACCGCCGACCCGCGCCTCGACCCCTCCGCCCGCCACCTGCCCTTCGTGGCGGCGTTGTCGCCGGAGGTGGAGGCCATGGCGGGCGGCGCGGACGCGGCCGGCGTGGGGACGGGCGGCATGGCCTCCAAGCTCGCCGCCGCCCGCATCGCCCGGGAGGCCGGGTGCGCGACGATGATCGCCGCCGGCCGGGCGGGCGCGCCCGACGTCGGGCCGATCGAGGCGCTGCGGGACGGCGCCCGGGCGACGGTGATCGCACCGGCCGGCTCGCCCCGGAGCGCCTACAAGGCCTGGATCGCCGGGCGGCTGCACGTGGCCGGCGCCCTGGTCGTCGACGCGGGGGCGGCCGACGCTCTGCGCGCCGGACGCAGCCTGCTCGCGGCCGGCGTCACGGGCCTGCGCGGTCGCTTCGGCGCGGGCGACGCGGTCAGGGTGGAGGACGCCGACGGCCGCGACCTGGCGCGCGGACTCGTCCGGTTCGACGCCGCCACGGTGGAGCGTCTCAAGGGTCGGCGCTCGGGCGGTCCGGACTTCCCGGAGCGCCCGGAGCTCATCCACAAGGACGACCTGGTGCTGGTCACGGAGGCCTGAACTGGATCTCTCTCCCGCCGAGATGGGCCGCCGAGCTCGCGCCGCGGCCGCCGTGCTGGCGGTCACGCCCGCCGCGGCGCGCACCGCCGCGCTCCACGCGTTCGCGGAGGAGCTGCGGCTTCGCACGGGCGCCATCCTGCAGGCCAACGCGCAGGACGTGGCGGCCGCGCAGGCCGACGGGCTCGGGGCCGCGATGGTGGACCGTCTGGCCCTGGACGCCCCGCGCGTCGAGGGCATGGCGCAGGCGGTCGAAGCGGTGGCGGCCCAGCCCGATCCCGTGGGGCGCGAGATCGCGCGCTGGACGCGTCCGAACGGCCTCGACATCGCCCGCGTGCGCACGCCCTTGGGCGTGGTGGCCGTGATCTACGAGTCGCGTCCCAATGTCGGCGTCGACGCGGCCGCCCTGGCGCTGCGCTCCGCCAACGCGCTGGTGCTGCGCGGCGGCTCGGAGGCGCACCGCTCGGCGCTCGTGCTGCAGGAGGCGGTGTCCGCGGCGCTGGAGCGCTCGGGCCTGCCCGCCGCGTCGATCCAGACGGTCCCTTCGTCAGACCGCGCCTGGGTGGGCGAGCTCCTGGCCGGGCTGGACGGCTCGGTGGACCTCCTGATCCCGAGGGGCGGCCGCGGGCTGGTGGAGCGGGTGCACCGGGAGGCGCGCGTGCCCGTGCTCGGCCATCTGGAGGGGATGAACCACGTCTTCCTGCACGCCTCCGCCGACGTGGCGACCGCCGTGGCCGTGGTGCTCGACGCCAAGATGCGGCGCGTGGGCGTGTGCGGCGCGGCGGAGACGCTGCTGGTCGACGCCGCGGAGGCGGCGAGGCTGCTGCCGCCGGTCGCCGAGGCGCTGCGGGCGCGGGGCTGCGAGCTGCGCGCCGACGCCGCCGCCCTGCGCCTGGTCCCCGGGGCGACGCCCGCGCGCGACGCCGATTGGTCGACCGAGCACCTCGCGCCCGTGCTCAACGTGGCCGTGATCGACGGGCTGGAGGGCGCGCTGGCCCACATCGCGCGGTACGGCTCCGGACACACCGACGCGATCGTGGCGCAGGACGAGCGAGCGGCGGAGGCTTTCCTCGCGCGGGTGGACAGCGCCATCGTGCTCCACAACGCCTCCACCCAGTTCGCCGACGGCGGCGAGTTCGGCTTCGGCGCCGAGATCGGCATCGCCACCGACAAGCTTCACGCGCGCGGCCCGGTCGGCGCCGAGCAGCTCACCAGCTTCAAGTACGTGGTGCGCGGAGCGGGTCAGATCCGCGGCTGAGACTCCGGCGGGCTAAGGCGTGGGCGCCCAGACCTGCGCGTTCGCCTCGGCGAAGGCGCGGAAGGTGGTCGGGGGGCCGCCGACCAGGGTCTCGAACACGTCCGTCGTCCGTTCCTGGAGGCCGTCGGCGATCGTCTTGTAGCCGGCCGCCAGGAACCAGGCGGTCGCCTCGGGCAGGCCGCGAGCGATGAAGCGCTCGACCAGCTGCTCCGTCGTGATGTTCGTGTGGGTGATGCGTCGGCCGCAGGCTCGGCCGATCGTCTCGGCGACGTGACCGAAGGAGATCGCCTCGCCGCCGGTGATGACGAAGTCCCGGTTGGAAGCTTCCGTCGCCGTCAGCAGCGCGAACGCCGCGCGGGCGATGTCGTCGGCGCTGATGAACGGCACGCGGCCCGTTCCCGTGCTGGAGTAGATCGTGTGCTCATCGCGGATGGTTGCGAGGTGCGAGCCCTCGGCGAGGTTCTGCATGAAGGCGCTGGGACTGAGGACGGCCCAGTCCTCGCCGTGGTCGATCAGCCACTGGTGCACCTGGCCGTGAGCGGGCCCGCCCGCCGGCAGGCCAGCCATGCCGAGGAACACGAGGCGGCGGGCACCACGCCGCATCGCGGCTTCGGCGAAGGCGATCAGCTTCGAATACGGGTCAGCCACCGTGGGCGGAGCGACGAGGTAGACGGCGCCCACACCGTCGAGCGCCGCATCCCAGGTCGCCGGCTCGGTCCAGTCGAAGGCGCGCTCGCCGTTGCGGGAGACGGCGCGATGGGGCGCCCCCCGCTCCTGCAGCTGCGCGATCAGGCTCCGCCCCGTCTTGCCGGTCGAACCCGTCACGAGCACCAGACCGGTCATGCGGCGGCTTCCGTCCCGGGCGTGTCGCCGAGGATGAAGGCGTCCACCGCCGCCGATCCGCGTTGCGCCTTCAGGCCCTGGAGCGGGTTCCAGTAGTCCCTGTAGTGCACCATCCGCCCTCCGCGTGTGCGGATGACGGAGATGTAGCGCTGATCGTAGGGTTCATCGACCTTCAGCGCCCGCCCGTGCGCCTCGAACTCCACGATCACGACTTCGGGGTCTCCGGTTTCGTGGACGATCACGTGGTCGAAGGTGTCGACGCTTAAGCCCTGAGCGACCGTCATCAGGTACGGGACGACGTTGGACAGGCCTTCGATGCGCGTCTTCATTCCGGGGCGGGCGAAAGGGAACTCCATGATGAAGTCTTCCGACATGAGCTCCAGGAAATTGCTCGCCGTCTGGTCCACACGCTGGCCCAGGGCGTCCTTGAGCACGCTGAGGATGGTTGGCTTGGGCGCGGCCACGGGCTAGATCTCCGTCGATGGAACACGATCGTATCGACGGGATAGGTCACGCGTCGTCGGAACGCAACAGTTCCGTCGCGACGATTGCGCGTTCTGATCGTTTGACCGGCGCCGCCGTGCAGCGACCGCAGATCACCGACGCCCTGGCCCGGACCTTCTTCGAGGAGTGGGCGCGTGTCGGATACAGCGCGCTGAGCCTCGACGCGGTGGCGCGCAAGGCGGAGGTCGGGAAGGCCGCCCTCTATCGGCGCTGGCCCTCTAAGGCGGAGATGGCGCGCGATCTCGTGTCGCAGGTGGGGGCGATGGTTCCCGCGAGCCTCGACTTTGGCGACCGCGGCTCTCTGGAGGCCGATCTCTACGCCATGCTCCTCGCCGGCAGCCGCATGATGCGCCACCCGCTGGCGCGCCGCATCATGCCCGATCTCTACGCGGCCCTCGGGCGGGAGCCCGCCCTGGCGGCGGCGATGCGGCCGGGCGAGGCGGCGCGTGAGAAGAAGGTCGAGATGCTGATCGACCGGGCGGTGGGGCGGGGCGAACTCCACGGCGACGTCGACCGCCGCCTGGCGACGGACTTCATCATCGGGCCCGTGTACTGGCGCTCCGTCGTGCTCGGCGAGAGATGCAGCCGGCGGCAGATCAGGTCCATCGCACAGATGATCGCCGCGGCGATCGCGCCTGTCGCGCCGTCCAGCCGGTCGACCTAGGTCTTCCTCACCTCGACCGACCCCTGGCCGTCACCGGCCAGAGCGCCAGCAGGTCGCCTCCGTCCACGACGTGGTAGGTGTCGTAGAGGTTCACGGTCGGGTCGCAGTGCGGGACCGTGAGCGTCACGCGAGCCGCCGGGGGCAGGGGCGGCGCGTCAGGGGCCCACAGCGCGCCGTGCTCGTCGCCCATGAAGTGGTAGCGGGCGTCGGCCGGCGCGCCCCAAGCCACCGCAGGCAGGCCGCCGTCCGTGGACAGCGCCTTGTAGCCCGCGTCCACCGTCGCGAGACCGGGCGTGTTGGCGCTGACGACGGTCGCGTCGACGAACAGCGAGGTCTCGAACGGGGCCGCGCCGTCGCCCGTCAGGTCGCAGTCGACATACTGCCGATCCATGAACACGTACGACCCGACCTGCAGCTCGGTGAACAGCCCGAGCCGCGCGTCGATGCGGTGCGTGCCCGTTCCTCCGCCGGAGACGATCTCCGGCGCCGCGCCGGCAGCCGTGAGCGCCTCGATGCAGTCGCTGAGCAGCCGGTTGCGGTCCACCACCGCCGCCTCGCGTTCGGCGAAGGTCGGCAAGTGCTGTTGCGCGCCGCAGTAGTACTGCAGCCCCCGGCACCTCAGCGCCGGCTCCGCGCGGATCGCCTCCAGCACGCCGAGGGCCGCTGCGGCGGAGCCCACGCCGGTCCGGTGGATGCCGGGGTCGAGGTCGATCAGGAGGTCGAGCCGCGCCCCCGACCCGCGCGCGGCCGCGCCGAGGCGCCGGACGTTCTCCGGGTCGTCCACCACGCAGGAGAGGTCCGACGTGCGCGCCGCCAGCGCCATCAGCCGCGCGATCGCCGGCTCCGCGACCACCGGCGAGGTGACGTGCAGCCCGTGCGTCAGGCCCTCGTCGGCGAGCGCTTCCGCCTCGCCGATCTTGGCGCAGCAGAGCCCCACGGCCCCCGCCTCGATCTGCAGGCGGCCGATGTGCGCGCTCTTGTGCGTCTTCGCGTGCGGCCGGAGCTTGAGCCCGAAGCCGCGGGCGAAGTCGGCCATGGCGGCGATGTTGCGCAGGAGCGCGGCGTGCTCGACGACCAGCACGGGCGTGTTCAGCCTTGCGCGCGAGCCTGGCCGGCCCACGAGCGAGCCGTGCAACGCGCGATCGCTCCCGAAACCGTCGGTGGCGACGGGGAATGTGGGCGTTGCGTTCATCCCGGGGCGCTCGTGACCATGGCGTCCTGCTCGATCAAGACGATCAGATATTCGAGCGCGGCCGTGGTCCGGGCCTCGTCTCCGGTCGAGAAGACATCCTGCAGGAGCCCGGTCACCGCGCCGACGATCAGGGTGGCGTGCTTCCTCAGGCCCGGCCCGCCGCCGTCGAGCCCTTCGGCGGCCCGCCCGAGCAGGGCGAGCCAGCGCTCCGCCGCCGCCCTTCGCCCTTCCAGGCTGAACGAGACGCGGTCGAACAGAGACAGGGCGTCCACCTCGAACAGGAGACGGAAGGCGTTCCGGTTCTCCGGCCGAAGCGCCCAACCCCAGAAGAACCGCAACACGTCCGCCGGGGTCCGCAGCACTGTCTGACGGCCGGCCTGCTCCAGCCCCTGTTCGATCCTTCGGCGCACCTCGTCGAGCGCCGTCGCCACGAGGTTCTCCTTAGAGTCGAAGTGGTAGATCAGCAGACGCGCGCTGGTGCCCGCCCGCTCGGCGAGGGGCCGAAGCGACAGGTCGCCGACGCCGTGCTCCAGCAGGAAGGCCACGACCCGGTCCAGCAGTTCGAGGCGTCGTGGAGAGGGCGTCTCGATCATGGAACGAGCGTTACACACCCAACACTCGCATGGCAAGCTTGATGTAACAGTCGTTACGTGTAACGTTCGTGGAATCTGAAGCGAGGTCGACGAGCCATGGTCGCCATCACCACCGGAGCGTCCCGTCCTGCGGCCGCCGCCCATTTCCCTCTCGCGCTGCGGCCCCTGCTGGCGAGCGTCGCCCTGAACATGATCGCGCCGGCGCTGGTGTACCGGCTGGCGGCTCCGCACGCGCCTGCGGGCAGCCTCACGCCGCTGATCCTGTCGGCCCTCCCGGTGGCGGCGAGCCTCGGCTTCAACCTGCTGCGGCTGCGCGCGATCGACTTCCTGGCCTTCTTCGCCGCCGAGAACGTTGTGGTCGACCTCGCGGCGGCGTTGCTGGCGCACGATGAGCGTGGGGCGCTGCTCGGCCGGGCCCTGGAGAACCCGATCCTCGCCCTCGTCTTCCTGGGCTCGCTCGCCACCTCCCGGCCCCTGGTGCAGCGCATGGTGCGACAACTCTCAACCGGCAACGACCCGGACGCGCGCGTCGCCTTCGAGGCGCAGGCCGCCGTCCCCCGGGCGCGCCGGGCGTACCGGCTCATGACGTGGATCTGGACGGTCGCCCTGATGATCAAGGGCTGCGGGGCGGCCCTGCTGGCGCTGCACCTCGACGCGCAGGTGTTCCTGCTCGCCAGCCCGCTCTGGGGACTTGGCAGCGACGCCGCGCTGGTCGCCTGGACGGTGGCCTACGGCCGCAAGGCGCTGACGGCCGGACCGGCCTCTTCGGACTGACGGCTGGGGCGAACAGCGGGACATGGCCGGTCCGTTCCGACCCACCTCACCGGGTCGCATGGAAGCTCGCACCCGGGACGTCGCCGGCTGCTGGGTAGGCGGGCGTCTTCGGCGGAGCGCGAAGCATGGGCGCCGGGTCATGGGCGAGCTTCTCGAGCACCGCCTTGGTGGCGAGCTCGAGCTGGGCGTCGCGTCCGGTCAGCCCCTCGTCCGGCGCCGCGCTCACCGGCAGGTCGGGAGGGACGCCTTCGTTCTCGATGACCCAGCGCCCGTCCAGGCTCGCGAGCGAGTCCTTGGGGATGAGGATGAAGTCGCCGTTCATCAGCCGCCATGGCTGGTTGATGCCCTGCACGCCGCCCCAGGTCCGCTCGCCCACCAGCTGACCCAAGCCGAACTCGCGGAAGAAGTAGGGGAACTGGTCGCCGTCCGACCGGGACGCGTAATTCACGAGCGTGACCATCGCCCGAGGCGCGGTCACGCCGGGCAGCGGCGTCACCGCGCCCTCGCGGTTCACGAACACGCCGGCGAGCCGGCGTCGCAGCACGTCGAGCACCGCCTGGCTGGTGAACCCACCGCTGTTCCAGCGGACGTCGATGACGAGCCCTTGCTTGTCCCGCTGCGGGTAGAACTGGCGCAGGAAGTCGCGCGAGCCGGCCGCGGCGAAGTCCTGCAGGTGGACGTAACCGACGCGTCCTGCGGACAGGCGGTCGACCCTGGCGCGGTTGAAGCTCACCCAGTCGAGCTGGCGGATCGCGGTCTCGTCGGGCGTGGGGTCGACCATGACCTCGCGCCGTGGGCCCGTGGGCGAAGAGGCGACGGACAGGGTGACCGCGCCGGCGATCCCGGCCAGCAGCGTCTCAGGCGTGTCCGGCGCCCGCAGATCGTGGCCGTCGATCGCTAGCAGGTAGTCCCCCTCCGCGATCTTCGCAGCCGCAGCTCCACCAAGCGGCGCCTTCAGCTCCGCCCGGGTCTCGTCACCGCGGAAGATGCGCGCGAAACGGTAGCGCCCCGTCGCGGGATCGAGCGTGTAGTCCGCGCCGAGGCGCGGGGTGGGCGTTCCCACCGGCCCGGCCTCGGGCCCTCGGACGAGGAAGGTGTGGGAGCTGGCGATCTCGCCCTGCATCTGTCCCAGCAGCCAGAGAAAGTCGTCCTCCGACCCCAGCGCAGGCAGAAGCTTGGCGTAGGCGTCGTGGACGGCCCGCCAGTCGTCGCCGTTCATCGCCGCGCTGAAGAAGACGTCGCGGTCGAGACGCCAGGCGTTCTCGAACATCTCGGCCCATTCGCGGCGGGGGTCGACCTGGGCTTGCAGGCCCGAGAGATCGAGCTTCGCCTCCTTCGCCGCGGCGGAGCCTGGGGCCGAGCCGGTCCGCGCCAACCACCAGGCGCCCCCGCGACGGAACGCGACCGCGCCTCCATCGGCCGAAACGGTGCTCGCGCCGAGACCCTCGACGATGATGCGGTCCTTCAGGGTGGCCAGGTCCAGGGCGTGGAGCGCGCTCCTGCCGCCGGCCAGGTCGCCGTCGATCAGCTGGGGCGGCTTGGTGATGTAGAAGACCTGCGCGCCGCGGGCGGCCAGAGACGTGACCACGGCCGGCGTGACGGGCAGGGCGACCGCGCGGCTCATGAGGCCGTCCGGGTCGATGCGTGCAGGCTCGCTGCGCGGCGACCCGACGCCGCCCGCCGCCGCCGCGCTCAGGTCGACGGCGTAGAGACCGTCGGAGTTCAGCGTGGAGATCAGGCTCTCGTCGTCGCGGTCCGATACGAAGGGCTGCTCGTTGCGCTGCGAGATGAACACCATGCGGTCATCCGACGTGAACACCGGGCTGCGATCGCTCTCCATCGGCGAACTGACCGCGACGTCGCGCCCCGTCGACAGCTCCCGCAGGTGGATGGCGCGCAGGCCCGTCGGCCGCTGGACGCTGTAGGCGATCCACCGGCCGTCCGGTGAGAAGGCGGCGTCGCGGATCTCGGCGTAGGGATCGCGCGCGACCAGCTGCGGCTCGCCGCCACCGAGACCGACCAGCCACAATCCGTGATTCGCGTCCGCGACGGCGAGCCGGTCGCGGGTGGGCGACCAGAGAGGCGTGTAGAAGTAGCCCGTGCGGAAATGCGTCAGCGTGCGGACCGCCCCGCCCGCGGCGGGGCGCACGGCGATCTGCTGCGCTCCGCTCGCGTCGGTCTCGTAGGCGATCGTCCGGCCGTCCGGCGACCAGGCGGGATGGTCTTCGTCGACACCGGG
>CAXTBN010000001.1:0-90281 GCA_964242895.1 uncultured Caulobacteraceae bacterium | reverse complement strand
AGGCGATCGTCCGGCCGTCCGGCGACCAGGCGGGATGGTCTTCGTCGACACCGGGGTTGCGCGCCGCACCCTGGACAGGCACGGCGAAAAGGTCGCCGCGCACGGACAGCAGCAGGGTGTCGCCCCGGGGCGAGAGGGCGAAGTCGATCCCTCCCAGGGCGTCCACGACCCGCGCCGTCGCGCCGACGGAGACGAGGCGCGGCGCGGTGCGCCCACCATCGTCGGGGACGACGACCTCGAGCTGATGGAGCCGCTCGGACGGCAGGTCGACGGCCCACAGCCTTCCGCCCTGCTGGAACGTGATCGCGCGCGGCCCGAGCGACGGCCAGTCCACATCGTAGTCTGAGAAGTGAGTGACCTGACGGACAGCGCGAGTGGTCCGGTCGTAGCGCCAGATGTTCCGGCGAAATCCCGCACCGCCATCCGACACGAAATAGATCGCGCCCGCAGTCCACATCGGGAAGGTGTCTGTCCCCTTCCAATCCGTCAGCCTCTTCAGCTCTCGACGGGCGAAGTCGTAGGTGTACAGGTCGTGAGCCTGGCCGCCGACATAGCGTTTGCGCAGCTCGAGATTGCGGAAGTCGCGGTTGTAGGCGACGAGACGCCCGTCGGGAGAGAACGACAGCAGCCCGGCGCGGTCCAACGGCAGCGGCGTGATCGCCCCGCCTGCCACCGGCGCCGTAAAGGCGCGCGCCAACTTGGCGACGGGCGCCGATCGGTAGGACAGGAAGACGATGCTGCGGGCGTCCCGCGTCCAGGTGACCACGACCATGTCGTCGGCGCCCGGCGCGCCCTCGTAGGTCAACCGTCGAGGTTCGTCGCCCGCCGAGGACACCACGTACACGTCCCGAAGTCCTGCGCGCCGCCACGTAAAGGCGATCGACCCCCCGTCGGGAGAGAACACGGGGGTCGACACGTCCCCGACGCCGTCCGTCAGCCGGTGCGCCGGCCCGCCCGCGGAAGACGTCACCCAGAGCTGGCCGTGAGCTACGAACGCGAGCTGGCTGAGGCTCGTCGTCGGATACCGTGCGAGCGCGGGCATCGCCTCGGCCGCACGGACGGGCGACGCCAGGGCGACGAGGACGAGGATCAGCCGGCGATGGCCGCCGCGCAGTCTTCCCGACATCGAACTCATGCGTGCCGAACCTCCCGCCTTCGGAGGTGCGGCCGACCCGGCCGGCGCGAACGTCGACCGGCCCTGCTGTCCAACAGCAGGGCCGGTGTATTCACGACGCCGTAGGACTCAGCCGCCGAGGACGATCCCACCCTGGGCGTTGATCGTGCTGGTCGCCAGGTTGTGCGCGCCGATCAGGCGCACGACGTAGTCGGTCCCCGCCTGGAAGGTGCTGGCCGAACTCGCGTCGGCGACGATGTAGGTGTCGCCGCCCGACTGGAAGTAGCTGACCGCGCCCGGTCCGCGCGCCGCCGCCTGGTCCAGGCCGTTCTGGACACTCGTCGCGCTGATCGCCGTCGCATTGAACGAGGCGGCGTGCAGCCCCACGAAGCCGACCGTGACGCCCGCGTGGTCGTCGGTCACCACCGCCACCGAAGAGATCGAAGCGGGAGCGTAGGCCATGATCGTGTCGGCGCCGCCGCCGCCCGTGATGTTGGCGAAGTTGCGCACGATGAAGGTGTCCGCGCCCGAGGTGCCGGTGACCGTCACGCCGCCCGAAGCCGTGTTGTTGGGCGTCGCGGTCATGGACGACACGTCCAGCGTCACCGGCGCGGTCGCCCCCGACGCGTTGATGGAGGTCAGTGCGCCGGTCGAGAAGGTGCCGTCGGCGAAGGCGTAGAGCGGGGCGCTGTAAACCACGCTCTGGCTGCCGCGGATCGTGATGTTGGTAAGCTGCGGGTCCTGCAGGTCGAGCGACAGGGTGGCGCCGCCCACGCTGCTCTGGGCGGTGACGTTGACCGTCTCCACGCCGGGGGCGATCACGCTGGGAGCGGTCGAGTTGGTCTGCCCGTTGAAGGTCAGGTTCAGCACGTCCGCGCCGTTGTTCGCCGCGTTGGCGACGTTGACGGTCAGCTGGCCTGAGTTGACGGCGATGTCGCCGGTGAAGGCGATCGTCGTGTTCGCACCCACGTTGAGCGTGGCCTCGCCGTTCGCCGCCACGCCCACGGTGTTCACCGTGGTGGCCGAGGTGGTCACCGTCTGCCCGTCCGAGAGGGACTGGACGGCGGGATTGAAGGCCGAGCCGCCCGAGCCGAAGGTGGTCAGGAGGTTGGTGTTGAACACGCCGGCGCCCGTGGCGAAGGCCGTGTTGAAGCCGTCGAGCGCCTGGGCGTAGATCCCGACGTCGGCCTTGATGCCTTCCTCGAGGATGTAGGCGGCGATGATGGCCTTGGTGGCCAGATCCACGCTGTTGCCGCTCACCACCCGCTGGGCGGCCAGCGCCTGGAAGTAGGGCAGCGAGCCGGTGATCGAGGCGATGGCCGCCGAGGCTGCGCTGGATCCGACCGCCGCCGTGCCGATGATCTGGTTGTAGGCGGTCGAGATCGTTTGGGCGAGCGTCAGGCCGCCGTACGTTGCGTTGAACGAGGCGTATCCCGCCGCCCCGGTCGTGGCCGCGAGGTTGATCGCGGCGTTGTAGTAGCGGTTCTCGATGTCGAACCCGCCCGCGCCAGGCGTTCCCGGCGTGCCGTTGACCCCGTTGTAGTACGACGTGTTGTAGCCGGTGCCCGGGTTGTTCACGAGATAGTTGATGCCCGCCTGCGTGGGGGTGGCGCCCGTGAACAGGGCGTAGGTGGACACCGCGACGTCTTCGGTGCCCCGCACCTGCGGCGACATGTAATTCACGACCGCGAACGCTTGGGCGTCGGTGATGGTCCCCGCGGCGTCCTGCGCCGCGGCCGTGTTGATGTTCGACATCGCCGTCGCGCCTGGCGTCGCGCCTATGGTGAGCGTGGTGTAGAACGAAGTCAGCTGCGCTGCACTATAGGGCATGAGTCCCTCCCGGCGTCGTCGACGCGATCGGGCGCACGGTGCACCCAGTTCACTCCGCCAACGTCAGCGGGGGCTGCAAGTTTCCGGAGCTCGGTCAATCTTTTCGATTGACAAAGGGAAGCGGGGTGAAGCGACCCGGGCTGCGAAGACTGATGTGAAATAAATGGTGCGCCGAGCCAAACCGGCGAACTTTGCCGGCGAGGCTGCGTTGGCGGCTCTGTGAGGATGTGCACGAGGCGCCGAGGACCGGCGTGTCGCCACGTTCGGGCGCTCCATCGGATGCGCGGCAGGGAGAGACACATGCTGAACGAACGTGACGCCGGCGCGACCTCGGAGGCTCCGGAGCTCGAGGACGCCGGCCCGCGCCGCCTCGTCCTGAAGGCCAGTCTGGCCACCCTCGCCGCCGTGGGCACGGGCGCCTTCTCCAGCCTGGCGCAGGCTCAGGCGGCCCCGATCTCCGACGCGAACATCCTGAACTTCGCGCTGAACCTGGAGTACCTCGAGGCCGAGTTCTACCTGCGCGCGGTCACCGGTCAGGGCCTCGCCGCGTCCGAGACGAACGGCGTGGGCACGCAGGGCTCGGTCGTCGGCGGTCGCCAAGTGCCGTTCGTGACCACGGCCGTCCAGCAGTACGCCACCGAGATCGCCCAGGACGAGCACAACCATGTGACCTTCCTGCGCAACGCGCTGGGCGCGGCCGCCGTGGCCGAGCCCGCGATCAACTTCACCAACACGTTCAACACCCTGGCGCAGGCGGCCGGCCTGGGCTCCACCTTCGACCCCTTCGCCAGCGAGACGAACTTCCTGCTCGGCTCGTTCGTGTTCGAGGACGTGGGCGTGACCGCCTACCACGGCGGCGCGCGGTTCATTCAGAACAAGAACTACCTGGACGCGGCGGCCGGCATCCTGGCGGTCGAGGCCTACCACGCGGGCATCATCCGCACGCTGGTCTACCAGGGCGGAGCGGCGACGCAGAACGCGGCCAACGCCATCTCCGGCGTACGCGCGGCGCTCGGTGGCGGCGCGGACCAGGGCGTGGTGCTCAACGGCGTCGCCAACCTCGTGCCGACCGACGCCAACAGCTTGGCCTTCGAGCGCACGCCGGCGCAGGTGCTGAGCATCGTCTACGCGGGCGGGCAGGCCAACAACTTCGGCTTCTTCCCCAACCGCGTGAACGGCGCCATCGTCTGACTTCGTTTCGGGGAGCGGCGGCCCGCCGCCGCTCCCGCCTTCTTCGCCGGCGTTTGTCGGCGATCCGCCGATCCGCATGACCGCGCCCTCCCGCCGCCCACTCCACCGTCGCAAGAACGCCGTGCTCTGGGCGGCGGCGGCGACCATGGCGTTAAGCGGTGTCGTGTTGGGAGGATGGCTCCGGCCCGCCACGTCCGACGCCGCGCCAGGGCTCGTGGCCGCGCAGGACGACCGCGCCGCGCCACGCGCCACCCCGCCACCTCGTCAGGACCAAGATCCGCGTCCGTTGGCGGACGACGCGGGACGCAGCGCCACCTTCGTCGCCCGCGAGAGCGCTTTCCGCGCTGTGGAGCGTGCGCTCGCCCGCGCCTTCGGTCCCGCCCCCGTCCTCGTGGCGGGAAGTGCACCTCGGGTGCGCTCGGCGCGTCTCGCGCGGGTGGAACGCGGCGCCACTCCGCAGGCCTGCCTCGCCCAGGCGGTGTATTACGAGGCCCGCGGCGAGCCCATCGAAGGACAGGCGGCGGTGGCTCAGGTGGTGATGAACCGCGCACACAGCGGCCGGCACCCCGCCGACGTCTGCGGCGTGGTGTTCGAGGGCGCCGCGCGATCCGGCTGCCAATTCAGCTTCGCATGCGACGGGCGGCTGGGCGGCCGCAGGCCGGAGGCCGCGGCGTGGCGACGCGCCGAGACGGTCGCGGCCGCGGCGCTGAGCGGCCCGGGCCGGCCGGAGCTGGCCGGGGCTATGAACTACCACGCCGACTACGTGCGCCCGCGCTGGGCGGCGCAGCTCGCACGCACCGCCGAGATCGGCCGGCACATCTTCTACGCCGCCGCACGCCCGGCCGCCCAGGCGTTCGGCTGGACCTTCACCGGTCCGCCGCCCCCCGCGTCCGGCGCGTGAGGGCGCCGGCGCGCGGCGGCTTCTCCCTTGTGGAGGCGCTGATCGTGCTGTCCATCACCAGCGTGCTGCTGATCCTGCTGTTCTCCGTCTCGACGGGCGGCGTGCGCGCCGGCTTCCACGTCGCGGCGCGGGCGGACGTGGTGCAGGAGCGGCTGGTCGGGACGGAGGCGCTTCGCGTCCTGCTCCGCGCGGTGCGCCTGCCCGAGCGCGGCCGGTCCACGACGCCCTTCGTCGGGGACGGCGACGGGTTCACGGCGGCGGTGACGCCTGGACGACCGACGCCGTGCGGTTCGGGTGGGCCCTCCGCCCTCGCCATGCGCCTGGACCGCACCGGCGGACGCACGCGCCTCATCTGCGCGCGCCCGGACGGTAAGGCGACGGTGCTGCTCGACCTGGGCGCCTCGCCCGCGACCTTCTCCTACGCCCTGGCCGGCCGTCCCTGGTCAGACCGGCTGGCGAGCGTTCTGCCGCCGGAGCGCCCGGGCGCCGCGCCCATCCCCGCCGTCGCCCGACCGCGCCTGTGGCTGCGCCTCTCCGCGGCGGACGGGCCGGAGGTGCTGGAGGAGGCCGATACGCCCCCCTCACCGCCCCGCAGCGCGGGCGCGTGAACCGGCACGATCTTCGGTCGGGATATGCCCTGCCCGTCGTCCTGGCGGTCACCGGCCTGCTGGCGCTCGTGTTCGCGAGCGCGGCGACGGCGCTGGCGGGTCTCGCCGCCGGCGCACGCGGCGCGGTGGACGCCGCCGGCTTCCAGGCCGAGGCGTCGAGCGCGGAGGCGGAGGCCGTGTTCTTGGTCGCCACGCGCCGCTTCGGGCCGGTCGGGCTGGGCTTGGACGGCCCGGCGGCGCCGGCCGGGGTCTCGGCCGGACCCACGACCATCCGGCTGGACGGGCGGCCCTACGCCTGGGCGCGCAGCCCGGCGCTGCGCGTCGCGCTGCAGGACGAGGCGGGGCTGCTGAACCTCGACCGGAGCCGGCCGGACACCCTGCTGCGCCTGTTCGCGCGCCTGGGGCTGACGGCGGAGCAGGCCGAAACTCTGCGCGACCGCCTGTTGGACGCCCTGGACGGCGCCAAGCAGCGCCGCCCCCGCGGCGCCGTCGCGGCCGACTACGCGGCCGCCGGCCTCCCCGCCCCGAGACCCGGCGGCTTCGAGGGTCTGGCCGAGGCGGCCGGGGTGCTGGGGTGGCCCGAGCTGATTTTCGGCGAGCGGCGGCGGGCGCTGGGTGCCTGGGCGATCGCCACGCCCGGCCAGGCCGCCTTCAACGTCAACACCGCACCGCCCGCGGTGCTCGCCCTCGTGCTCGCCGCGCCGGACGCGGTCGCGGCTCGGATCGTGGCGCGACGCGAGACCGCTCCGATCACCGCCCTGTCTCAGCTCGGCCTGCCGCCGGCGCCCGGATCGGGCGCCGAGCCCGTGCGGCCGAACGGGCGCGTGCGGCTCGTGGTGGAGGACGCGCGACGCGGGCTGCGGTACACGTCGAGCCTGGCTCCGATCGACGTTCCGGGCGCTGCGCCCTGGATCGCCTCGGGCGGCGCCCTCGCCCGCACCGACCCGGTCCACGCTCCGCCCGATGCTCCCCTCCTTCCTGACCCGACCGGTCCTGCGGCTCCGCGCTGACGGCGGCGCCGAGGCGCCCGGCCCTCGCGAGCCGGCGCTCGGGCCGCCGACCGTATGGCTCGCGCGCGGGCTGTGCCGTTTCGAGCGGTTCCGGCCGCCGCCGGGGTTGTCCGGCCGCGCCGCCCTCGCCGCCGCGCGCGTGCACGCCCGCACCCGCGCGCCCTTCGCCTCCGCCGGCCACGCCCTGGCGCGCACGGCGGGCGGAGGCTTCGGCGTATGGTGGTGGGACGCCGCGCAGGTCGACCAGCTCCTGGCCGACGCCGGCGTGGAGGCGCCCGCGCGGCTGCGGCCGGAGGCGGCCGGACAGGCCGCCGGCCTCGACGGCTGGCGCGTGCTGCGCGGCGAGGGCTACGAGGCGCAGCGCTGGGCCGACGGATCGCTGGAGGCGAGCGCCTGGCGCCGGACGGCGTTCGACGCGGCGGCCTGGGGCGCCTTCGCCCGCCTGGCCGGCCCCGACGCCGGATCCGGCTCGGGCCTTGCGCCGGGGTCGCCGCCCGCCGCGCATCCGGCCCTGTTCACCGCCGGCTCACCCTACGCCTCCCGCTTCGTGCGCGAGGTGGATGTGGCGGCGACGCTGCAGGCGGCGGTGTTGGCGCTGCTGGTGGTCAGCCTGGGCGCGAGCGGCTTCTTCGTCGGCCAGGGGCTCGCCGCCGCGCGCCGCGACTCGGGCCTGCGGACGGAGATCGCCGCCCGCGAAGGCGCAGCGCCCCGCAGCCGCCGGCCCGAGCTGGCGGCGCGCGCTCGCGGGCTCGACGCCCTGGCCCGGGTCGTCGACCGGCCGGGTCCGCTGGCGCGGCTGGTGGACGCGCAGCGCGTGCTCGCCCGCTTCGACCTGCGGATCACCGGCTTCGACGCGGGCCGCGACGAGCTCGCGGTCAGCGTACCCGCCTCGGCGGCGGCGGGTGTCGACCTGCTGGTGGAGGAGATCCAGGCGCGGCCCGAGTTCGCCGACGTTCGGCCGGTGCTGGACCGCGACGCGCACGTGCTGACGCTGCGCATGCGCCTGGTGGGCTGACGCCGGTCAGCGCGCGCGCAGGTAGCGGCAGCCGTCGCCCGCCGGCGTCAGCCTCGCCCGCACGCGCCCCCCTCGCACCAGCTCCACCGCGGTTCCCGCGCACAACCCGTCCGCGCGCGCGACCAGCGGGGTCTCCGCCCTGAAGCTCCAGCCGTCGGGGAGCGGCAGCACGTCGGGCGCGGCGGTGATGTCCGTCGCGCGGGCGAAGGCGCGGCCGCGCAGCGACAGCAGACCCGTCTGGAACTCCTGGAACGCCGCGTGGACGGCGATCTGGTCGAGCATGACGGAGGCGCGCGTCGAGACGATCGCTGCGGTCAGCGACAGCACCGCCAGCGCGATCACCGCCTCCAGCATTGAGAAGCCCGCGCGCACGGACCGCGCGCGCCGCATCAGCTCTCGATGTCGGCGGCGTTGCCGGAGCCGCCGGGCCGCCCGTCCGAGCCGTAGCTGACCACCTTGGGCTCGACGCCCTCGCCGGACGGCGCCGTGTAGACGTAGTCATGGCCCCACGGGTCCTTGGGCAGCCCTCCGGCCAGGTAAGGGCCGGACCAGTTGGCCACCGAGCCCGAGGGCGCACTGTTCAGCAACCCCAGCCCCTCCGCCGCGGTCGGGTAGCGGCCGATGTCCAGCCGCATGGTCTCCACCGCCGAGACGAGCTGCTTCACCTGCACGCGCGCGGCGGTGACCTTCGACTTGTCGAACTGCGCGAACAGCCGCGGCCCGACCAGGGCGGCGATCAACGCGATGATCGCCAGCACGATCAGGATTTCGAGCAGGCTGTAGCCGGCCTTGCCCGCACGGCGGCGGCGGAGCTTGCGGGACGTCTGGAACCTCATGCGAGGCGCGGGTTAGCACGCCGGGAGCGCCCGCGTCGCTGGACATCGCGTCGGCGCGCTCCATAGATGAAGGCCACGGGCCCGCACGGCCGGCGCGGGAGCGCCATGACCCTCACCTTCTCCAACGCCTCCGGCGCGGTGCGTGCGCGGCTCGACCGCACGACGCCGCGCGAGCGCGCGCTGCTGCTGGCGCTCGCCGCGGCGGGACTCGTGGCGCTGCCCTTCCTGGCGCAGGACTGGGCGACGCACCGGGCGGCCGACGCCGCGACAGACGCCGCGCACCTGCAGGCGCTGCAGGCCGCCGACGACGGGGCGCGGCTGCGGCGCACGGCGCTGCACTTGGCCGAGCTGGAGAGCCGCGTCCGCGCCTGGTCGCCGCCGGCCCCCTCCTTCGCGACCGCGCGCGTGCTCGCAGAGCAGGAGGTCGCGGTGGCGGCCGCGCAGGCCGGCGTCACGAGCCTGGAGGTCCACACCGCCGACACGCCAGACCGGATCGGCCCCGCGACGTTCGTGCGCGTGGACGTCATCTCCTCCTTCTCCTGGGCGAGCCTGGCGGCGCTGACGCGGCGAGTGGCCGTGGACCGTCCGGGCGCGGTGGTGGAGCGCGTCTCGACCGAGGGCGAGGGGAGCGACGCGCGGCTGCATCTGGTGCTGCTGGCGCCCTACCGCGAGACCGCCGGCTGATGGCCGCCCGGATCGCCCTGGTGCTGTCGGCGGCCTTCCTGTGCCTGATGCTCGGGCTGGTCTTCGCGCCCGCGACGCCGGCCGTGGTCGCCCCCGCTCACCCTCTCCGGGTCGCCGACCTGCGGCTTTCCCCCTCCGCCGCGGGCGCCGCCGTCTCGGCCGCGCTTCTGGCCGGATCGGCCCCGCCGCCGGCGCCCGGAGCCGCGGGGCCCCGCGTCGCCGCGGCGCCACGCCGCGAGTACATCCGGCTTCCCCCGCCTCCGCCTCCGCCCGTCCCGCCGGGGGCGGACGAGGTGCTGCGCGGCTCGGTCGCGGCGGTGACCGACGACGGGGGACGCCTCAGCCTCGTGCTGGCGGGCGGCGGCCGGCGGCTGCGCGATGGCGACCGCTTCATGGGCTGGACGCTTGCATCCGTGAACCGGTCCGGCGCCGTATTGCGCAAGGGCGACGCCCGGCGGGACGTGTCCTTCTTCGCGCCCGGTTCGTCGGGCACAGGGATGTCGGCGCCCGCTTCGGGCCTCGCTCCGGCGGCGCTCCCGTCGCGCCGTTCCTCCGCGCCGACTTCCAAGGCGCCCACCGCGGACGAGTTCTTCCGCGGCTTCAAAGGCTAGAGTCCAGGACTGCATCGCTTGCCCTTCCGCGTCTTCCTCCGCCCGGCGCTCCGCCGCGCCGCCTGCCTCGCCGGGGCGGCGCTCGCCTCCGGCTGCGCCAGCTTCCCGCAGCTCGCCGCGCCCATGGCCACGCGCGCCGACGCCGGGCCGCCCGCCGCCGCGCCCGACCGTGGTCCCAACCTGCCGCCGGGCGGCGCGGCCGAGGTGCTGCGGATCCCGGACGGGAACGAGGCCGCCGCCCTGACGCCGCCGCCCGCCGCCACGCCCGAGCAGGTGGCGCGCCTCCTGCCCGACACGCCCGTCGACGTGACCCTGCCGCCCCAGCCCGTGCCGCAGTTCCTGAACGCGGCGCTCGGCGACATCCTGCACCTGCCGTACGCGCTCGGCCCGGAGGTGGGCGCGCGCACGGAGGTGATCTCGCTGCGCACCGCGCCGCGCACCTCGCGCCGAGCCTTCCTGCTGCTGCTCACGGCGACGCTGCGCGACTACGGCCTGGTGCTGTCCATCGAGAACGGCGCGGTGCAGGTGCGCGAGGCGCCGAGCCTGTCGGCGCGCGCCCAGGTGCTGCGCGGCCACGCGACGACGGCCACGCCCGACGGGCTGCGCTCGACGACTCAGATCGTGCAGCTCTACGCGCTGGACGCCGGCGCGGTGCAGCCGCTGCTGCAGGACGTGTTCCCCAACGCACGCGCCGTGCGCATCACGCCCGTGCCGGCCACCAACTCGCTGGTGGTCTCGGGCTCGGCGCGCGACGTGGCCGCCACGGCGGACATGATCGGCGCCCTCGACCAGCCGCGCTTCGCCGGCGCGGAGGTGGCGCGGATCGAACCCGTGTACTGGCGCGCCGAGGCGTTCGCCCGCGCCCTGGCCGACACGCTCATCACCGAAGGCTTCATCGTCTCGGGCGCACCCACGACGCCGCGCGGGATCATGATCCTGCCGCTGCCCACGACCAACCAGGTGCTCGCCTTCGCCGGCGACCCGCAGGTCATGGCGCGCGTGCGGTTCTGGGCCGCCAAGATCGACCAGCCGAGCGCGGTGGGCGAGCAGCGCTCCACCTTCGTCTACGTGGTGCGCAACACCGACGCGGCCTCGCTCGGCGCCCTGGCGCGCGGGCAGTCGCCCCAGCCGTTCACCCCGATCGCCCCGGTCGGGGTGGGCTCGCCGGGGTCGCCGGGCGCCTCGTCCCTGTCGTCGCTGGGCGGCGCGACGGGCGGGACCACCACGACCGGCGGGCTGGGAAGCTCCACGCAGACGCCCGTCGGCGTGCCCGCCACCATCCCCGGCTTCTCCGAGGGCGGTGGCTCGGGCTCGGGCGCCCTGCCCGGCGGCGGCTCGCTGGCGGTGGACCCGATCGGCAACCGCATCCTGTTCACCGGCTCGGCCACCCAGTTCGCGCAGCTGCACGACCTGTTGCAGCAGCTCGACGCGCCGCCGCGGCAGGTGCTGATCGAGGTGACCGTCGCCGAGGTGACGCTCAACGACCAGACCTCCACCGGCCTGGAGTGGTTCTTCAACCACTCGGAGCTCGGCGGCGGCCAGCAGATCAACGGCGGCACGCTGAACAACCTAGGGCTCGCCGCGCAGCCGCAGGGGCTGAAGCTCGGCTACCTCAACACGCTGATCCCCGGCATCCAGAGCCTGCAGGCGCAGTTCAACGCCTTCGCGTCGAACAACAAGGTCAACATCCTGTCCAAGCCGCGCATCGTGGCCAAGAGCGGCGGCGACGCGCAGATCCAGGTGGGCAGCGACATTCCCATCGTCTCCAGCCAGGCGGCGGGCGCCATTCAGACAGGCGGCGTCAGCCAGGTGATCCAGTCCATCGAGTACCGTCAGACGGGCGTGATCCTGCGCGTGAAGCCGACCATCTACGGCGAGGACCGGGTCAACATCGAGGTCAGCCAGGAGGTGTCCAACGTCGTGGCCTCCACCAACACCGCCATCGTCAGCCCCACCATCCAGAACCGCTCCATCGCCACGGAGCTGTCGCTGCAGGACGGGGCGACGGCGGTGCTGGGTGGGCTGATCTCCAGCACCTACAGCAAGGCCAACTCCGGCATCCCGTACCTGAAGGACGTGCCGGTCCTGGGGCTGGCGTTCCGCACCGACGACATCACGGGCCAGCGGGACGAGCTGGTCGTGCTGCTGACCCCGCACATCGTCCACGACGCCGACGAGATGACGGCGGTGGCCGGCGGCCTCTCGGGCGAGATCAACCGCGCGTTCCGCGTGGGAACGGGCGCGAGCTACACCCTGTCGCCCATCGCCACCGGCTTCAACCTGGGCCCTGGTCCCTCCGCCAAGCCGCGCGGGCCGGATCTCGACGCCGCGCTCGCCGACGTCAGGGCAAGGAAGGCGGCGGGGGCGCCGCCGCCCCCGCTCCCGCCGGCGGCTGTGCGCCCCGGGGAGCCGGCCGCCAGCCCGTCCGCTCCACGCTGACCGCGCCCTTCACCGCGCCGCCCGCGTCGGTGAGCGAGGCCTGCACGAGGTGCAGGCGGACGAGATAGGGGCCGGCGTTCCCGCTCAAGGTGAGCGCGGGCCGCAGCGGCGAGACGGGGCGGCTGGTCCACGACAGGCGCTCACCGTCCGGCAGGGCGGTGGCGCCCTCCGGCTGCGCCTCCGGGTTGAGGTCGCGGATCAGCGCCATCACGTTGCGTTGCGCCTCCGACCGCGCCACGGCCGCCTCGTAGCGGCGCTGGGCCGAGATCAGCTGGCGCTGCAGCCCGAACAGCGCGAGCAGGCACACCGACGCGATCGCCAGCGCGACCAGCGCCTCGATCAGGCTGAAGCCCTCGCGCCTCACCCGGGCGGCCCGAGCCACAGGCAGGCGACGCCCACAGGCGCGAGCAGGGCGCCCAGGGGCACGCGCTCCGGGCCGCTCCGCCGGCGCTGGATCAGCCCGACGGCCGCGCCGAGCCCCGCGGCGACGGCGAGCGCCCACAGCAGGGACACGGGCCCGAGCACAGCGCCCAGTCCGGCGGCGAGCTTCACGTCGCCCCAGCCCATCGCCTCGCGCCCGAGCGCCCGTCCTGCCGCCGCACGCACGAGGGCGGTCAGGCCCGCACCGACGGCCGCTCCCGCCAGCGCGACGGCGAGCCCCGGCGAGAGGGGCCCCGCCAGCCCGGCCAGGGCGAAAACGGCGCTGAACAGGTCGGGGATGAGCAGGTGGCGCGCGTCGAACGCGGCCAGGGCGACGGCGGTCTGCACCAGCAGGGCGCGCTCGATCCGGGCCGCGTCAGCACCGGAGCCGGCCGCGAGCGCGAGGGCGCCGCAAGCGAGCAGGACGGCGGCCGTGGCGCCGAGCCCCGCGGGCCAGGGCCGGCGCGTCCCGGCGAGTCCGCGCGGCGCCCAGGTCAGCACGGCCGCCCAGCCGGCGCACGCGGCCGCGCCGGCGATCGCGCCCGTGGGGCTCAGCCGATGTTCTCGTAGACGCTGGACAGCGCCAGCACGAGCGACAGGGCCACCGCGCCCACCAGGATGGAGATGGCCCCGATCGCCAGGGGCTCGATCAGGGCGGTCATGCGCTTGAGCGTGTCACGCAGCCGCGCGTCGTAGCCCTGCGCCAGGAAGCCCAGCATGCGCGGCAGGGCGCCCGACTTCTGCCCCGCGCCGAGCAGCGACAGGTCCATGCGCGTCAGCGGCGTGTGGCGGGCGAGCGCGGCGTCCAGGGCGAAGCCGGCGCGCAGGTCGCCCTCCGCGCGCTCCAGGCCGTCGCGGAAGGGCCCGGGCGGCGTGGCGGCGCGCGCCAGCGCCGAGGCGTCCAGGAGCTGCACGCCGTGGTCGAGGGAGAAGGCCAGCAGCCGCGCCCAGCCCACTGTCTCGCGGGCGCGCAGCACCACGCCAACCAGCGGCGCCCGCCGCGCGACGCCGTACACCGAGGCGCGCAGCCCCGCGTCGGCCCCCGCCGCCACCGCGCCGATCACCAGCGCCGCCGCGCCCGCCAGCACCCAGGCGATGTGCGCGTCGGCCCACAGGCCGACCTCCAGGATGGCGCGGGAGGCGAAGGGCAGGGTCTCGCGCCGCTCGTCGCCGATCATGGCGGCGAAGCGCGGCACCACCTGCGTGAAGATGAACATCACCGCCGTGAACCCCGCGCACAGCAGGAAGGCCGGGTAGGTGAGCGAGTTGACCACGTCGCGGCGCAGCCGGTCCTCGTAGGCCATCTGCTCGGCGGCCTCGCCCATCACCTCACCGACGCTGCCGGTGCGCTCGCCCACGCGCGTCATGGCGTAGACGTAGAGGGGGAAGCCCGGGGCATGCGTCTCCAGCGACTCGGCCAGCGGCTCGCCGCGGGTCAGCGCGCCGGCGGCGGCCTCCAGCTGCGCGCGGCCGCGACCACTCTCCAGCCCCGCCGCGACGGTGCGCACGGCCTCCAGCAGGTCGACGCCCGCCTCCAGCATCAGGGCGAGCTGGCGCAGCACCAGCACCCGGTCGGCGAAGCGGAAGGCGCGCGCCGCGCCGCCGCCCGTCGCCGCGGCGGCGTGCGCCTCGTCCAGCGACAAGGGCGTGAGCCCGCGCGCGGCCAGGGCGCGGGCGGCGCCGGCGGCGTCGGCGGCGTCCACCGTGTCGCGCACGCGGCGGCCGTCGGCGCCGACGGCGGTGAAGCGCCAGGAGCGGGCGGCGAGGTCGCTCACTCGGCGGCGAGCGGCGCGACCCGCTCCTCCTCCGGCTCGGCGACACCGACGACGCGGTGAACCTCGGCCGCGGTGGTCAGGCCGGCGCGCGCCTTGAGGAGCGCGTCCTCGAACAGGGTGACGAAGCCCTCCGCGCGCGCAGCCTCCAGCAGCGACGGGCCGCCGGCGTTGCGCCGCACGCGCGCGGCGAGCTCCCCGCCGACGGGCGCGACCTCGAACACGCCGAGCCGCCCCTGGTAGCCCGAGCCGCTGCACGCGGCGCAGCCGCACGCCTCGCGCCAGCGCGCCGGCTCGGACAAGGTGCGCGCCGCGACGGTGGGCGGCAGCGCGAGCTCGTAGGCGGCCGCCCGCTCGGGCGAGGCGGGTTGCGCGCAGGTGTCGCAGAGCTTCCGCACCAGCCGCTGCGCCGCCAGGCCGCGCAGCACGTCGGAGAGTAGGTAGCCCTCCACCTCCAGGTCGAGCAGGCGGCCGACGCTGGCGAGCGCACCGTTGGTGTGCAGGGTGGAGATGACGAGGTGGCCGGTCAGCGCCGCCTGCACGGCGATGCGCGCCGTCTCCGGATCGCGGATCTCGCCCACCATGATCACGTCGGGGTCCTGGCGCAGGATGGAGCGCAGCGCGGCGGAGAAGCTCAGGCCGATGTCGGTGCGCACGCGCACCTGCTGCACGCCAGGCAGCTCGAACTCGACCGGGTCCTCGACGGTCACGATCTTGCGCCGGCCGTCGTTCAGCTCGCTCAGCAGGCGGTAGATGGTGGTGGTCTTGCCCGAGCCCGTCGGTCCGGTGAGCAGCAGCACGCCGTTGGGCTGCGCCGCTACGGCGCGCAGGCGCGCCACGTCGTCGGGCGCGAGGCCGAGCTCGGCCAGTTGCGGCAGGCGCGTGGACTTGCCGAGCAGGCGCATCACCATCGACTCGCCCCAGGCGGTCGGAAGCGAGGAGACGCGTAGGTCGACCTCCTGCCCGGCCACGCGCACGGCCTGCCGGCCGTCCTGCGGCAGGCGGCGCTCGCCGATGTTCATGGCCGACAGCAGCTTGATGCGCGAGCTCACGGCGTCGAACCCGGTGCGCGGGGCGGAGCGCACGGTGTGGAGCATGCCGTCGACGCGCATGCGCACGACGAAGCGGTCCTCCAGCGGCTCGATGTGCACGTCGCTGGCGCGGCGCTGCAGGGCCTCGGCGAAGACGCCGTTCACGAACTCGATCACGGGCGCCTCCTCCGCCAGCTCGCGGAGGCGCGACGCGTCGCCGCCCGCGGCCGCCGCGGCGACGCCCGGCCCGGAGAGGCCGGCGTCGTGCAGCAGGGCGTCGACGAGGGCGCGGGGCGCCAGGCGCAGCTCCGCCCCGCCCGAGCCGGCGGCCTCCAGCGTCTCGCCGAGCATGGGGTCGAGCGGGTGCACGGCGGCGCACACGAGGCTGCCCGCCTCCGTCCGCCAGGCGGCGGCGCCCTTGCCCGCCCACCATCCCGGGTCGCTCCCGGTCTCGGCCATGAAGCTCGCCACCGCCGCGGGCGGCGGCAGGTCCGCGACCGTCTGCACGGGCAGCTCCAGCTGGCGGCTCAGGGTGGCGAGCAGGTCGGCCTCGGACAGCGCGCCGGCGCGCACGAGCGCCTGGCCGAGCAGCGCGCCCGTCTGCGCCTGCAGCGCCAGCGCCTCCGTCACGTCGCGCGCGGACACGCGACCCTCCCCGACCAGGAGCTCGCCGAGGCGGTCAGCACGCATGCGGCGACCCTAGACCAGAGCCGAGGACGGCCCAAGCCGCGCCCGCGCGCATCCGCCTCGCGACGCCGCACGTAGAGGGAACGAGCCGTCCGGAGAGACGTCCCCGCGATCAGGGAGGGAGACGAGTTGCAGTCTGCGGTCCCCACGCACCGGTTCTCCGCATTGGGCGACCTGAACGCCACGGAGGCCGGCGCGCTCGCGCGGCTGGCGGGCCTCGCGGCGCGGTTCGACGCGGGGCGCGACGTCCGCGGCGCCGGGGACGCCCACGCGGCGGGGCCCTTCTTCCTGCACGAGGGCTGGGTGCTCAGCAGCGTCGACCTGCCCGACGGCGGCCGGCAGATCCTGAAGGTCCACCTGCCGGGCGACATCATGGGCGCGCCGAGCCTGCCCTACGAGAGCCCGGTCGAGACGCTGACCACCCTCACCTCCGCCCGCGTCAGCCCGATCTCGCTGGCCGCCCTGGGCGACGTGTTCGCGACCGCGCCCCGGCTCGCCGCGGTGCTGTTCCTGGCGGCGCAGGAGGAGCGCGTCCTCCTGATGGACCGGCTCACCTCGCTCGGCCGCATGGACGCCGAGCGCCGCGTGGTCTCGCTCCTGGTCCACCTGCACGACCGCCTGTGCGCGGCGCAGCCGGCGGACGAGGCGGCGGTGCTCGACCTGCCCATGACGCAGCCGCAGATCGGCGACGTCCTCGGCCTGACCTCGGTCCACGTCAGCCGGGTCATGCGACGGCTCGAGCGCGACGGCCGCATCCGGCGTCGGGGCCGCACCATCGAGTTGGTGGATCCGGAGGCCCTGCGTCGCGCGGCGGCGCTGCCGCGCCGCAAGGTCCGGCGCGACCTGTCCTGGCTGCCGGCGCACGCCTGACGCCTTCGCCGAGTGCGTCAGACGCCCTGCGGGACGACGGCGTCCCGCGCCGTCTCGGCCAGCGCGGCGCGGCGCAGGAGCTTCCCCATGGCGTCGCCGGCGCGCACCGTGTCGCGCAGCACCCGTCCTTCCTCGATGAGGATCGCCAGCGCCCGCCGGGCCCTGAACACGCGGCTCTTCATGGTGCCGAGCGGGCATTCGGCGTAGGCGGCCGCCTCATCGTAGCTCCACCCGGCCGCCCCCACGAGCACCAGCGCCTCGCGCTGCTCGGGCGGCAGGTGGTTCATGGCTTGGCGCAGGTCGTTCAGCGACACGCCGGCCGAGGGATCGTCCGGGGCCGCCAGGCGCCACGACGTGAGCTCCAGGTCCTCCTCCAACGCCTGCCGGGACCGGCGCAGGCGCGAGATGTGCTGGTTGCGCAGGATGCGGAACAGCCACGCCGTCATGTTGGTGCCGGGCGTGAAGCTGTCGCGCGCGCGCCAGGCGCGCATCACGGTCTCCTGGGCGAGGTCCTCGCCCGAGGCGTGATCGCCGGCGAGGGAGCGCGCGAACGCCCTCAGGCGGGGCACATGTCCGACGAGGTCGGACCTGAACCGAGCCTCAACACCGTGCTCCAAGCCGCATCACCCCTGCCGTACTGAGACGCACATAGAACAGCTTCGTGGGCGGACGGCGTTAACCCAGGTTCTCCCTGCGGTTGAGCAGCGCCGGGGCTCAGCTCGTGCTCGCGCCGGCCCGGCGGAGCCGACCGTCGGATAGCGCCCTGCACATGGTCGGTGAGCTACGACCTCCAGACCGCCCTTCCGCTGCTCCGGAACCTGCCGTCGCCGCCTGTGCGTCAGTGGCCTCCGGCGACCCACTCGATGCCCGCCCGGGTGAGTTCGTCGGCGAGGGCCGCTTCGAGGTCCACCGCCTCCCAGCGCCGCAGGGGGTTCAGGTGCGCCACGAACTCGGGCAGCAGGCGGACGCCGAACCGGTGGACGTGGCGGCTCGCCTTGTAGCCCGTCATGTGCTGGTCGAAGCGCATGTCGGGATCGCGGGAGCTCTCCCCCACGTAGAGGCCCCACCTGCAGGCGCGGCGGCGATCCTCGAGCAGGGCGATGTAGACGTGGTGCGACGCCCCGCGCGACCGGTGCGTGGTGGCGCGCAGCCGCAGCGTCGCGCGCTGTGCGGCGGCGATCCACTCTGGCGGCGGGGCGGCCACGGCCGGGACCTTGCCCGCCCGCGGTTTCCAGCTCGTGAGCGCCGCCGCCGCGGAGCGGACGCCCTCGACGCCGCTCGTCCGCCGCGCCTCCGTCAGCTCGGGTCCGCGTGCTCAGCCGGCGCCGGCGCGGGGACGACGTTCGTCGGCGCGCCCAGGTCGAGATGGTCGTAGTTGAACAAGGCGTTGTACAGCATCCGGAACTCGCCGAAGTTCTGCCAGCGGTAGACCGGGTTGGTGGCGAACATGACGATGCGGCCGCGGCCCACAGCTTCCTGGACGATGGCGGGACGGTCCTTGATCTCGTCGGGCGCCGTCATCAGCCCGCTCAGCACGTTCTTCGCGCCGCCCGGGAAGGTCATCAGCACCATGCCCCGGTCGCGCGCCGGCAGGGACAGGAGCGCGTTGCTGGCCCAGCGCACCGGCAGGGTGCGTTCGGTGTAGCCGTAGAAGATCGGGTTCTCCGGCGCGGCCACCTCGGCGTTGACGATTGGGCCGGGCGCGTAGAACGCGGCGGAGGGCCGCCCCGCCTCCACCTCGGGCGCCAGTCCGTAGTCGGCGGGCACGGCGCTGGAGTCGCCCAGGGTGATGAGCACGCCGCCGTCGGCCACGAACCGGCGCAGCTCCTCCACGCCGGCGAGCCCCAGGCCGCCGCGGATGTCCGGAGAGGAACCGTAGTCGCCCAGGAATTTGAACTGCGCCGACTTCTCATAGGACAGCGGCTTGCCACGCTCCGGGATGTCGAACACGAACGCCTTGCTCGACCGCCCTTGGCTGGGCACGACGATGACGTCGTAGCGCTTATGCAGGGCCCCCCGCTTCACCTCGTCCTTGAAAATCAGGTCGTACGGCGTCTTGAACTGGTCGAAGGCGTAGCGGACCCAGCCGACGTTCTGCGTCGAACCCCAGGTGCTGTACACGGCCAGCCGCGGCAGCGCCGCCGGGTGCGTCGGGACGTCCACCGCCCCGTCGAGCGCGACCACGTCCAGGCCCAGCGGCGCCGCGGCCGCCTTGAGCCGGTCGTAGCTGCGCGCCTCGAAGATGAAGGAGCCGCGCGGAAGGGTGCGGCCGCCCGCGGCGAACGGGCGCTCGGCGATGCGGATCGCGGCGTCCCTCAAGGTGTAGCGCAGGGTCGCGAGGTTGATGGAGCCGTTGTCCGGCACCGCGTAGGCCTTCGCCCCGGTGGGCGCAGCGGCGCCCTGCGGCTCGAAGCGGTCCACCGGCTCCGCGGCCACGTCCAGCGCCTTGAGGTCGGCGCTCGCCGTGACCTTCACGTGCGCCATCAGGCCCATGGTCCAGGCCGAGTCGTCATAGGTGCGCAGCTTGGGGTCGGGGAAGTCCTGCTTCTCCAGCAGGATCTTGGCGAGGCGGCCATAGGGCTGGTCACGCTTGACGATCAGCGAGCCCGCCGGGAAGGTCCCCTCCTTCAGCGTGACGGGCGCGGTGGTGCGGCCGACCTCGATCCCCTGCCGGCGGAGCAGGTTCACCAGCAACGCCGCGCGCGTCATGTCCGGCTGGTCGCCCGGGATCAGGAAGGCGTAGGGCGCCGTCTTGCGCCCGTCCTCCACCGCGTTGCGGCTCTTGCGGTAGAAGTTCTCGACCAACTCCTGCGGGAAGGTGGAGGCGGTCTGCAGGGCGGTGAGCAGGCCCGTCTCCATGTAGTTGGTGTTGTCGCGCATGGACCACTCCACCGTCTCGTACGGCGGGTCGGGGCGGTACCATTCGCGCCGGGTCTGATCGCCGAGATGGAAGTCCTGGCCCGGCCCGGCCACCGGTTTGACGTGGCGCAGCTCGGTGGTGGCGCCGCCGTTGCCGAAGGTCTCGTAGAAGCGGACCAGCCCGTTGTGGTTGGACGACATGAAGGCGACGTAGCCCGGCGACCAGGCGTCGACATAGCCGTGGTCCCACACGCCCGGCATGCCGTACTTCTTCAGCTGCGCCATCTCGAAGTTCGAGAACCAGGGCAGCTCGCTGTACAGGATGGGGTCGAGGCCGGGGTTCTGCGGCGGCTGGCCGCTGAAGATGTAGAGGAACGGCACCGACTCGTGTAGGTCGTGGATCACGGGCGGCCGCCAGTCGAGGTAGAATTTCAGCAGGTTCTGGGCGCTCAGGCCGGTGTAGTTGATGTCGCGGTTGTTGTCATGGAAGATGTACTTGCCCCAGTAGGGCGCGCCCGGCACCGGGTCTAGGTCGTCCGTGTCGTCGATCTTGTTCTTGTAGTACCAGTCCGTGTAGCGGTCGCGCCCGTCGGGATCCGACGCCGGGTTGATCCCCACGACCACCCTGTCGCGGATCTGGCGGATGAGCGGGCTGTCCTCCGTCACGAGGCGGAAGGCGAGCTCCATCAGCATCTCGGGCGGGCCGGTCTCGGCGCTGTGGAGGCCGCCCAGCGCGAGGTAGATGGGCTTGGTGCGCGCGATCAGCGCCTGCGCGTCGGTCTCCGACAGGCCGCGCGGATCGCCCAGGCGCTGGAGGTTGCGCCTGTTCTCGTCGAGGTGGGCGATGTTCTCCTCGGACGAGATCATCACCACCACCGTGGGCCGCCCTTCCTCAGTCAGGCCCGTGTCGACGATCCGCACGCGCCCGGACTTGGCGGCCAACGCGCGGTAGTACTTCAGCAGATCGGCGTAGTGGTCGAGCACGCGCGGCGCGCCGATGTCGTGGCCCAGCACGTCGCGGGGCGAGGGCGCGGCGCCGCCGGCGGGCAGGTGGTCGACCAGAGGGCTCGTGAACTCCGGCTTGGTGGTCCAGGCCTTTACATGGGCGGCGAAAACGGGATCGCCGGCCGGCTGCGCCCGCCCCGGCCGCGGGAGCAGAGCGACGGCCAGGACCAGGAGGAGCGCGACACGCGGGAGAGCCATGGCGCCGATCAGGTCCGGATCGCGGCCGCCTTGTCCAGCCCGGGCGACGGACCCCCTTGCGGATGGACGCGGGGGAGGCATGCTCGCCCTCTGCGACGGGTGGGCGGGGACGGCGATGCGCACGGTTCGGGTTCGACTGGGCGGCGCGGCCGTCCTCCTCGCCACGGCGCTGGCGGCGCATGCCGCGCCCGTGCTCACCGGGCCGCCGCCCCGTCCGCTGACCGATCCGCGAAGCGTCGTGTCGACCCCGCTCGCCGGCGTCACGCCGACGCCGATCGCCGACCTCTCCTACGTGCGCGGCGGGCAGGACGCGACCTGGTCGGCGGACGGCCGCAGCGTGGTCATGTCGACCAACCTCACCGGGCGCTTCAACCTCTGGACCATGCCCGCGGCCGGCGGCTTCCCCCTGCAGCTGACGCAGTCCGACGACCGGCAGTCCGGCATCGCGGTCACGGCCGGTGGGCGGGTGATCTTCGAGAGCGACCGCGCGGGCGCCGAGATCTACGACCTGTGGGCCGTCCCGCTGGCGGGCGGTCCCGCGGTGAACCTCACCGACACGCCGGACGTGAGCGAGACGGGTCCCATCGTCAGCCGCGACGGGCGGATGCTCACCTTCGACCGCCGGCCCAAGACGGCCCCCTCCACCGACATCGCGGTGATGGACCTGCAGACCCGCGTCGTGCGCGTCCTCACCCACGAGACCGCGCCCGACCGCACGTGGAACGGCGTGGGCTTCACCGCCGACGGGCGGACGCTGATCGCCAACCGCGCCGACTTCAACCGCACGCACGGCACGGTCTATGCGATCGACGTGGCCAGCGGCGCGGCCACCGCGCTAACGCCCGACGACGGCGGCCTGCGCGTCGCCTCGGCCGTCTCACCCGACGGCCGCCGCGTGGCGCTGACCGTGGAGTCGGCCACGGGCGCGAACCAAGCTGCGGTGCTGGACGTCGCCGCCCGCACGATCACGCCGGTGATGCCGGACGCGTGGGAGCAGCGCAGCGGCGGCATGTCGCCCGACGGCCGCACCCTGCTGTTCACCCGCAACGTGGACGGACGCCAGGCCCTCTACATCTACGACCTCGCGACCCACGCCGCACGCGACCTGCCCCTGCCGCCGGGCGTGAACGAGGAGGCCTCGGCGGGCCTGGCGAGCTTCTCGCCCGACGGCCGGCGCATACTGGTCACGCACCAGGCGGGGACCACGCCGTTCGACTACTGGACGGTGGACCTGGAGGCGGGGCGCGCGACGCCGCTGACGCGGCTCGGCCTGGCCTCCATCGCGCCCGAGCGCCTGCCGCCGTCGCAGGTGGTGCACTACGCCAGCGCCGACGGCACGGTGGTCAGCGCGCTCCTGTGGACGCCCTTCAACCTCGCCCGCGACGGCCGCAACGCGGCGGTGGTGCTGCCCCACGGCGGGCCGACCGGCCAGACCCTGGACAGCTTCAACCGCACCGCCATCGCGCTCGCCTCGCGCGGCTACCTCGTGCTGGCGCCCAACCCGCGCGGCTCCACCGGCTACGGACGCGCCTTCCAGGACGCCAACCGCCGCGACCTGGGCGGCGGCGACCTGGCGGACGAGGTGGCCGGCGCGCGGTTCCTGGTCTCCACCGGCTACGTCGACGCCAAGCGGATCGGGATCACGGGCGGCTCGTACGGCGGCTACATGACGCTGATGGCCGTCGCCAAGACGCCGGACGTGTGGGCCGCAGGCGTCGAGGAGTACGGCATCATCGACTGGGCCACCATGTACCGGACCGAGGCGCCGACCCTGCAGCAGTACCAGCGCGGCCTGCTGGGCGACCCCGACACGGACGCGGCCGTCTACCGCGCCTCGAGCCCGCTCACCTACATGCACCAGGCGAAGGCGCCGCTCCTGGTGCTTCAGGGCGACAACGACATCCGCGTGCCCCGTGGACAGGCCGAGCAGGTGGTGGCCGTGCTGAAGGCGGACGGGCGCACGGTGGACGCCCACTTCTACCCGAACGAGGGCCACGGCTTCGTGAAGCGCGAGAACCAGATCGACGCCCTGACCCGGACCGTCGCCTGGTTCGACGAGCACCTGAAACCCTGACGGGCGCGCCGCCCCGCCGATCCGGGAGGCCAGGACATCAGGGCCGCCTTTTGAAGGGCCAGTCGATGACCTCGCCCGCCCAGAGCGCCCACCATACGAACACGGGCTGAAACAGCAGCCGCGGCCCATGGTACCACCAGCTCGAGGGCAGGCCCCCGACCGCCACGTGGTCCAGGGCGTGGTGGACGTTCGCCGGGAACACGCACACCGCGTAGAGCGCCAGCATGATCCCCGCGAGCCGACGCAGCGGAGGGAGCGCCAAGCCGGCGGCGCCCAGGAGCTCGCAGGCCCCCGTCGCCAGGATCACCTGCCGCGGCCACGGGACCCACGCCGGCATGATGGGCAGCATGGCGTCCGTGCGCAGGAGGTGCACGAGGCCGATGGCCACGTAGACGGCGATCAGGAGCCAGCGGGCGACGGAGCGGGCGGTCATGCGGGTCTCGCGCTGAGTCCGGCGCGACCGGAACGGGGCGCGCCGAGAGGTGCTCTATCCCATCATGAGCGTCGCATTCACACGGGAAGAGGACAGCGAGGCGACGGCGGCGCACCTGCCCGACCGCCCGATCTCGCCGCATCCCAACCTCGTCACCGCCTCCGGGCTGGCCGCGCTGGACGCGGCGCTGGCCCGGGCGCGCGACGCCTACACCGCCGCGCAGGCGCAGGGCAACGTCCACGCGGACCGCACCGCCATGGCCAGGGCCACGCGCGACCTGCGCTACTACGCCGCCCGACGCGCGTCCGCGCAGCTCACCCCGGCCGACCCCGCCCGCGACGTCGTGCAATTCGGCTCGGAGGTCGCCTTCGAACGGCCCGACGGACGCCGGCAGGTGTTCCGCATCGTCGGCGAGGACGAGGCCGACCCGGCGTCGGGGCGCGTGTCGTACGTCTCGCCTCTCGCGCACGCGCTCCTGGGCAAGGCGGCGGGCGATGAAGCGCGGCTCGGACCGGACCTCCTGGAGATCCTGTCGGTCCGGTCGGACCCATGAGCGCCTGAAGGCGCGGCGGACTGGAGCAGACGCGGCTTCCGCCGGACATCGTGACCGGCCGACCGGTGTGAGCGTCAGCCCGGCCGGGTGGTCCCGGCCGGGCGCGGCGCCTGCGCCGTCACGGCGGCGCCCGCGGCCGCGGACACGCGCCACACGGTCTTGCCGAGGTCGTCTGCGATCAGGAGCGCGCCCGTGCGGTCCACCGCCACGCCGACCGGCCGCCCGCGGGCGTGCTGGTGGGCGTCGAGGAAGCCGGTCACGAGGTCCTGCGGCGGACCGCTCGGCCGGCCGCCGCTGAACGGCACATAGACCACCTTGTAGCCGTTGAGAGGCGTGCGGTCCCAGCTGCCATGCTCGCCGATGAAGACGCCGGAGCGGTACGCCGCCGACAGGCTGGATGCGTCCGAGAAGGCCAGCCCGAGGGGCGCCACGTGCGAGCTGAGGGCGTAGTCGGGGACGATGGCGCGCGCCACCAGGTCCGGCCGCTGGGGACGGACGCGGGGGTCGAGGTGGCGGCCGTAGTAGCTGAACGGCCAGCCGTAGAACCCGTGCTCCCGCACCGACGTCAGGTAGTCCGGCACCAGGTCGGGCCCGAGCTCGTCGCGCTCGTTGACCACGGCCCACAGCCGCCCCGAGCCGGGCTGCACGGCCAGGCCCGCCGCGTTGCGCAGTCCGCCGGCGTAGATGCGCTTCAGCCCCGTGGCGCGGTCGATCTCCCACACGGCGGCGCGATCCTTCTCCGCCTCCAGCCCGTTCTCGGCGATGTTGCTGTTGGAGCCGACGCCCACGTACAGCTTCGAGCCGTCGGCGCTGGCCGCCAAGCTCTTGGTCCAGTGGTGGTCGATGGGGCCGCCGGGCAGCTCGGTCACGATCTCGGGCCTGGCGGTGATCTGCGTCTGCCCCGGCTGGTAAGGAAAGCGCAGCAGGGCGTCCGTATCGGCCACGTAAAGGTCGTTCCCGACCAGGGTCACGCCGAACGGCGAGTTCAGGTGATCTATGAGCACGGTGCGCAGGCCGGGCCGGCCGTCGCCGTTCGTGTCGCGCAACAGGACGATGCGGTTGGACGGCTTGCTGGTCTTCTTGCCCGCAAAGCCCTCGATGAAGCCCATCACCCAATCCTTGGGACGGTTGACCGGCGCCTTGGGCCCTCCCGTCTCCACCACCAGCACGTCGCCGTTCGGCAGCGGGTAGACGAAGCGCGGACCCTTGAGGCCGGTCGCCACCGCCTCGACCTTGAGGCCTGCAGACACGGTGGGCGTCGCGGCGCCCCACTCCGCCACGGGCGCGATGTGCATGGGCGGCAGGAGGTACTGATGCGGCTCGGGGAGTTGAGGCGCCGCCCCGTACTGCACGGCCGGGGAGCCGCCCTGCCGCTGGCAGGCGGCGGCGGCCAGGGCGAGCGCCGCGACCGCGGCGCCGCGCACGAGCGCCGAGGTGGAGGGGGTCGTCGGACGCATGCTCAGTGCTTTCCCATCGAGGCCGGCCGCAGGACGTCCCAGCCGCCGATCCCCACCACGGCCAGGATCAGCGCCACCGCCGCGGACAGCGCGAGGCCGGAGGGCACCACGGCCGTGTAGCCGTCGCGGCTGTGCACGAACACGTTGAGGATCGACAGCACGGCCGCCGCGGCGAACAGAGCAAAGCGCGGGGCGGAGATCTGCAGGTCACGCCGCAGCAGCACGTCGGCGACCAGCGCCAGCGCGGACAGGGCGGCCAGCAGCAGGCCGCCGGTGATCAGCCACACGGAGAAGGTCTCCCACTGCACCTGCACCGTGCGCCAGTAGAGCAGGTCGGTGAAGAAGGCGGCGATCAGCAGGCCCGCGCCCAGCGGCGCCAGCCGGCCGTGCAGCGAAACTCCCGTCGCCCTCGGCTCCATGGCGCGTGCCGACATTCCAGCTTCTCCGAGACCCCGCGCTCTACGCCGGGGCCGCCCTGAAGTTCCGCAGCGCCGCAGCGGCGCCTACGGCCGGTACAGCCGCCTCAAATGCCGGCGGACAAGGCGGCGCGCTCGGCGACAGCCTGGCGCGGCTGCGGCAGGTCGGGATCGGCGAGACGCCACGCGCGCAGGAACACGTCGTACTCGCGCCGGGCGCCGGCGGCGTCGTGTTGCAGCCGCAGGGCGCGGGCGAGCCCCAGGTGCGACAGGCCGTACTGCGGCCAGTTGCTCCAGCCCGGGTGCGCCAGCACGGCGCGGAACTCGGCAGCGGCCGCCGGACCGTCGCCCGCCGCCAGCAGCGCCAGCGCACGGACGTAGGGGAACTCCAGCGTGCGCCACTCGTACGGGTCGGGCGCGCTGGTGGCGCGCACGGCGGCCTGCGGATCGCCGCGCCGCAGCGCCAGGACCGCACGCGCCTCCGGCCCATACTCGGCGTTGCGCAGCGTGTCCTTGGGCCAGCGCGCCTCGTCGCGCGCCAGGTCGGCCTCCGTCTGCGCGACATCGCCGACCAGGGCTTGGGCGCGGTGGGTCTTGCCCACGCGCAGGTCGGTCTCGACCAGGGCGAGCCGATGACGGGCGAGGTCGTCGGCTCCCATGTCGGCCAGGGCGGCCGCGACGGCGGGCCAATCCATCCGCAACCCCTGCCGACGACCGAGCACGTCGGCGCGGTCCACCAGAGCGTCGAACTCGCGACCCCGGCCGTCGCCGAACAAGGAGCTGTACTGCAGCGACGCGTCGCGCTCCAACGGCGTGCCGATCGCCGCGTCCAGCAGCCGTTTCGCCTGCGCGGCGTCGCCCAGCTCGATGGCGGCGAGGATGCGCTGCTCGTGCACCCGGCTGTCCACCAGACCGGCCTTCGCGGCCTCCTCGCCGAGCGTCTTGGCGCGCGCGGCGTGGCCGCTGCGCGTCAGCGCACGCATCAGGTTGAACCAGGCCGCCGTGGAGCGGGGATCGGCGCGCCTCGCGCGCTCGGCGTCGGCGATCGCGTCGTCGTACCCGCCCAGGTCGAACTGCAGGGACGACAGGCTGTTCAGGACGGAGGCGTCGCCCGGGTAGATGAGCGCCAGCGTCTTCAGGCTGTCCAGCGCCGCCACCAGATCCCGCTCGACCACGCTGTGGTAGCGATAGGCCGTGAAAAGCTGCTCGCGCTCCGACATGGAGCCGCGCAGGGCGTAGGCGTGGGTCATCGCCTCCGCGTCCTCGCGCCACTGCCGCGCGTGAAAGAAGGTCTCCGCCAGCCCGAGCCAGGCCAGACCGAAGCCGCCGTCGAGGTCGATGGCGCGGCGGTACAGCGGCACGGCCTCCACGTCCTTGGCGTGCTCCGAGAGCCACACGGCCTCCGAGTAGGCGCGCAGGGCGTCGAAGGAGGCGGTGCGCGCCGGGAGCAGCGGCACGCCGAGCCGCGCGATGGAGGCGCGGCTCTCGCCGAGCCTGCGGCGCGTCTCGGCCACCAGCCGGTCCAGCGCTTGCGGCATGGCCTCCTTGGCGGCGACCACCTCGCGCCCGTCGGACAGGACGCGGCCGCTCACGCAGTCGGAGGCGGTCAGCGTCAGCACGTAGCGGTCGCCCAGCTTCGCCGCGCCCGGGGCCATGACCACGCCGCCGTTGCCCCGCGCGCAGATTTCGCGCGCCAGGGCGGGGGTGAGCGCGGCGTCGCGCGGGCGCTCCATCAGGGCGAGCGCCTGTGACACCTTGGCGTCGCCGGCCACCTGCAGCTGCGGCGACTGGGTCAGGTCGATCTGCAGCAGGCGGGGGATCAGCCGGTCGAACACGGTCTCGCCCGTGTCGTTCTGCAGCGCGGCCACCACCACCGCCGTCGGGCCGGCCCGCGAAGGACCGGACCGCGCCAGCAGCGCCGCCGCCGCGACGACGGCGGCGGCCAGCCCGAGCGCCCCGACCGCCCAGCCCCGTCCCCGCCAGCCGAAGCGAGGCCGGAGCGGGACGGAGACCAGCGACGTGGGTGCGGCCTCGGCGGGGGGCGGCGCAGGCTCCTCCAGCACGCCGGAGCGCCAGGCGTCCAACTCGTGGCGGAAGGCGTAGACGCGGGCCTTGCCGCCGCCCGGCATGCGCCGGACGGGCATGCCGCGCTCGAGTTCGTAGCGCTTGGCCGTCCGCACATCCCGATCGAGATGGGCGGCGATCGAAGCCCAGGTCTCCAAGCGATCGGCGTCGGGCACGCGCATCCACCGGCGGGCCGCCGATACGTCCGGCGGCGGGAACGTCAGCAGAACAGGTCCCGGCGGGACTGTCGATGGGGCGAGGCGCCCCGTGATGACCCGTTTCGTCCCGTTTCGCCCTCCGGGGAGCGGAGCTGAGCCATCCTGCGCTCCGGCGCGCGCCCGCGCCCGAAGCGCTCCCCGTCCATGTCCGACCTCACCGTCGCCGGACCGCGGCTGTGAGGCCGAGCTTCGCCGAGCGCCGGGGACACCGGGATCAGCTAGGCGGAGCGCGGGACGACGAACTCGCCGCGCTCCGAGGCGCCTCCCCCGCCCAGGTGGGCGAGGGAGGGCCGCGAGGACTAGAACTTGGCGCGGAGCGTCACGCCGTAGGTGCGGGGCTGGCCGAGGAAGCCGTCCAGCACGCCGGTGGCGTTGGTCGGCGCGTTCTGGAACGGCGCGTCGAACACCACCTGGCGATAGTCCTTGTCGAACAGGTTCTCGGCCCAGAGCTCGAGCGAGTAGCGCTCGTTGCGCGGGAAGAAGGAGATGCGCGCGTTGACCAGCGCGTAGTCGCCCTGGCGCTTGCCAGGATCCTCGTCCGAGCCCGTGTTGTACGCTGAGGAGAACTTCACGCCGGCGTTGCCGCGGACGCGGAAGTCGCCGAACAGGTCATGCGTGTAGGTGGCCGAGAACGAGGCCGAGTACAGCGGCGCCAGCGGCAGGCGCGAGCCGCCCGAACCCTGGTAGCCCGCCGTCTGCAGGATGCCGAGGTCCTTGTTCTGGAACCGGGTGTCGGCGATCGTCAGGCCGCCCTGGATCGACATGTCGCGGATCGGGAACCAGACGAAGTCGGTGTCCAGGCCCTGGCTGACCACCTCCGGCACCGACACGACCACGAAGATCAGGCCGTTGAAGGTGTTGAACTGGAAGTTGTCGAACTCCTGGCGGAATAGGGTGCCGTTGAGGAGCAGCTTGCGGTTCAGCAGCGTCGACTTGGCGCCCAGCTCGTAGCTGTCCACGAACTCCGGCGCGAAGCGGGTGTTGGTGAGCGGCGTGTTGACCGCCGCAGAGCCGGGCGCGCAGCCCGGCGCGCCGACGGTGCACTCGGTGCGGTCGAGGTTGAAGCCACCCGCCTTGTAGCCGCGCGCGTAGGAGCCGTAGACCAGGAGCTCGGGGTTGAAGCGGTAGCTGAGCTTCGCCGTGCCCGACGCTTCGTTCTCCGTCTCCGACTGATGGTTGGCGAAGTTGTTGAAGCCCGGGCTCAGCACGGGAAGGCAGCTCACCGCGTCGACGACGCCCAGCGCCGCCTGGGTGGCCGCCGGCAGGGTGCCGATCACGCCGTTGACGCGCCCGCAGAGCGCGCCGCCGCCCGTGTTGGTCTGAAGGCTGTTCAGGTCCTTCTCGTCGTGCGTGAAGCGGAAGCCGGCGTTGAAGTCCAGCTTCGAGGTGATGTGGAAGGTGTCGTTGGTGAAGACGGCGAAGGTGTCGTCATCCTGGCGATAGCGGTCGAAGTCGCCCGTGTTGGCCGGCTGGGCCGCGCCGAACGCGCCGGGGACGCCCTGCAGCAGGGCGTTGATGTAGGGCGTGAAGGCCGGGCCGAACAGCAGGTTGAAGTTCGAGCGCAGGTGCTCGTGGCTGTAGAAGGCGCCGACGGTGTAATCGAGGCGGTCGACCTTGCCGGACAGACGCAGCTCCTCGCTGATCGTCTGGAACTCGTCGCTGTCGGCGTCGGTGCCGGGACGGAACAGGAAGTCGGCGGTCGTGAAGTCGGTGTCGCCGCCCTGGATCAGCTTCCAGTCGCGCACGGCGGTGACCGAGGTGATGGAGGCGTCGCCCAGCGCGTGAAGCTTGTAGTTGACCTCGGTGGAGAACCCGCGGTCGACGATGTCCTGCACGTCTTGCTGGTTGGCGTACTCGACGCGGTTGAACGGGACCGGGTTGATCGCCTCGCCGCCGCCCGAGCCGCCCAGCGCGCTCACGATCGCCGCCGTCTCGCCCACGCCCGAGCCCGGAGTGCCCGAGCCGGACGAGCGGATCTGCACCGCGGCGCAGCAGCGCTCGTCGCGGTGGGTGTAGTCGATGATGGAGCGGACGCTGAGGTCATCCGTCGGCAGCCACAGCAGCTGGCCGCGGATGGTGTAGAAATTGCGGTCCTGGTCGCGCGTCTGCGTCGACGGGCCGGGCGCGCTGATGACGGTGTTGAAGCCGTCGCGCTGGCGGTCGGCCACGTAGAGGCTGCCGGCCAGCTTGTCGCCCATCAGTGGGCCGGTGACCGAGGCCGAGCCGCCGTACTCGCCGTAGTTGCCGGCGGTGAACTCGGCGTGCGCGCCGAAGTCGAACGAGGGCTGGGCGGTGAGGATGTTGATCACGCCGGCCGAGGTCGACTTGCCGAACAGGGTGCCCTGCGGACCCTTCAGCACTTCGATCCGGTCCACGTCGCCCAGGTCGCCGAAGCCGACGCCGTTGCGGGGGCGGTAGACGCCGTCGATCGAGATGCCGACCGAGCTCTCCAGGCCGACGTTGTCGCCGACGGTGCCGATGCCGCGGATGCGGGCGGTGGTCGTGCCCTCGCTGGTGGTGGAGGTCACCAAGAGGCCCGGAACGACGGTCTGCAGGTCCTTGATGTCGCTGACGCCGGAGTCCTGCAGGAGCTGGCGGCTGACCGTGGTGACCACGATCGGCACGTCCTGCAGGTTCTGCGTGCGCTTCTGCGCGGTGACGACGATCTCGTCGACGCTCTGGGGCGTGCCGCTCTCCTTGCTGGCGGCGCTGGCGGCCGACTGGGAGGACGCGCCCGACTGGGCCGCGGCGCTGCCGCCTCCGCTCTGCGCGGTGGCGGGGGAGGCGGCGGCCACGAGCACGGCGGCCGCCGAGGCGGTGGATAGAAGCATGGCGCTGAGGCGCATTCGGTGTCCCTCTCGCGGCCCGGTCGCCTCCCGACGGAGGGCGGACGCTATTATCAAGACGGGTGTGATCCCCGTTCAGCTAGGCCCATGCGCTCGTCGGCCTTCCGGATCATCCGAAAAGCGCGACAAGATCGTGACAGGGCCTCAAGTGTTGCTCTCCCGCAACGCCGGATGAGACGTCATGCGACGGCCACCACGGCGGTGACATTGTCGCTCGCCCGCGCGTCGAGCGCCGCGGCGATCAGCGCGTCCGGCGCGTCCGGCCCGCCCAGCAGACGCGTCGTCGCCGCCGCGTCGAGGCAGTTGGTCAGCCCGTCCGAGGACAGCAGGAAGCGGTCGCCCCGCTCCACCCGCCCCTCGGTGAAGTTCAGCCGCACGGGTGCGCCGCCGCAGCCGACGGCGCGCGTCAGCACGTGGGCGCGCCGGTCGTTCCGCGCGCGCTCCGGCGCGAGCACACCCGCGTCGACGAGGTCCTGCACGAGGCTGTCGTCGCGCGTCAGCTGCTCCAGCCGGCCGGCGCGCAGGCGGTGAAGGCGGCTGTCGCCGGCCCACAAGCACGCCCAGCAGCCGTCGCGCACCATCAGCGCCACCACCGTCGAGCCGGAGATGACGCCGTCGCCCGCAGCCTCGGCCACGCCGCGCAGCGCCGCGTCGACCCCCTCCACCGCGGCGCGGACGCCTTCCAGCAGCGCGTGGGCGGAGGCGGGCGCAGGCAGGGCGCGCAGGGCGTCGACGAGCCTGCGACTCGCGCCCGCACCGTCGGCGTGTCCGCCCATTCCGTCGGCCACGGCCCACAGGCCGATGTCGGCGCGGACGAGGAAGGCGTCCTCGTTGACGAGGCGCACCGCGCCGGCGTGCGTGCGGCCGGCGTCGCAAAGCGCCGGGGGGGCGGGAGCGAGGTCGATCATGCGGCGGCTGAGGTCAGGCGGCCGCTTGGGAGGGCGCGGCGGCGTCGAGCTCCAGGAGCCGTCGCTCGTAGCCCTCGCGGAAGCCTCGGTTCACGCGGCCGTCGGGATCGGCGTGCGCCTCGGCGGCGAGCTCGGCGTGCAGGGCGCCGTAGCACTCCCACGCCGCCTGCCCGCGCGTCTTCAGCGAGAAGCCACGCCCGTCCGCGCGTGTCTCCGCCTTGGCCGGCTCGAGCTCGGCGAGGGTGGAGGACACCGCCTCGCGGAAGCCGGAGAGCAGCGCCAGGAGGTGCTTCTTCAGGTCGGTGAAGCTGTCGTTCACGGCCGCCGGTCCGGTCAGGAAGCCGTCGTGGCGCGGGCGCAGCAGGTCCACGGCCACGCGCTGGGCGGCGGCCCACTTGAAGGGGTTGTTGCCCTGGGCGTGCACGGTGGTGCGGGTCATGCGGTACTCGGTCTTCACCGAGATGCGCTCGCTCATCAGGTCGGACAGGCCCAGCACCATCTGGCGGTAGACGGCGCCCAGCTCGCGCATGGTGGCGATCGGGTCCTCGCCGGCGAAGGCGCTCATGTCGAGCTTGGCGCCGGCGCAGAAGGCCTCCAGCAACGCGGCGTCCGGGCTCGGCGCGGCGGACGGCGCGGCGGGGGCCGGCGCCGAGGGCGCGGGGGCCCAGTCGGACGGCACGGCGAGGGTGACGAGCGTGGCGTCCACCGGGGCCAGCAGCGGGCGCACGAACGGCCCCTCGAACACGGTCGCTTCGGGCGAGGGCGGGGCGGCGGCGGGAGTGTCGGGCGCGGCGTGGCGCGTCAGCCCCTCGGCGGCGGCGGCGAAGGGCGAGCGGAACACCGTCGCCTCCAGCTCGTCGGGCGACACCACCACGCGCAGGCGGCCGAAGCGCAGCGTCTCGCCCCAGGCGACGGTGGCGGCCTCGTTGCGCGGCGCCGGCCCCGACGAGGTCTGGAGGCCGTTGGCGCTGAGGTCCTCGATCCACACGCGGCCGCCCGCCTCGCGCACGGTGAAGTGGGTGCGCGAGACCGCGCGGTCGGCCTCGCCCACCCGCCAGCCGTTCGGCCCCGGGTCGCGCCCCACCGCCAGCGGCGCCTCGCCCACGCTGGCCGTGTCGAGCGCCCGCTCGGGCTCGTCGTCATGGTAAAGGGTGAGTAAAGCCACTCGGAAACCTCCGTCGTCAGCACCGACGACTGCGTCGCGTCGGCCGCAGCACTCGCGGAAGACACGATGAATACGCCTCGTGTAGCGTCGGTGTGCTGACGGAGCCTTAAGCGCGTGCAGGAACGGCGAAATCTGATCTTAACGGCTGGCCGCGCACAACCCATGCCAACGAGGCGGACGGCGTCCGGCGGCTCTCCCGCCTGCGTCCGCACCTCGGGAGGAGGCGGACTTGCCTAACCTGGTGGGGCGCTACGCGATCCGCGAACGGATCGGTCAGGGCGCGATGGCCGACGTGTACCGGGCCTACGACCCCAACATCCAGCGCGAGCTGGCCATCAAGGTGCTGCGCGGAGAACTGCGCCAGAACCGCGAGTACGCCAGTCGCTTCCTGCGCGAGGCCAAGGCCGCGGGCGCGCTCGGCCATCCCAACATCGTCACCGTCTACGACGTGGGCGAGGTCGACGGCTTCCCCTACATCGCCATGGAGCTCCTGGACGGCCAGCCGCTCGACAAGGCCATGCGCCCCGGCCAGGCCTTCGAGCCGGCGCGCGTGATCGACATCGGCCTGCAGCTGGCCGAGGCGCTGCGCTACGCCCACGCGCAGGGCGTGGTGCACCGCGACATCAAGCCGTCGAACATCCACCTGTCCGCCGACGGGCGCGCCGTGAAGCTCCTCGACTTCGGCATCGCCCGCGTCGCCGAGGCCATGGGCGACGGCGAGATGCTGAAGACCCAGGCCGGCCAGGTCATGGGCACCCCGCGCTACATGAGCCCCGAGCAGGCGCTCTGCGGCGAGGTGGACGGGCGCTCCGACCTCTTCAGCGTGGGCGTGATCCTCTACGAGCTGGCCACGGGCAAGAAGGCGTTCGCCGGCGCGAGCGCCGCCACCCTGGCGCTGCAGATCACCCAGGGCGAGCCCGAGCCCCTGGCGCAGGCCGCGCCCGACACGCCGCGCGGGCTGCAGTTCATCATCTCCAAGCTGATGGCCAAGCGGCCCGAGCGGCGCTTCGCCGACGGTGCGCAGCTGGCCGAGGCGCTGCGGCGCGAGGCGGCCGTGCAGGAGGCGCTGGCCGCCGAGCGCGCCGGACCGCGCCGCCTGCTGTCGCTCTCGACCAAGCTGGCGCTGGGCGCGGTGACCGCCATCGGCCTGGTGCTCGCGGTCGGGATGAGCGTGGTGCTCAACCGGCAGGACGCGGCCATGGAGCGCATGGCGCTCACCTCCGGCGCGGCGGTCAGCTCCTTCGTGGCCTCCAACGCCGCGCTGCGCGCCGCCGACAACGCCACCCTGCCAGAGGGCGAGCGCGACTGGCTGCCCGTGCAAGCCTTCGTCACCGCCGCCAGCGCCGACCCCAACGTGCGCGACATGCAGGTGGTGGACGCCGAGGGCGTGATCCGCGGCTCGACCGACGAGCACCGCGTCGGGCACGCCTACCGCGCGCCCTTCGGCGAGCGCGTGGTGCGCCGCGACGGGCCGCTGACCGTGACCGCGCTGACCGGCGCGCACGACGGCTTCCGCTTCACCCGGCCGATCCTCTACGCCGGCCGCAGCTTCGGGCGGGTGGACGTGAGCCTGAACCGCACGGAGCTCAGCAACGCCTCCACCCTGTCGCACCTGCTCATGGCGGTGCTTGGCGCGGCGGTGCTGCTGGCCACGGGCCTGGTCAGCTTCGCCACCGCCCGGTCGCTCACCCGGCCCATGCGCCGGCTGCGCACGGCGCTCACGGACGCGGCGGGCGGGAACATGGAGTTCCGCATCTCGCACCACCGCAAGGACGAGATCGGCCGCCTGTTCGACGCCTTCAACCTGCTGGCCGCCAGCGCCGGCGAGCGCATGGACCACGCGCAGGCGTCGCTGGAGCGCACGCAGGTGCTCACGCCGCCGCGCCCCGCCGCCCCGCGTCCCGCGCCGGCGACCGGCCCCGCCGTCGAGAGCCCGTTCGCCGCTCCCGCCGGGCGCGGGGCGAAGGCGCCCGTCTCGGCGGGGTGAGCCCGCGGCTTCGCGGCGTTGCCGCGGGGCCGCGCATCGGCCAAGGTCGCGCCCTCCCCTCCCCGGAGCGCCCGACCGCCCCATGCGCCTGCTCACCCTGCTCGCCTGCGCCTCGCTCGCGACGCTCTCCACCGCCGCCGCGCAGACGCCGCCCGCGACGACGGGGTCGGCCGGCGAGCAGGCCGACCAGCCGCGCAACGCCCAGCCCACGGGCGCCTCGCGCCCCGGGCCGGCCGCGCCGGGCGCCATGCAGGGCTTCTCGCCCGCCGCCGCCGCCGCCGAGCGCGACTACGAGCGCCGCTTCGACGCGCTGATCGACCCCAAGGAGATGGAGGGCTGGCTGCAGCGTCTCTCGTCGGCTCCGAACCACGTCTCCAGCCCCCACGACCGCGAGAACGCCGAGTGGCAGCTGACGCAATTCAGGAGCTGGGGCTGGGACGCGCGGATCGAGCGGTTCGACGTGCTCTACCCGACGCCGATCGAGGTCGGACTGGAGCTCCTCGGCCCGCACCCGTACCGGGCCAAGCTGCACGAGCCGCCCGTGGCCGGCGACCGCACCTCGTCCGCGCCCGGCCAGCTGCCGCCCTATGTCGCCTACCAGGGAGACGGGGACGTCACCGCCGAGCTGGTCTACGTCAACTACGGCATGCCCGACGACTACCGCGCCCTGCAGCGCGCGGGCGTGGACGTGCGCGGCAAGATCGTCATCGCGCGATACGGCGGCGGCTGGCGCGGGCTGAAGCCCAAGCTGGCGCAGGAGAACGGGGCGGTCGGCTGCCTGATCTACTCCGACCCCGCCGACGATGGCTACGCGGCCGACGACGTCTACCCCGCCGGCCCGCAGCGCAACGCCGACGGCGTGCAGCGCGGCTCGGTGCAGGACATGACCACCTATCCCGGCGACCCGCTGACGCCCGGCGTCGGCGCGAGCGAGGGCGCGCGACGCCAGTTCACGCGCGAGACCGCGCCCACCATCCTGAAGATTCCGGCGCTGCCGATCAGCTACGCCGACGCCCAGCCGCTCCTGGCGGCGCTCGGCGGGCCGGTGGCGACGCGCGCGCAGCGCGGGGCGCTGGGGATCACCTACCACTACGGGCCGGGGCCGGCGCGCGTGCACCTGCGCGTGCGCTCCGACTGGAGCCTCAAGCCCGTCTACGACGTGGTGGCCGTGATGAAGGGCTCCGAGCAGCCCGACAGCTGGGTGCTGCGCGGCAACCACCACGACGGCTGGGTCTTCGGCGCGGAGGACCCGCTCTCCGGCCAGGTCGCGCTGATGGCCGAGGCCAAGGCGATCGGCGCGCTGGCCAGGCAGGGGATGCGGCCCAAGCGCACCCTCGTCTACCTGAGCTGGGACGGCGAGGAGCCGGGACTGATCGGCTCCACCGAGTGGGCCGAGCAGCACGCCGACGAGCTTCAGGCCAAGGCGATCGCCTACGTGAACTCCGACAACATCGACCGCGGTTTCCTGTCCGTCGGCGGCAGCCACGCCCTGACGCGCATGGTCAACGAGGTCGGGGCGGAGGTGCGCGATCCGCAGACGGGCGTGTCGGTCCGCGAGCGGGCGCGCGACCGCATCCGCACCTCCGCCCTGGACGGCGCGGACGACCGCGCACGGCGCCAGTCGCGCCTGATCGCGGGTGGGGCCGACACGCCGCTGGAGGCCCTCGGCTCCGGCAGCGACTATAGCGCCTACCTGCAGCACCTGGGCATCGCCTCGCTGGACGTGCGCTACGGCGGCGAGGGCGAGTCGGGCGGCGTGTACCACTCGGCCTACGACAGCTTCGACCACTACCGCCGCTTCGGCGATCCGGGCGAGGCCTACGGCGCGGCGCTGGCCCAGACCGTCGGCCGGATCGTGCTGCGGCTCGCGGACGCCGACGTCGCGCCCATGCGCTTCGGCGACACGGCGGCGACCTTCACGGGCTACGTCGGCGAGCTCAAGGCGCTGGCCGCCGCGCGCCGCGAGCGCGCGACCGAGACCAACGCGCTCCTGGACGCGCAAGCCTTCCGCACCGCGGCCGACCCGCTCCGGCGCGAGGGCGACCCGTCCCGCGCCGTCGCCGTCCCGTCGCTCGACTGGTCCGCCCTGGACGCGGCCACCGCGCGGCTGCGGGCGAGCGCCGACCGGTTCGACGCCGCCGCGGGGCTCGTGAGCCCGGCGCATCGTGCGGCGGTGAACGCCGGGCTGCAGAAGATGGAGCAGCGCCTGCTCGACGAGGGCGGCCTGCCGGGCCGGCCGTGGTACCGCAACCTGGCCTACGCGCCCGGTGTGCTGACCGGCTACGGCGCCAAGACCTTCCCAGGCGTGCGCGAGGCCATCGAGGGCGACCGCTATCCCGAGGCGCAGCGCTTCATCGCCGCCACGGCCGCCGCGCTGAACCGCTACAGCGACGGACTCGATCAGGCGGTCGCCGCGGCCGGCTCTCCCCCGCGCGTCATGGTGCGAAGCTCGGGCGGGTCGGCGGGTTGACCGCCGCCGACCTGCGCACCTCCGCCGGGGGTTGGCGCCGCAAGGGCGTGGACGCCGCGCGCGAGATCGCCGTCGGGGGCCGCCGGCTGGCGCCGACGCTGTCGTGGCCGCACCTCGTCGCCCTTGGCGTGGGCGGCATCGTCGGCACCGGCATCTACACGCTGACCGGCGTGGGCGCGGGGCTGGCCGGACCTGGGGTGCTGCTGAGCTTCGCCATCGCGGGCGCGGTGTGCGTGTGCGCGGCGCTGGCCTACGCGGAGATGGCGACGCTGATCCCGGCCGCGGGCTCGGCCTACACCTACAGCTACGCGGCGCTCGGCGAGGTGTTCGCCTGGATCGTCGGCTGGAGCCTGATCCTCGAGTACACGGTGGTGTGCTCGGTGGTGGCCGTGGGCTGGAGCGGGCACGCGGCCGAGTTCCTGGCCGCGGTGGGCGTCCACCTGCCGGCCGCGCTCTCCGCCGGGCCGCAGGCGGCGGGCGGGGTCGTGAACCTGCCGGCGGTGCTCATTACGCTGGTCGTCGGCGGCGTGCTCCTGGTCGGCACGCGCGAGAGCGCGACGATCAACGCGGTGCTGGTGGCGGTGAAGGTGCTGGCGCTCGCCGCCTTCGTGGCCATCGCCGCACCCGCCTTCAAGCCGGAGCACTTCACCCCCTTCATGCCCAACGGGTTCGCCAGCCATGAGGTAGGCGGGCAGAAGGTGGGCGTGATGGCGGCGGCGGCCATCATCTTCTTCGCCTTCTACGGCTTCGACGCCATCTCCACCGCGGCGGAGGAGGCCAAGAACCCCGGGCGAGACCTCACCATCGGCATCATCGGCTCGATGCTCGCGTGCGTGGTGATCTACATGGCCGTGGCCGCCGCCGCGATCGGGGCCTCGGCCCCGCAGAGCTTCGCCAAGGACGCCGCGCCGCTGGTCTTCATCATGAACCAGCTGAACCATCCCTGGGCCGCCAAGGTGGTGGCCGGGGCGGCGGTGGTGGCGCTGCCGACGGTGATCCTGGCCTTCATGTACGGCCAGAGCCGCATCTTCTTCGCGATGGCGCGCGACCGCATGCTGCCGGAGAGCCTGGCCGCCGTGAGCCGCCGCGGCGCGCCCGTTCCCGTGACGATCCTGACCGCGGTGATCGCCGCGAGCATCGCCGGCTTCCTGCCGCTGGAGCAGATCGCCGCGCTGGCGAACAGCGGCACGCTGTGCGCCTTCATCGCGGTGTGCGTGTGCATGATGGTGCTGCGCGCGCGCGAGCCCGAGCGGCCCCGCCTGTTCAGGACGCCCCTGCCGTGGCTCGTCGGGCCGCTGGGCGTCGCCGGGTGCCTGTACCTGTTCACCAGCCTGCCGCGGCTGACGCAGGGGCTGTTCTTGGTATGGAACGCGGTGGGGCTGGCCGTGTACTTCGCCTACGCGAGGCGACGGAGCCTGTTCGCCTGAACCGCCGCGCGGCCGGGATCAGGCGTCGAACGCGAGGTGCGCGCGCACGCCCCGGTGCGACGGGTCGAACTCGACCTTGGTGGCGAGGCTCGCGGCCATGGCGGCGATCACCTTGCGGCCGAGGCCCGTGCCCTTGGGCGCCCCGCCGTCCACCATGCCCTCGCCGTCGTCCTCCACCGAGAGGCACACGCGCGGCCCTTGCTCGACCAGCCTGATGCGGATCTCGCCGGCGCGGTCGGGGGCGTAGGCGTACTTGTAGGCGTTGGTGACCAGCTCGGCGACGATCACGCCCAGCGACACCGCCTTGTCCGTGGCCAGCTCCAGCGGTGCGGCCTCCAGCCGGATGGCGCGCTCGGCCCCGGCGGCGGGCAGCGAGGTCTCCAGTTCGTAGACGAGGCCGCGCAGGTACTCGCCCATGTCCACCCGCTCCACGTCGTCGGACGTGTAGAGCCGGCGGTGGATCTGCATGATCGCCGAGATGCGCGCCTGCGTGTCCTTCAGCGCCTCGCGCGCCTCGCCGGGCTTCAGGGCGGCGGCCTGCATGTGCACCAGCGACGAGACCAGCTGCAGGCTGTTGGCGACGCGGTGGTTCACCTCGCGCAGCAGCACCTGCTGGCGCTCCACCACCGCCTCCAGCCGCGCGTTGGCCTCCTTCAAGCCGCGCTCGGCCGCCTCGCGCCCGCGCCGCATGCGCTCCTGTTCGACGGCCTGGCGCACGGCGGTGAACAGCAGATCCGTGAAATCGTCCGAGCCGGTCTTCACCACGTAGTCGGCCGCGCCCGCCTTGAGGGCGGCGATGGCGATGCGGCTCTCGTCGGAGCCCGTGACGTAGACCACCGGCGGCGCGTGCGGCAGGGCGCGGATCTGCTCCAGCGTCTCCAGCCCGTCCTGGCCCGGCATGTAGTGGTCGACCGCCACCACCTGCACCGGTTGGCGGCGCAGCCGGTCGACGGCGTCGCGCGGCTCGGTGCAGGTCTCCACGTCCAGCCCGCGGCGGCCGAGGGCGCGCGACACGAGGCGGCACAGGCCCTCGTCGTCGTCCACGTACAGAAGGCGGGGCCGGACCCCGCCCTCGGCTTCGATCACAGCGCCGCCCCGATCACGCTCGCTCGCTAGGCCTCGACCTCGGGCACCTGGATCACCGCCAGGAACAGGCCCAGCTGCCGGATCGCCTCCGCGAAGCTTTCGTAATTCACCGGCTTGGTGATGTAGACGTTGCAACCCAGGTCGTAGCAGCGCTGGATCTCCGCCTTGTCGTCGGTGGTGGTCAGCACCACGACCGGCGTGCGCTTCATGCGCGGCTCGTTCTTGATGCGCGCCAGGATGTCGGTGCCGCTCATGTCGGGCAGGTTCAGGTCCAGCAGCACCAGCGCCGGGCCGTTGCGCGTGGGCCCCTCGTGGTGGTTGAACAGGTAGTCGAGCGCGCTCGTGCCGTCGAGAAAGTGCTTGATGTCGTTGGATATGCCGGCGCGGCGGATGTTGCGCTCGATCAGCCGCGCGTGCCCCTCGTCGTCCTCGATCATGACGATGTTGACGGGCTGGTGGGCGTTCATGCGGCGGTGGACCCCTCGTCCCGCGCGAGTTCGGCGGGCAGGTTGACGGTGAAGGTCGAGCCGCGTCCCAGTTCGGAGCTGCAGCCGATCGTTCCCCCGAGCCGATAGACGAGGGCGCGCACGTGCGCCAGCCCGATGCCCTCGCCGGCCGTGTCCTGCGCGCCCGAGCGGCGGAACAGCTCGAACACGCGCTCGTGGTCGCGCGGGTCGATGCCGCGCCCGTTGTCCGCCACCTCGTAGGCGAGGCGTCCGCCGGGGGCCGAGGCCCCGCGCACGGCGATGTGACCGGGGCGGCCGGGCTGCAGGTACTTGAGCGCATTCTCCACGAGGTTGGACAGGACCTGCTCCACCGCCAGCCGGTCGGAGACGACCGCCGGGAGCCGACCCTCGATCCCGACCTGGGCCCCCTTGTCGCGCGCGAGCGTCTCCAGGCTGTCGATCACCCCGCGCGTCACCGCCTCCATGTCCAGCCGTTCGGGCGCGAGGGTGCGACGGCCCTGGCGCGACAGCTGCAGGATGGCGTTGATCAGCCGGTCCATCTTCTTGGTCGACGAGCGGATGAAGCCCAGGGACTCGGGCACGTCCTCGCGCACGGCGAGCCGCGCGCCGGTGGGCACGATGGAGGGCGCGGTCGTCTCCGCCGCCTCCAGCAGGGCGCCGATCGGCTTCATCGCCGTCTCGAGCTCGCTGGTGAAGCCCATGACGTTGACCAGCGGCGAGCGCAGGTCGTGGCTGACGATGTAGGCGAAGCGTTGGATCTCGTCGTTGGCGCGCTGCAGGTCGGAGGTGCGCGCGCGCACGGCGTCCTCCAACCCCGCGTTGAGGCTGCGCAGCGCCGCCTGGCTGCGGTTCAGCTCCTCGGCGTAGCGGCGCATCAGCACCATCACGCCCGTCGCGATCACGCCCAGCAGCGCGGCCACGAACACCGCCACGATGAGCGACCAGCGGACGACGTCGTCGCTCAGCCCCGTCCGATCCCTGAGGAGCCGGCCCTCCTCGGCCAGCATGGCGTCCGTGACGTCGCGCAGCCTCTGGGTGACGTGCTGCTCGCTCATCCGCAGGAAGTTGTCGCGCGCGACCTGCGGGTTCCCGTCGTGGGCCAGCTCGATGGTGACGCGCATCTGGGCGAACTTCTGCTCGATCAGCTCGCTCAGCGCCGCGCTGTTGCGCACCTGGACGGGGTTGTCGGAGGTGAACTCGGCGAGGTCGGCGGCGGCGGGGCGGATGCGCCCGCGCGTCTCCACGTAGGTGCGCCAGAACCCGTCGCGCGCCTCAAGCAGGTAGCCGCGCCGGGCGGTCTCCAGCTTCTCGATCTCGGTGGCGAGGCTCGAGATCTTGGTCTCCGCCGCATAGGTGTGCTCCACCCAGGCGTTGCTCGACAGGCCGCGCCGGTAGAGCAGCAGCGACACCGCCACGAGCACCACCAGCGAGATCGCGCCTAGCGCCAGGGCGGCCAGGATCCGTCGGCGGAAGCGCTGCTCCGCCGCGTCGACGGCGGTCTGGCTCAGGGGATCGACGGCGACGGCGCTCGCGGCGCTCACCCGACCTTCACCCGCGGGGCCACGTCGCACACGGAGAAGTCGGCGCCCTTCTGCGCGCGCACGCGGGCGACCTCGGCGGCGAAGGTGGCCGAGGTCGGGTCCTCGCGGCTGACGACCACGCGCTCGGCGGCCGGCAGGTCGGAGGCGAGGCGCACGCGCGTCATGCGGTCCTGCGGAGCGGCCACGGGCTCGCCCGCCTTGACGGAGAGCACCACGTCCTGACCCACCAGCACGCGGCCGAAGGCGGTGTAGCGCTTCTCCAGCGAGGGGTAGGGCCCGCGCATGAAGAAGAACTGGCTGTTGGCGCTGTCCGGCTCGGCGTCGCGCGCCATGCCGAGCACGCCGGCGCAGTAGGCCCCCCAGGCGGTGACCTTGCCGTCCTTGGTCATGGCCGCCAGCGCCCCCGCCTGGCCGTGCACCGGCAGGGCGCCGACGTAGCCGTCCTCGCCGCCCGCGGGCTGGGCCACGACGCCGAAGTCATCGGACCCGCGGCGGAAGGTGAACTCGCCCGCCAGGTTCGGCCGGTCGGACCCGCCCTCGCCCGTGTTCTTGGGGTCGCCGGTCTGGTCCATGAAGTCGTCGATCACGCGGAAGAAGGTCAGGCCGTCGTAGAAGTGCGCGCGCGCCAGCTGCTGCACGCGCGCCACGTGGTTGGGAGCGGCGTCCGACGACAGCTCGGCGATGATGCGGCCCTTGTTGGTGTCCACCACCAGCAGGCGGTCGGGATCGACGGGCTTGTAGGTGACGCCCGGGACCGCGGCGGGGGCCGGCCGGCCGGGGACCTGGGCGGCGGCGCCCGCGGCGAGGAAGGCGAAGGCCAGGGTCGCCGTGACGACGGCTCTGCGGATCATGCGTGCACTCTCTCCAGCAGTTGCGCCGCCACTCCCGGCGTGACGAACGGCGAGACGTCGCCGCCCAGCTTGGCGATCTCCTTCACCAGCCGCGAGGCGATGGCCTGGTGGCGCGGGTCGGCCATCAGGAAGACGGTCTCGATCTCGCGGTTCAGCTGCTGGTTCATGGCCGTCATCTGGAACTCGTATTCGAAGTCGGCCACCGCCCGCAGGCCCCGCACGATCATCGAGGCCCCCAAGTGCTCCGCGAAATGCATGAGCAGGCCCGAGAACGGCTCGACCACGATCTCGGCCCCGCCGAGCCCGGCGGTCTCGCGCATGACCATCTCGACCCGCTCCTCCGTGGAGAACATCGGGCCCTTGCCGGCGTTGACCGCCACGCCGACCACCAGTCGGTCCACCAGCTTCACGGCGCGGCCGATGATGTCGAGGTGGCCGTTGGTGATTGGGTCGAAGGTGCCGGGGTAGAGGCCGACGCGCGTCATTGGGTCTGGGCCGGCTCCGCTACCTCAGCGGCGCGCACAGAACATCAAGCCGGCGGTCCCGTCCACAGGCTCAGGCGTCCGCCGGCCCGTCCTCGGCCGGCCCGTCCTCGACGGAGCCGTCCTCCACCACGCCGTCGACGGACGCCTCCAGCCGCTCGACGGAGACCACGCGTTCGGCCTTGTCGGTGCGCAGGACGAACACGCCGCCGGCCCCGCGCGAGCGTATGGAGACGCTGTCCACCGAGGTGCGGATCAGCTGGCCGGCGTCGGTGACCAGGATCAGCTCGTCACCGTCGTTCACCGGGAAGCTCGCCGCCAGCCGGTCGGTGGAGCGCGCCGACCAGACGTTCAGCCCCTGCCCGCCCCGGCCGGTGGTGCGGTAGTCGTAGGCCGAGGTGCGCTTGCCGAGGCCGCGCTCGTTGACCGTGAGGATCAGCTGGTCCGCCGCCTCCAGCTCGACGAGGCGCTCGTGCGGCACGGCCGCCTCCTGCGCCTCGTCGACGCCCTCCTCCGCCTCGATCTCGGCGGCCTCGGCCTCCAGCCCCTCGGCGTCCGCCTCCTCGCCGCGCGCGGCGCGCTGCTGGGCGGCGTAGCGCAGGTAGGCGGCGCGCTCGACGCCCGACACCTCCACGTGGCGCAGGATGGTCATGGAGATGACCTCGTCGCCCTCGGCCAGTCGGATGCCGCGCACGCCGTTGGAGTCGCGGCCGAGGAACACGCGCACGTCGCCCACCTCGAAGCGGATGGAGCGGCGGCCGGCGGTGGTCAGCAGCACGTCCTCACCGGCGTTGCAGAGGGAGACGCCGACGATGTGCTGGCCCTCGTCCAGCTTCATGGCGATCTTGCCGGCGCGGTTCACGTTGACGAAGTCGCTGAGCTTGTTCCTGCGCACGCCGCCCGTGGTGGTGGCGAACATGACGTCCAGCGTGTCCCACTGCGCCTCGTCCTCCGGCAGCGGCAGGATGGAGGTGATGCGCTCGCCGTTCTCGATCGGCAGCAGGTTGTTGAAGGAGCGGCCGCGCGCGTTGGCCTGGGCGATGGGCAGCCGCCAGACCTTCATCTTATAGACCTTGCCCTCCGAGCTGAAGAACAGCACCGGCGCGTGGGTGGAGGCGGAGAACACGCGGGTGATCGCGTCCTCCTCCTTCATGTTCATGCCGCTTCGGCCCTTCCCACCGCGGTGCTGGGTGCGGTAGGCGGACAGCGGCGTGCGCTTGACGTAGCCGCCGTGGGTGACGGTGACGACCATGTCCTCGCGCGGGATCAGGTCCTCGTCCTCGAACTCGGCCTCGCCCTCGACGATGGCGGTGCGGCGCGGGACGGCGAAGCGCTCGCGCACCTCCACCAACTCCTCGCGCACGATGCCCATGATGCGCTCGCGCGAGCCCAGGATCTCCAGCCAGCCGGCGATGGCGGTGGAGAGCTCGGTGGCCTCCTCGAAGATCTCCTCGCGGCCGAGGCCGGTCAGGCGCGACAGGGTCAGCGCCAGGATGGCGCGGGCCTGCTCGTCGCTGAGACGCACCACGTCGCCGTCGCGCACCACCGTGCGCGGGTCCTGGATCAGGGCGATCAGCGGCAGCATGTCGCCCGCCGGCCAGTCCTGCGCCTTCAACCGCTCGCGCGCTTCGGCCGGGTCGGCGGAGCTGCGGATGATGCGGATGAACTCGTCGATGTTCACCACGGCGATGGCGAGGCCCACCAGCACGTGGCCGCGGTCGCGCGCCTTGGCGAGGTCGAACTTGGTGCGACGCACCACGACCTCCTCCCGGAACTCCAGGAAGGCGTGCAGCATGTCGCGCAGCCCCATCTGCTCGGGCCGTCCGCGGTTCAGCGCCAGGGCGTTGACGCCGAAGGAGACCTGCAGCGCCGTGTAGCGGTGCAGCTGGTTCAGCACGACGTCGGGGGCGGCGTCGCGCTTCAGCTCGATCACCATGCGCATGCCCTGGCGCGAGCTCTCGTCGCGCAGGTCGCTGACGCCCTCGATGCGCTTGTCGCGCACCAGTTCGGCGATGCGCTCCACCACCGCGGCCTTGTTCACCTGGTAGGGGATCTCGTCGAAGACGATGGCCTCGCGGCCCTGCTTAAATTCCTCGACGTGGCTCTTGCCGCGCAGGATCACCGAGCCGCGCCCGGTCATCAGCGCCTGGCGCGAGCCCGAGCGGCCGATGATCTCGCCGCCGGTCGGGAAGTCCGGCCCCGGCACGATCTCCAGCAGCCTCTCAAGCGCCACGTCCGGCTCGTCGATCATCAGCAGGCAGGCGTCGACGATCTCGCCCAGGTTGTGCGGCGGGATGTTGGTGGCCATGCCCACCGCGATGCCGCCCGAGCCGTTGACCAGGAGGTTGGGGATGCGCGCCGGCAGCACCGTCGGCTCAAGCTCGCGCCCGTCGTAGTTGGGGCGGAAGTCCACGGTGTCGCGGTCGATGTCGGCCAGAAGCGCGGTGGTGGCGCGCGTCATCCGCGCCTCGGTGTAGCGCATGGAGGCAGGCGGATCGTTGTCCACCGAGCCGAAGTTGCCCTGCCCGTCCACCAGCGGCAGCCCCATGGAGAAGGGCTGCGCCATGCGCACCAGGGCGTCGTAGACCGACTGGTCGCCGTGGGGGTGGAAGCGGGCGAGCACGTCGCCGACCACCCGCGCGCACTTGGAGTAGGCGCGCTCGGGCGTCATGCCGAGCTCCTGCATGGAGTACAGGATGCGCCGGTGCACGGGCTTCAGCCCGTCGCGCGCGTCCGGCAGCGCCCGGCTGACGATCACGCTCATGGCGTAGTCGAGGTAGGAGCGCTTGAGCTCGTCCTCGATGGCGATGGGCGTGATCCCGCCCGCGGAGGCGGGGGGCGGCGTCAGGGCGGCGTCGTCGGGCAATTCGGCGTCCGGGAGGGTGCGGGGCGGCGCTGAATCAGACGCGCGCGCGAGGGGAGCTTGTTAGCATCCGAGGCGCGCCGCGGCAAAAAACCTCTCCCCTTGCGGGAGAGGGAGGGGCCCGCCGCGTCAGCGGTGGGAGGGTGAGGGGTCGCGCGACGCTCGAAGCTTCTGCTCGAGGAGCAACAGCGCCGCGTCGTCCCCGTCGTTGAGCACTTCCGAGTTCCACATCCGGATCACGCGGAAACCTTGCAGCGTGAACCAGCGATCGCGCTCCTCGTCCCGCACGCCCCCATGCTGGCCGCCGTCGCACTCCACGATCAGCTTGGGATCGAAGCAGGCGAAGTCGGCGATGTACGGGCCGAGCGGTACCTGCCGCCGGAACTTGAGCCCATCGAAGCGGCGACCGCGCAGCAGGCGCCACATCGCCGTCTCGGCGAGAGTGGGATCATGCCGCATCTGCTTGGCGGCAAAGAACAGAAAGTCGCGGTCGCGCATGCGGCGAGCCTGGCCCAGCTTCACACATCGCGCGACCCCTCACCCTCCCACGCCTCCGGCGCGGGCCCCTCCCTCTCCCGCAAGGGGAGAGGGAGTCACCGCTTGCGCACGAACACCGTCCCCGCCGAGTATCCCGCCCCGAACGAGCAGATCAGCCCTTCGTCCCCCGCCGCGAAACCGTCGTGGTGCAGGTGGAAGGCGATGATCGAGCCGGCGGACGAGGTGTTGGCGTACTCGTCGAGGATGATGACGTTCTCCTCAGGCGTCGGCTCGCGGCCCAGCACCTTGCGGGCGATGTAGTCGTTCATGTTGATGTTGGCCTGGTGCAGCCACAGGCGCTTCAGGCCGTGCGGGTCGACGCCGAGGTCGGCGGCGTGCTCCACGATCATCTCCGACACCATCGGCACCACGTCCTTGAACACCTTGCGCCCTTGCTGGACGAACAGCTTGTCCGGGTGGCCGACGCCCTCCGGCGCGGTGCGGTTCAGGAAGCCGAAGTTATTGCGGATGTTGTTGGAGAACACCGTCTTCAGGCGGGTGCCCAGGATGTCCCAGCCCTCGCCGGGGGCGGCGTCCTCCGCGCGCTCCACGATCACGGCGGTGGCCACGTCGCCGAAGATGAAGTGGCTGTCGCGGTCGCGGAAGTTCAGGTGGCCCGAGCAGATCTCCGGGTTGACCATCAGCACCGCCCGCGCCGAGCCCGAGGCCACGTACTCGACCGCCGTCTTGATGCCGAAGGTGGCCGACGAGCAGGCCACGTTCATGTCGAAGCCGAAGCCCTCGATCCCGAGCGCCTGCTGCACCTCGATGGCCATGGCCGGGTAGGCGCGCTGCATGTTGCTGGCCGCGCACAGCACCGCGTCGATCCGCGACGCCGGCTTGCCCCAGGCGTCGAGCGCCTGGCGCGCGGCGTTCACGGCCATCTCGGCCAGGACGGACAGCTCCTCGTTCGGCCGCTCGGCCAGGCGGGGCGCCATCACGGCGGGGTCGAGCACGCCCGCCTTGTCCATGACGAAGCGGCTCTTGATGCCCGACGCCTTCTCGATGAACTCGGGGCTGGAGGGCTGCAGCGGCTCCACGGCGCCGGCCTCGATCCCGGCGGCATGCTCGGCGTTGAAGGCGGCGACGTAGGCGTTGAAGGCCTCGACCAGCTCGGCGTTGGAGACGCTGTGCGGCGGCGTGTAGAGCCCGGTCGCGGCGATGACGGCGGAGTGCATCCGGCCCTTCTAGCGCCGCCCGGCCCCGCCCGTCAGCCCTCGCGCCCGTCGGCCTCGCGCAGCAGCGGCAGCGGCAGGCCGAGCGCCGGGCCCGCGGCGGCGAGGTCGCGGCGGAAGCGGTGCAGCTCGGCGGGGCGGCCGCCCGTGCCCGCGTCCAGGCGGCCGACACCCTCGACGAGGCCCGTGCGCTCCACGCCGCGGCGGAAGTTCTGCTTGTGCACGGAGACGCCGGCCACCGCCTCCACCGTGCGCTGCAGCGCCGAGAGGGTGAACTCGCGGCCCAAGAGGTCGAAGGCGACGGGCCGGTACTTCAGCTTGCCGCGCAGCCGGCCGAGGCCGGTGGCCAGGATGCGCCGGTGGTCGGACGCCATGGGCGGCCCCGCCGCCGGGTCCGCCGGCCCGGCGGCGCCGCGGTCGCGCGCGGCCTCGGGCGCGAGGCCGGCCTCGTAGAGCAGCTCGTAGCGCTCCAGCACGCGCTCCTCGTTCCAGCGCCGGCCGTCGAGGCCCCACAGAGCGCGGAGGCGGTCGAGACGCGGCCCCTCCGCACCGGCCCAGGCGCGCAGCGCGGGCTCCAGCGCGTCCAGGGCGGCGGGCCGGCCGCGCCGGTGATCCTCCCACGGAAAGAAGTGCGTGAAGAGCGTCCAGCGCGCGCCGGCCGCCTCCGCCGCCGCGGCCGTCAGGGCGAGGTAGCCGACGGAGACCACGCGGCCGCCGGCCTCGGAGCCGCCCACGTCGGCGGTGGGCGTGTCCCGGCCGGCGTCGCCGAAGGTGTACAGCTGCTCGACGTAGCCGAGCTCGAAGCCGGTCTGCTCGGCGGCGAAGCGGCGCACGGCGAGTTCGAAGGTGCGGTCGCCGCGCGGGTCGAACGCGCCGGAGGGCAGCGCCGCCTCCCCGCCCCGCTCCGACCGCACCGTGAGGGCGACGGCCTCCGCGCCGCGCACGGCGGCGACCACGGCCGACAGTTCGATGGCGACGCCCGGGGCCGGGTCGGGGGCCGCCACGCCCTCAGAACCGGGCGGGCAGGTCGAAGGCGCGGCCCATCTGCTCGCCGGTCTCGCCGAAGTCGGGCGGGCCCATGGCGCGCACCGCCTCCACCATGCGGCCCTCGCGGCCGAGCGCGGCGTCGGCCAGGGCGACCAGGCGACGGTTGGGGTAGGCCCAGGCCGAGCGGCGGCGCAGCTCGCCGGCGATCTCCGCCTCGGGCGTGTCGGGGTTGCGCTCGCAGGCGATCATGTAGGCGGCCGCAGTGGAGCGGCTGATCCCCGCCCAGCAGTGCACGACCAGCGGCGAGGCCCCGTCCCACGCCCGGCCGAAGTCGAGCACCGCCTCGACGGTGGTCTCGTCGGGGCAGACCAGGCCGTCGACCACCTCGGTGATGTCGTTGACGCCGAGCTTCAGGTGGTGCTCGGCCAGGATGGCGCGCGGCGTCTCCGGCACGGTGGAGGGGTCGATCAGGGTCAGCAGGTGCGAGGCGCCCCGTTCCTCGATCACCTCCTCGATCTCGTGCAGCGGGCAGATGATCATCAGCGGCTCGGACACTTGCAGGCTTACTCCGTGGCGAAGGCGGCGTCGGTCTCGCCGCCGGTGAGCGCGTCCGTGAGCACGCGGTAGCGCGCCATGTAGCGCACCTGCGCCGCGGCGGCGGGCTCGGGCGTGACGTCGATGGCGAGCCCCGGCGGGGGCGGCCCGAAGAAGCCGTCGGCCTCGCCCGCGTTGAAGCCGGCGAGGTTCACCGCCTCGAACCAGGCGCTGATCCGGTCGGCCGCCTTGATCAGGCGCTTGATCTCAGGCGGGGTGCGCGGCGGCAGGCCGAAGCGCACGTGGATGGCGTGCTCCAGCCGCTCCTCGAAGGCGCGGTAGTCCATGCCGAGGGCCGCCTTGAAGGGCGAGATCATGTCGCCGATCACGTACTCGGGCGCGTCGTGCAGGAGGGCGGCGAGGCGCCAGCGCGGCTCCAGCCCGGGTTGCAGGGCGGCGGCGACCTCCTCCACCACCACCGAGTGCTGGGCGACGGAGAAGGCGTGCTCGCCGACGGTCTGCCCGTTCCAGCGCGCCACGCGGGCGAGGCCGTGGGCGATGTCCTCGACCTCGATGTCCATAGGCGAAGGGTCGAGGAGGTCGAGCCGGCGGCCGGACAGCATGCGCTGCCACGCGCGCGTCGCGCCGCGCGCCGCCGGTCGCTCCGCCTTCCGCGCCGCCCTGGCCACCGTGTCCGCCGCTCCCGCCGCCGTGAGGGCCCGTCCTTAGAGGATGGGAGCGGCGGCTGTCGCCCTGCGCGGCGTCAGTCGATGTTGAAATCGAAGTCGCCGCGGCCCCCGCGGACGTTGCGGTTCACCAGGCGCTTCACATCGTGCAGGTCGCCGTCGTGCGCGCCGCCCGTGTCGTGGCGCGAGCGGACCACGGCCAGCACCAGCGGCCCGTCGGCCGGGCCCTTGGCCACGTAGGCGCCCGAGTGGAAGCCCTGCGGCCCCGCGTGGTCGGACGCCACGATGTACATCAGGTCGGCGCGGCGGCGGCCCACGGAGCCGAAGCGCATCTCCGCCCCCCCGTGGCGCGCGTCGATGGCCCCGCCGCCCGGCGTGTGGACCACCGCGCCGTCGCCGTCGGCGTTCACGTCCACGCCGAAGGTGCGCACGTGGGCGCGGCCCGAGCCGTCGGCGTCGACGTGGAGGAAGGGCAGGTTGATCCGCACCCGGTCGCCGGCGTCGCCGTGCACGCCCGAGGACCAGGTCCGGTCCACCTGCGGCGGCTCGGGCGGCTTGGGCGGCGTCGGCGCTCCGGGTGTCGCCGCGACGGAGGAGTGGTCGGCGCCGTCCACCTCGTCCTCGTCGTCGCGGTCGCCCTGTCGCGTCTTGTCGACGTCGTCGTCGGCCGCATCGTCGCTCGCCGGGCGCAGCGAGCCGGGCTCGGGCGCGGCGGTCGCGGGCACGGCGCTGCGCAGGTCGGCCTCGGTCGCCTTGAGCGCGTCCTGCGGCGAGCGGCCGTCCAGGGCGAGGTAGGCCAGCGTCACCTCCTGCCCGTCGGGCCCCGTGTAGCGGCAGGAGCGGCCGTCGGCGGCGGCGTCCGTACGGTTGAGGTCGCCCTGCTCCTGCGGACAGTCCAGCCGCGTGGTCACCGCCACCGACCGGTCGCTGCGGTCATGCCGGTGACACCCCGCGGCGGCGATCGCCACGCCCGCCGTCGCGAGCAGCAGGACGGGGCGGATCGGAAAGCGGTGCGTGGGAAGGGAGTCGGTCATGGCGGGGACCCTCGTCTGTCGCCGGGAAACCTGGGCCGGCGCCCCTGCGGGGTCCAGTGAAAAGGGGGTAAGGTCGCGGGGGTTCGAGGAGGCGCGACGATGGGCTGGAGCACGAAGGACATCCCCGACCAGGCGGGACGCCTGGCGGTGGTCACGGGCTCGACCGGCGGCCTGGGCCTGGAGACGGCGCGCGCCCTGGTCGACGCGGGCGCGGAGGTGGTCGTGGCGGCGCGCGACCCGGCCAAGGGCCCCGCGGCGGTGCGCGCCCTGGGCGCGCGGGCGCGGTTCGAGCGGCTGGACCTCGCCGACCTCGCCTCGGTGGCCGACTTCGCCGCGGGGCTGGAGGCGCAGGGACGGCCGCTGGACCTCCTGGTCAACAACGCCGGCGTGATGGCCCCGCCCGACCGCGTGGTCACCAAGGAGGGCTTCGAGCTGCAGTTCGGCACCAACCACCTGGGCCCGTTCGCGCTCACGGGGCGGCTGCTGCCGCTGCTGCGGCGGGCGACGGCGGCGCGCGTCGTGTCGGTGGCGAGCCTGGCCGCCCGGATGGCCAGGCTCGACTTCGCCGACCTTCAGTCCGAACGCCGCTACAGCGCCTGGCGCGCCTACGGTGTCTCCAAGCTGGCCGACATCCTCTTCGCGCGCGAGCTGGAGCGGCGCAGCGAGGCGGGCGGCTGGGGCGTGCGCTCGCTCGCGGCGCACCCGGGCTGGTCGCGCACCGACCTGATGACGCCGCGGCCGGGCATGCGCGGCAACTGGATGTTCGCGCCCTCCAAGCTGGTCGAGGGCCTGTTCTCACAGTCGGCGGCGGAGGGCGCCCTGCCGACGCTCTACGCGGCCACCGCGCCCGACGCCGCGCCCGGCGGCTACTACGGCCCGCAGGGCGCGGCGGAGATGAAGGGACCGCCCGGCCCGGCCGCGACGCCAGCGGCCGCCAGGTCGGACACGGACGCGGCGCGGCTGTGGGCGGAGAGCGAGCGGCTGACGGGCGTCGTCTACGGCTGACCTCCTCGTCCGTCCGGTCACATACCCGGGCGGGAGCCCTCGCGGCGGGTGAGGAAGGCGAGGCGCTCGAACAGGTGCACGTCCTGCTCGTTCTTGAGCAGGGCGCCGTGCAGCGGCGGGATCAGCTTGGACGGGTCGCGCTCGCGCAGCACGCTCTCGTCGATGTCCTCCACCAGCAGCAGCTTCAGCCAGTCCAGCAGTTCGGAGGTGGACGGCTTCTTCTTCAGCCCCGGCGCCTTGCGGATGTCGTAGAAGATCTTCAGCGCCTCGGCCACGAGCTTCTGCTTAATGTTCGGGTAGTGCACCTCGACGATCTCACGCATGGTGTCGTCATCGGGAAAGCGGATGTAGTGAAAGAAGCAGCGCCTGAGAAAGGCGTCCGGCAGCTCCTTCTCGTTGTTGGAAGTAATGATCACCAGGGGCCGAATCTCCGCCTTGATGGTCTCACCCGTCTCGTAGACGAAGAACTCCATGCGATCGAGCTCCTGCAGGAGGTCGTTCGGGAACTCGATGTCAGCCTTGTCTATTTCATCGATGAGCAGTACAGGCCGCGGCGCACCCTCAGGCGTCGAGAACGCGTCCCACAGCTTGCCGCGCTTGATGTAGTTGCCGACGTCCTGGACGCGGGCGTCGCCGAGCTGGCTGTCGCGCAGGCGGCTGACGGCGTCGTACTCGTAGAGTCCCTGGTGCGCCTTGGTGGTCGACTTGATGTGCCAGGTGATCAGGGGCGCGCCGAGCGAGCGGGCCACCTCGTAGGCCAGCACCGTCTTGCCCGTGCCCGGTTCGCCCTTGACCAACAGCGGGCGCTCAAGCGCGAGGGCCGCGTTGACGGCGACCTTGAGGTCGTCGGTGGCGACGTAGTCGGCGGTGCCTTCGAAGCGTGCGGCCATGCGGTGCGGAGTCCTGAACGGCGATCAGTCGGGTCGCCGCACCCTTAGAAGCGTCGGCCCAAGTCGCCAAGCCGCGCCGCCGCGCCGCACCGCGCGGGCGGCCCTTAGGTGATGTGCTTGGCCGCCACCGGGTCGCTCGCGGGGAAGGTCTCCTCGAGACCCTCGTCGAGCAGTTCGTCCTCGCGCGTCTGCGGCGCGTCGGGATCGGAGCCCGCCTCGGCGGCGTCGGCCGCCTTGTCGAAGTCGGGAGCCTCGCCGCCCTTGGTCAGGACGCGGTCTTCCGGTTGATCGGCCATCTCACGCTTCCTTGTAATCGAGCTCTTCGAGGTCGGAATCGGACAGGCTGTCCGACTCAAGGTCCGCCGTGCGCAGGCCGCTCTCGCCGCCCAGGGCGTCGACGTCGCCCATGCTCACCACGGTGGGCTCGTCGGCGGGATGGGCGGAGACGCCGTCCACATCGTCGGCGTCGGCGAAGTCGCGGTCGTTGGTGCGGTCGGGGATGTCGTCGGAGGCGAGCGGGTCCTTGTCGGTGTTGCCGTCGTCCAGGTCGTCCTCTTCCTGCTGGTCGGCGAGGTCGGCCATCTCATCGAGGTCGGCGTCCGTCTCGTCGGACGCGTCCATCTCGTCGTCGTCGCCCTCCAGGTCGCCGTCGCCCACCTTGGTGACCGCGTCGTAGGTGTCGCGGCGCAGGTCCAGGGCGTCCGAGTCGGTCTCGTCGCCGTCGGTCAGCGTCTCGTCGTAGGTCTCGGCCACGTCCTGCGCGTCGAAGGCGTCCGTGTCCGTGTCGGTGTCCGGCATTCGTCGTGTCCCTGGTCTGCAGGACGAAAACCCGCCCCGCCCCCAGGCGTTCCGGCCGTGCGCGCCGCGCCTGTGCGCAAAGGGAGCGTTAACCATGGCCCTGGCAGGGTGGGCTCGCCGTCCTTGCGCCGACGCGCGCCCCGCGCGCCCGGCCCGGAGGCGGCGGACAGAACCGTCCGCGCGAGGAACCCATGCCCCTGAAGCTGTCCCTGAAGCCCGGCGAGCGCTTCGTGCTCAACGGCGCCGTCGTTCAGAACGGTGACCGCCGCGGCGTGCTGGTGCTGCAGAACAAGGCCAGCGTGCTGCGCGAGAAGGACATCATGCAGGGCGAGGAGGCGACCACGCCGGCTCGCCGCATCTACTTCCCGGTGATGATGATGTACCTCGACGAGCCGGGCGCCCCCCGGTACTTCGAGGAGTTCTCCGCCCGTCTGGCCGAGTTCATGGGGGCGATCGCCAACCCCGACGTGCTGGCCGACTGCGTGGTCATCTCCAAGCACGTGCTGGGCCGCGAATACTACAAGGCGCTGATGTGCTGCCGCCAACTGATCGAGTACGAGTCCACAAGGATGGTCGCGCATGTCCCTGAGAGCCTACCAGACCGCCGCGCAGCAGGCTGAGGAGCCGCGCTCGGTCGAGTACCGCCTGTTCGCGGAGGTCACGCGCGCGCTGATGACCGCCGCGCAGCTGGCGCCTACCGAGATCGGCGGGCGCATGTCGGCGCTCGACTGGAACCGGCGGCTGTGGAGCGTCCTGGCCACCGACTGCGCGCAGCCGGGCAACGCCCTGCCCGCCCCCGTGCGCGCCAACGTGATCTCGCTCGGCCTGTGGGTGAACCGGCACACCAGCGCGGTGATGGCCGGCTCCGAGACCTTCGAGCCGCTGATCGAGGTCAACCGGACGGTGATGCAGGGCCTCGCCCCGCCCCCGGCCACCACGCCGGACGCACAGGCCGCCTGACGTCCAACCGCGGGAACCCGGCGCCCGGCGCCGGGCTCCCGGTCGATTCTGCCGGGCGCCCCCGCCGGTCTCGGCGCCTTCTGCCGGGCTCACCTACACCCGTTTCCTTGCCCCGCAAGGGATCGCGCGCCCGGCGGCGTCCGGCGCCGTCCTTGCTGTCCTTCTCGGTCGAGCAAAACGCTCCCGCGGCCAAAACGGCGGCGGACATCCCAGAAGGACCACCCAGATGTCGAACAGCATCAACACGAACTATGGCGCCACCGTCGCGCTGCAGGCCCTGAACGCCACCAACGCGGCGCTTCAGACCACCCAGGACCGCATCTCCACCGGCCTGAAGGTCGCCACCGCCAAGGACAACGGCGCGGTGTGGGCCATCGCTCAAGCCCAGACCTCGCAGAACAGCGCCCTCGACGCCGTCAAGGACTCGCTGAACAACGCCAAGTCGGTGATCGACACCACGGTGTCCGCCGGCTCGCAGCTGACCGACATCCTGAACCAGATGAAGCAGAAGGCGCTCGCCGCGTCCGATGCGGGGGTGACGGACGATTCGCGCACGCAGTACGAGGACGAGTTCAACAAGCTCGCCCAGACCTACTCGAACATCGTCGCCTCGGCGACGTTCAACGGCGTGAACCAGATCGACAGCGGCTCGACGTCGATCAGCGCGCTCGGCAGCGCCAACGGCAAGATCACGGTCACCTCGGCGCACACCAAGCTGGACGCGTCGACCGTGTTCGGCACGGTGGCGGGCGCGGTCACCGCCGGCAGCGGCGGCACGGCCGACACGGTGGCCGGCGCCACGAACTGGACGGGCGCCGGCGGCGCGGGCAACGCGGCGACGGCCATGGCGAAGATCGACACGGCGCTGACCTCGGTCACCGCGGCGATGTCGGGCTTCGGCGTGGACTCCAAGGCGATGGACAACCAGCTGACCGCCGTCTCCAACCTCCAGGACAGCCTCACCACCGGTGTGGGCAACCTGGTGGACGCCGACATGGCCAAGGAAAGCGCCAACCTCACCGCGCTGCAGACCAAGCAGCAGCTCGGCGTGCAGGCGCTCTCGGTGGCCAACTCGTCCTCGAGCATCCTGCTCAGCCTGTTCCGCAGCTGAAGCAGGGCCTCGCGGCCCAGAAAGCGGCGGGCGCGCGGGAGGTGACTCCCGCGCGCCCATCGCCCCACCAGGAGGCGCCCGGCCCCGGGCCGGGCGGATCAGACGATGACCGATCCCGTCACTCCCGTCGCGAACCCGCTCCCTGTCCAGCCGGTCGAGCGCAGCGCTCCGACCCGATCCGCCGCCGCCCAGCCCGGCGAAGCCCATCCCGTCGCGAAGCCGGCGCCCGAGCGCCGACCGCTGACGGTGGACGTGCAGCGCGGCGACGCGGGCGTGTTCGTCTACACGCTGCGCGATCCCGCCACGGACACGGTGCTCGCCGTGATCCCCCGCGAGGCGGTCCGGTCCGACCGCGACGGCCGCCACCTCGACCAGCTCGCCTGACGCCGCCTCACGTCCGCGCGGCGCGCCGACATGGTTAACCGTTCGGAGACGATTCACGGTTAACGCTTCCGAGCGTCGGGGTGTGCGGCGTCCTACGGGCCGCGCATCCGAGTGCGGAGAAGCCGGGTGACGACGAGCATCAACACCAACCAGGCCGCCCTGATCGCCCTGGAGAACCTGAACGCCACCACCTCGCAGCTGAACATGGTTCAGAACCGGGTGTCGACCGGCCTGAAGATCTCCAGCGCCAAGGACAACGGCGCGATCTGGGCCATCGCGCAGACGCAGACGGCGCAGAACTCCTCGCTCGATGCGGTGCGGGACTCGCTGAACAACGGCAAGTCGGTGCTCGACACCACCATCTCCGCCGGCTCGCAGCTCACCGACATCCTGCAGCAGATGCAGACCAAGGCGCTGGCCGCCTCCGACGTCGGCATCAGCGACGACAGCCGCGCCCAGTACCAGAACGAGTTCGCGAAGCTGGCGCAGACCTACGCCAACGTCATCGCCTCCTCCACCTTCAACGGGCGCAACCTGGTCGACGGCGGGTCCGGCTCGCTCTCGGCGCTGGGCAGCGCGGACGGCAAGATCACCGTCACCTCCGCCCACCAGGACATCAGCGCGAACACCGTGTTCGCCGGCATCGGCGCCGTCGCCGTCACCCAGGGCGCCGCGGGCGCCACGGCCAGCGACCCGCGCGACGTGGACACCGTGGTCGCCGGCGCGACCGCCGCGGGCTGGACGGGGACCAACGGCGCGGCCGACGCCAAGGCCGACCTCGCCAAGATCAGCGCCGCGCTCACCTCGGTGACCTCGGCCATGTCGAGCTTCGGCGTCGACTCCAAGGCGATGGACAACCAGCTGACGCTCGTCTCCAACCTCCAGGACGCGCTGACCACGGGCGTCGGCAACCTGGTCGACGCGGACGTCGCCAAGGAGAGCGCCAACCTCACCGCGCTGCAGACCAAGCAGCAGCTGGGCGCGCAGGCCCTGTCCATCGCCAATCAGGCGCCGCAGATCATCCTGTCGCTGTTCAAGAGCTGACGCGGCGGCCGGATCACGGCATAGCGGGACGGCATGATCGCGCTCCGTCCCGTTGAGGCCGCCGACGAGGAGCGCCTGTACGCCTGGCGACGCGAGCCGGACGTGGACCGCTGGATGGATGCGGACCCGCCGCCCGACCGCGCGGTCCACGGCGCCTGGTTCGCCGACCTCCTCGCCAACCCCGACCGCTGCGGCTGGATGATCCTGCAGGGCGGCGCGCCCGTGGGCTTCATGCACCTGACCGGGCTCACCAGCCGCCAGCGCCGCGGCCAGTGGCGCTGGTATATTGGAGAGCCGCACGCGCGCGGCCGCGGCGCAGGGCGCGCGGCGCAGGCGCTGGGGCTCGACCACGCCTTCGCCCACGGCCTGCGCAAGGTCTGGTCCGAGGTGGTGGCCGGCAACGAGACGGCGCTCAAGGCGCAGGCCGCCGCCGGCTTCCGCCGCGAGGGCTACATGCGCCGCCACGCCTTCAAGCACGAGCAGGAGTTCGACGTGGTGCTGCTGGCGGTGTTCGCCGAGGAGTGGACGGAGCGTCGCGGGGCGGTGTTCCGCTCGCTGCGCGCCTCGGGCCTGGTCGCGGCCGACCCGGCGGTGGCGCGAACCGCCGCTTAACGTCCGGGCGGCTAGGCTGGCGGCGGAGGTCGCCGTGAGCAGCAGCTCGACCGTGTTCACGCCGATCAGCATCAGCGCCTCGGCGCTGATCGACTACTACGCCGCGCGCAGCGGCGTGACCTCGGCCGCCTCGACCGCGACCTCCACCGTCAAGGCGGCGGGCTCGGCGCCGACGGCGCCCTGGAGCGCGGGCGTCACCACCGCCACCCTCACCGCGGCGGCCACCCGGGTGCTGAACGGCGGCGCCTTCATCAACCCGAGCGCGGCCAAGCTCGACGTCGCCACCCCCAACACCGACTACAAGAACCTGTTCGCCCTGTACCAGGGCCTGTCCGCGCTCGAGGGGCTGGCGCAGTCGGCGCAGTCGACGACGCTGTCCGCCGCCGACCGGCTTCGCCTGCAGTCCAAGTTCGCGGACGGACTGGCGCAGGTGCAGAGCTTCGTGGCGACCTCGCCGTTCAAGAAGCTGACCGTCACGCAAGGCTCCGCCGCGGCCAGCGTCACCTCCACGTCGGGCGTGCCCGCCGAGGACGACAGCTACGTCACCGCCCCGCTCGCCACGGGCGCCGCGACCGCCCCCGCCGCGGCGCTGGCGGGCGGCGGCCGCTTCTCGGCGACGGTGACGCGCAACGGCGCGCAGACCGAGGTGGACTTCGACCTCTCCGACCTCGGCGCGAACCCCAGCGTGTCCGACGTAGCGTCGTACATGAACGGCAAGCTCGCCGCCGCGGGCGCCCTGACGACCGTGTCGGTGGCGACCACGCCCGGCGCGGACCAGACGATCACCGCCGGCGGCAAGACCTTCGACCTCGGGACCGGCCCCGACCAGCAGTCGCTCAGCATCAACGGCTCGTCGCTCGAGAGCATCGCCTTCCAGCCGGCCGCGGACGCCACGCCCGCCGTGTACGTGGCGCAGACCGCCGACAGCGGATCGGGCGCGACGCTCAGCCTGTCCAAGCTCGATCCGTCGGCCGCGTCGGGCCCGCAGCCGCTGTTCACGCAGGCGCTTCCGGCCGGCGTCACCGCCGTGCGCGCCACCGCGACGGGGCCGGACGGCTCCGTCTACGTGCTGGCAGACGTCAGCGGGACCACGGCGGACGGCCAGGTGGTGAAGGGCTCCGACGACATGGCGCTGCTGCGCTACGACTCGGCGGGCGCGCTCACCTATACGCGCACGCTCGGCGCGGCGTCGGATGCGACGGGCGCGACGCTCTCGGTGTCGCCGGACGGGAAGAGCGTGGCCGTCGCCGGCGCGGTCACGGGCGCGCTCGACGGATCGTCGGGCGCCGATCCGACGACGGCCGACAGCGTCGTCTCCGTGTACGACGCGGCGCAGGGCGTCGAGCAGTGGACCACGCGCGCGGGCGGCCAGGGCGACGACCGGCCCGCGGCGCTGGCCTGGGGAGCGGACGGCACGCTCTACATGGCCGGCCAGACCGACGAGGGCCTGCCGGGCGTGGCCGCGACCGGCGGGACCGACGCCTACGTCCAGGGCTTCTCCTCCACCGGCCAGCGCACCTTCGCCACCGTCTACGGCGGCGCGGGGACGGACACCGCGGCGGGCCTGGTGGTCACGCCCGACGGCGCGCTGGTCACGGCGGGGGAGGAGGGCGGCCACGCCGTGCTGCGCCGCTTCGACCCGCCGTTCAGCGACGGCCAGGCCGCGAGCGCGGTGCGCGACCTCGGCGCCCTGGGCGGCGGCTCCATCGCCGGCCTGGGCCTCGCGGCGGACGGCTCGGTGGTGGTGGCCGGCGCGGCCAGCGGCGGCCTATCGCTGGGCGCGACGCCCGCGCCGGCCGGCGCGGGCCGGCAGGTGTTCTCGGCCACCCTGTCGGCGGACCTGCAGCCGGCGTCGACCGACAGCGGGGCGTGGTGGACGCCGCCGGTGGGGTACGACGCCACGGCCGCCTCCGCGGTGGTGCAGGGCGGCGACGTCTACATCACCGGCCAGACCACGGGTGCGCCGATCACGGGCGCGACCACGGCCAGCCACACGGGCTACGCCGTGGCGCTGAACACGGCCACGGGCGCGGTCGACTGGTCGCGCAGCCTCTCCAGCCAGGACGGGCAGGACGCGCCCTCGGCCATCGCCGTCGCCCCCACGGGCGTCTCCACGCTCGACAAGCTGGGGCTGCCCTCGGGCGCGCTCACCTTCGCCGGCGCGACCGACCTCGTCTCGAACACCACGGTGCGGCCGGGCGACAGCTTCCAGATCGGCGTCGGCTCGGCCACCCCCGCGACCCTCACCGTGCACGCCGGCGACACGCTGGACAGCCTCGTGGCCCGAATCACGCAGGCGACCGGCGGCCGCGCGGCCGCCACGGTGGTCACCACGAACGGCGTGGAGCACCTGCAGATCGCCCCCACCTCCAGCCAGACCAACCTCAGGCTGCTGGCGGGGCCGGCGGGCTCGGACGCGCTCGCCGCGCTCGGCCTCACGCCCACCCTGCTGACCACGGTGACGAGCACGACCAAGGCGCCCACCGCCGCGCCTTACGCCCTGGGCCTGAGCGGGACGTACTCGCTGTCGGACCCCGCCTCGGCCAAGGCGGCCTTCAACGCCCTCGCCGTGGCGGTCACCGCCGTGCAGAAGGCCTACACCGACCTGTCCGCGCCGCCGCCCACCCCCGGCAAGACGGGCGGGACCGTGCCCGCCTACCTCACCGCGCAGATCGCCGAATACCAGAACGCCCTGGCGCGCCTGACCGGATCCAGCTGAGCGCAGCGGCCCCGCCCCGCCCGCTTGCCAGCGCCGGACGCCCCCGCTAGCGCAGGCGGCGATGACCTCCTCCGCCCCGATCGACCGGCGCGTCCTCACGGCCATCGCCGCGGGGGCCGGCCTGCTCGTGGTGCTGGCCGTGGTGCTGTTCGTGTCCGCCCACCGCGCGCCGACCGCGCACGGCGACGCGCCCGTCCCGCACGGGGCGCTGCAGGTGCGCATGGGCGAGACGGGCGCGGGCAAGGTCGACGCCAAGGCCCCGCTCCGCTGCTTCGTCGGCGGGCGGTTCGTGGGCGAGATCCCGCTGGGCGACTGCGCCGCCAGGAACGGCGTCGAGAGCGGCAAGCTCGGCGTGGGCGTGGACTCCACGGGCCAGGTCGCGGCCGCCGCGGGCGGCGGGGCCGAGCTCGCGCCCCTGCCTGAGGAGCCCGCCGCCGACGCTCCGGCCGAGGCGGACGGCCCGCGCGCCTCGGCCGCGCCCGCCGCCGAGTGTCTGCGCTTCGCCCAGGGCGGATGGAGGCCGGCGGGCGTCGGCCTGACGCTGCGCGCCTGCGCCCGGGTGCTGTTCGAGAACCGCTGCGTGAAGCCGGGCGAGGCCGTGTACGGCCGCTACGGGACGCGCACCCTGCGGCTGGTGCCGGGCCGCGTGGAGGTGTCGCCCAACAACCGCGACTTCGACCAGCTGCTCGACCAGGACCCCGACAGCTGCACGCTCGACGGCTGAGGCGCCCCCGGCGTAGAACGACGGTCCATGCTCCGCCGCCTCCTCCCCGCCGCCGCCCTGGCGACCGCCGCCGGCCTTCTCGCCGGCTGCAGCAACAGCCCGCGCCCGCCCGGGGACACGGGCGTCTGCTATCACGTGGTCACCGACAAGGGCGGCAAGCTCCGCTACAACGTGGTGGTCCGCGGCATGCCCAACCTCGAGAACTGCGCCGCCCGGCTCGAGGCGCTGCGCGAGCAGTTCCTGCGCATGGGCGGCAGCCACGAGCAGCTCACGGGCGCCTTCCAGTCGAGCTACCTGTTCCTGGACCGCTTGGGCGTGAGCGCCTCCAAGACCATGGACGGCATTCGCTACATCGCGCTGGTGCGCACGGGCGACGGGCGGCTGGCCGCCCCCGGGGCCATGCCCGACGGAAGCGCCGCGCCGGGGCGCTGACGAATTGACTCCCGCCGCTCCGGGCGGGAGAACGTTAACGGAACACAGAGGGGGTCCGCCATGGCCGGCAGCGTCAACAAGGTCATCCTGATCGGCAACCTGGGCCGCGACCCGGAGATCCGCACGCTCGGCTCCGGCGACCGCGTCGCCAACCTGCGCCTCGCCACCACCGAGACCTGGCGCGACAAGGCCAGCGGCGAGCGCAAGGAGAAGACCGAGTGGCACTCGGTCGTCATCTTCAACGACATGATCGTCAAGGTGGCCGAGCAGTACCTGAAGAAGGGCTCCTCCGTGTACGTCGAGGGCGCGCTGCAGACGCGCAAGTGGACGGACCAGCAGGGCGCCGAGAAGTACTCGACGGAGATCGTGATCCAGCGCTTCAACGGCCAGCTGACCATGCTGGGCGGCCGCGGCGAGGGTGCGGGCGGCGGGGCCGACGAGGGCACGTACGGCGGGGGTTACGGCGGGGGCGGCGGGAACTCCGGCGGCGGGCGGGGCATGAGCCGCGGCGGCGACGACTACGGCTCGGGCGGCGGCCGCGGCGGCGGTGCGGGCGGTGGACGGGCGGGCGGCGGCGGCCCGAAGGAGAGCTTCCCCGCCGACCTGGACGACGAGATCCCGTTCTGAGGCTGGCGGCTGCGCTCAGCCGCAGCCGCAGTCCGGCCCGCAGCCCTTGTCGGCGGGCCGACCGTCGATCCGGTCGGCCTGCAGCGCGCGGTCGTAGGAGGGCGTCGCGCGGCGGCGGGTGAGGCGGGCGCGCCAGCTCTCCGGGCCGAAGCTCCACAGGAGCCACAGGGCCGCCGCCGCGACCACCGCGTCCACCAGCACGCCCTGCACCGCCGCGCTCACAGGCCGGCCGCGCGCGCGAGCTGGTACACGGCGAAGCTCGCCGCGTAGGCCAGCGCCAGCATGTAGGCCACCATCACCGCCGGCCAGCGCCACGACCCGGTCTCGCGCCGCACCACCGACAGGGTGGAGGCGCACTGCGGCGCGAACACGAACCAGGCCAACAGAGACAGCGCTGTGGCCGTCGACCACTGGCCGGCGAGCTGGTGGGCCAGCGCGCCCGTGGCCTCGCCGCCCGTCCCCTCCGTCACCGCCACGGCGTAGAGCGTGCCGAGGGTGGCCACGACCACCTCGCGCGCGGCGAAGGCGGGGATCAGCGCCAGGGTGATGGTCCAGTCGAAGCCGACGGGCCGCATGGCCGGCGCCAGCGCGTGGCCGATCATCGCGGCGTAGCTGTGGCCGATGGCGGGCCCCGTCGCGCCGGGTGGGGCGCCCGGGTGCGTGGACAGCCACCAGATCAGGATCATGATGGCCAGGATGGTGGTGCCCGCGCGCGTCACGAAGGCCGCCGTGCGCGTCCACAGCCCCTGCAGCACGTTGAGCGGGTCGGGGACCTTGTAGCTGGGCAGCTCCATCAGGAACGGCTCGCTGCGCCCGCGCCAGACGAACCGCCGCACCACCGCCGCCACGCCCAGCGCCGAGACGATCCCCGCCGTGTAGAGGCCGAACAGCGTCAGGCCGCGCAGGTCCAGCACGCCCCAGACCCGGCGCGCGGGCACGAAAGCGGAGATGATCAGCGTGTAGACCGGGATCCGCGCCGAGCAGGTCATCAGCGGCGCGATCAGGATCGTCGTCAGCCGGTCGCGCCGGTTGTCGATCACCCGCGTCGACATGATGCCGGGGATGGCGCAGGCGAAGCTCGACAGCAGCGGGATGAAGGCGCGCCCGTGCAGCCCCGCCCCGCCCATCAGCCGGTCCATCAGGAAGGCGGCGCGGCCCATGTAGCCTGAGTCCTCAAGGAGCAGGATGAACAGGAACAGGATGGCGATCTGCGGCAGGAACACGAGCACGCTGCCCACGCCCGCGATCACGCCGTCGGTCAGCAGGTCGCGCACGGGCCCCGCCGGCAGCGCCGCGCCGACCCCCGCGCCCAGCGCCTTGAAGCCGTGGTCGATGAGATCCATCACCGGCTGCGCGCCCGCGAACACGCCCTGGAACATGGCGAAAAGCACGCCGAGCAGGATCAGCAGGCCGGCCACCGGGTGCAGCAGCACGCGGTCGAGCCGCCCCGTCCAGGTGTCGGGCGAGCGCGGCGGGGTGACCGCGGCGCGAAGGATGCGGTCGGCCTCGCGGTGGGCGGCGCGGATCGCCGCGGCGTCGGGGACCGACCAGGCGGGCGGGCGCGGGCGCGCCTCCGCGGCGACCCGGTCCACGGCCTCCAGCAGCTCGGAAACGCCGCGGCGGCGCGTGGCCACGGTGGCCACCACCGGCACGCCCAGCTCGGCCGACAGGCGCTCGGTGTCGATGCCGAAGCCCTGCCGCTCGGCGATGTCGATCATGTTCAGCGCCAGCACCATGGGCCGGCCCACCTGCCTGAGCTCCAGGATGAGCCTCAGCACGGTGCGCAGGTTGGAGGCGTCGGCCACGCAGACCAGGAGGTCCATGGGCGCCTCGCCGGCGAAGCGGCCCAGCACCACGTCGCGCGTCACCTCCTCGTCGGGCGAGCGTGCGCGCAGCGAGTAGGTGCCGGGCAGGTCGATGATCGCCACGCGGCGGCCGGCGGGGGTGGAGGCGGCGCCCTCCTTCCGCTCCACGGTCACGCCGGGATAGTTGGCCGTCTTCTGCCGCGCGCCGGTCAGCGCGTTGAACAGCGCCGTCTTGCCGGAGTTGGGGACCCCGACGAGCGCCACGCGCGCCGGGGCGACGAGAGCGTCCACGGGCTAGACGGGGCGCTCCCCGGGCCGCTTCACAGCGCGCTCCGGCCGGAACATCACGCCGATCGCCTCACGCCGGCGCAGCGCCACGCACGTCTCGTCGACCTGCACGGCGATGGGGTCGCGGCCGAACAGGCCCTCGTGGAGCACGCGCACGCGCGCGCCCTCCACCACGCCGATCTCCAGCAGGCGGCGCTCGAGGTCGCCCTCGCCGGCGACGGAGCGCACCACCCCGCCGTCGCCCCGGCGCGCGCCGGACAGGGGACGCAGGGCGGACGCGTCGTCGGGCAGCGCTTCGGCGTCGAACATGCGAGGCGTTATCAGCCTCCGGACGGCCGTTTGCAAGCGGCTCGCAGAACCGGGTCTGGCCGGCGCTCAGGCCGCCGAGCGTGCGTCCGGCCTCGCCCAGCGGGCCAGCACGGCGCGCAACGCCTGCGGGTCCAGCGGCTTGGTGAGGAAGCCGTCGAGCCCCGCCTCACGGCAGGCGCGGCGGTCGTCGTCGAAGGCGTTGGCGGTCAGCGCCACCACGGGGGTGCGCACGCCCGCCGCGCGCAGGGCGGCGGTGGCGGCCAGCCCGTCGAGCCCGGGCATGCGCAGGTCCATCAGCACGAGGTCGAACGCCCCGTCCCGCGCCGCCTCCACCGCCTCCGCGCCCGTGGCGACGCGGGCCACCTCGCATCCCTCGCGCTGCAGGAGGGCGCGGGCGAGGAGGGCGTTGACGGCGTTGTCCTCGGCCAGGAGGACGCGCAGGCCGGCGGCGGGCGCGGGTGCGGCGCGCTCGTCCTCCGGTGCGGGAGCCGCCGTCGCAGGCGCGGTTGCATGGCCGTCCAGCACGGCGCGGATCCGGTCGGCGACGGAGCCGCGGCGCAGGGGCTTGATGAGCCAGCCGGCGTAGCCGATCTCGCGGGCCGCGGCGATCCGCTCACGCTCCTCGGGCGCGAGCAGCACCAGGGCGGGCGCCCCGTCCGGCGGTGCGGCGAGCCCGCCCGCGCCGTCCACCAGCCGCACGTCGACGGCGGCCGCGGCCGGACCCTCGGCGGACCCGCACGGGTCGAGGTGCAGCACGCGCCCGCCCTCCGCCTCCACCTGCAGGGCCGCGGCCGCGGCCACCACCGGCGAGGGCGAGGCCACGCCGACCGTCACGCCCGCGAGCCGGCCGGCGGCGCGAGGAGCCGCGACGGGCGCGGCGGGCGCGAACTCGGCCTCGAACCAGAACAGGGCGCCCTCGCCGGGACGGCTCTCCACGCCGAGGCGGCCGCCGAACGCCTCGGACAGCCGCCGCACGATGGCCAGCCCCAACCCCGCGCCGCCGGCGCGCGCGCCGTCGTCGGCCTGCTCGAACTCCTCCCAGACGCGCGCCTGCGCCGCCCGGTCGAGGCCTGGGCCCGTGTCGCGCACGCAGAAGCGCAGCGTGAGGCGGCCGTCGGCGGCGGGGCGCTTCGCGACGGTGAGCAGCACGCCGCCGGCCTCCGTCAGCTTCACCGCGTTGCCGGCGAGGTTGAACAGCACCTGCCGCAGCCGCCCGTCGTCGGCGGCCACGGGCGGAGGGGGCGCGCCCTCGACGGCCCAGGCGATCTCCAGCCCCGCCGCGTGCGCCCGCGGGCTCAGGAGCTCGCACACGGTCTGCAGCAGGTGCTCCACGTCGGTGACGGCCGGCTCCAGCTCGACGCGGCCGGCGTCCAGGCGCGCGTAGTCGAGGACCTCCTCCACCAGCGACAGCAGGTGCTCGCCGGACGCGCGCAGGGTCGCGAGGTAGGCCGCCTGCGTGGCGTCCAGCCGCGTGGCCGCCAGCAGCCCCGCCATGCCCAGCACCCCGTTCAGGGGCGTGCGCACCTCGTGGCTGAGCGTGGCCAGCATGCGCGCGCGACGGGCGAGCCGCGGGTCGGCGGCGGTGACGAGCCGCAGCCCGTCGCCGAGCGGAACGCTCCGCAACGCGCCGCCCGCCTCCGGCGAGGCCGCAGCGGCCCCAGGGTCGGCGGCGAGCGCCCGGAAGGCGGCGTTGGCCTCGCGCACGGCGCCGGTCTGGTCCACCAGCGCGGCGGGCAGCTCCAGGGCGTGCAGCAGGCGGGCGGCGTCGACCATGCCCCCCTCTGCCACGTCGGCGCTTAAGCGCCCGTCAAGCGCCAGCCGCCGCGAGCGGGCGGCGGAGCCGCCTCGACCGCCGGCGCGGGCGGCGGGCGGCGGTGGATCAGCGCCTCGGCCACGTGCACGCGGCGCACGGCGTCGGAGCCCTCCAGGTCGGCCACCGTGCGCGCGAGCCTGAGCGTGCGCACCCAGCCCCGCGCCGTCAGCCCGTGGGCCTCGGCTGCGCGCGACAGGAGCGCGCGGCCGCCCTCGTCGGGCGTCGCCGTCCGCTCCAGCGCGGCGCCGTCGGTGCGGGCGTTCAGGGCGGCGGCGTCGCCCAGGCCGAGCGCGGCGGCGCGGTCGGCCTGCGCCTCGCGGGCGGCGGCCACGCGGGCGGCCACCTCGCGCGTGCCTTCGGCCGGCGGCGGCAGGGCGAGGTCGGCCGCGGTCACGGGCGGGACCTCCACCTGCAGGTCGATCCGGTCCATCAGCGGGCCCGAGACGCGGCCCTGGTAGCTGAGCTGGCAGCGCGGGGCCTTGCCGCACGAGCCCTTGCCCGGGCCGCCCATCCCGCACCGGCACGGGTTCATCGCCGCCACCAGCTGCACGCGCGCCGGGTAGCGCACGTGGGCGTTGGCGCGCGCCACGATCACCTCGCCGGTCTCGAGCGGGCCGCGCAGCGAATCGAGCGCGGCGGGCTGAAACTCCGGCCTTATGGCGTAGAAACACCCAAATCCTGAGGCCTCTCGTCCTCGGGTCAGCCCCTCTTAAAAGAGGCGTCCTACACGGCCGGGATGCGCAAGCGCCCTGCCGTCTCCGAGCTGGACAGACACTACTCTCGCTTCACCGACGAGCGCCAGCGGATCGAGGAGGAGATCATCCACGCGGGCGTGAGTGGCCCGGAGCTGCGCGCCACGAAGCAGGCGCGGATCGATTGGCTGGACCTGATGCGAGAGCACCTGATCGCCTGCCTCGGCTTGGTCGAGCCAAGCTGGAGGCCCAGCGAGCGAAAGCGGCATAGGACCGCCAAGCCGACCATCGAGCGTAGGGTGCTGCTCTCCCGAGCTTACGACGTGCTCCGAGCGTTCGACGAGCCCCTCAGCGTCGCACAGATTGTGGAGCTGAGCGCTCGCCGCGCAGATGGCCTCACGCTCGCTCAGGCACACGATCAAGCTCTACGCGCCGCGCTGACCACGCTTCTGCGAGGCCAGGCGAGGGTCGGTGCGGTGCGAGCTGTCGGTCAGCGTCCGATCAAGTGGCTGATTGTCAGGTCGCCGGAGAGCTGAGCGTGCGCCGGCTTTTCTCGCCAAGTGGCTTGCGCCTCGGCTGCGGAGCGCCGTCCACTTCTTGCATACGCGAGCGGGTCCAGTAGCCCTTCATGCGCCGCGAGCGAGGAGCCTTCGACAGCGCCGTCACTATCATTTTGAACTGCTCGCCGTTCGATTTCCGCCGGTAGTCTTCACGCCAGGAGATTTCCTCGGCGTACAGTAGAGCATAATCCTCACGGTCGTGTTCGGGATTGGGGCTGCCGAAGCCATAATAGACGCCCCGCTTCGCCCGCTTAAAACGGGCGAAGTACCCCTCAGCTCCGTTATTGTGAGCATCGCCAACCTTGAAGCCTTCCTTATGCTTCACGGTCTCTGTCGGGCCGATGTAGCCCAGCTCGAAGCCCTCGTCGCTGACCATCTTGGAGTTGCGAACGACGTTGTCGCGGATGAAGTCAGGGGCGTTCGGCCCCGTGCGGTAAGCCAGCTCGTGCTCGAAGAGACCTACGCGCGAGATACCCTCGGGGTGACGCTCGCGCACGACGACAAGCGCCCGCTTAGCGCTTGGCTTTCCCATCGGCTGCTCCGCACCCTTCTTCTTCATCTTAGCCTTGTTGAAGTGCCCGCCGACATTGGTGCCGTCGACCTCGATGACGCCTTCCAGCTTGCGCTTCGGCCTGGTTTCAGCGAGCGCCTCCCGGAACTTGTGGAGGTTCACGAAGGCCGCCTTGTAGCTGCAACCAACAGCTCGCCGCCACCGCAGGGCTGCCTCACCACTGGCGGCATTGGTGAACACCATGAGACCGTAGAGGATGTCGCGGATCGGCATTTTACGATATGCCAGCTTGCATTGCGAAGTGAGCGTGAAGCGGCGGCGGCACTCACGGCACTTGTACTGCTTGACTGGAACGACGCCCGTTTTCTGTCGGCGCATCACCGTCAACGTGTAAGCGTTCGGCGCTCCGCAATCTTCGAAGAGGCAGTGTGGAACGCCCTCATCTGCGGCAAAGGTGATCGCCGCCAACGCGGCGTAGGCCTCGTCGTCCGTCATGCGGGCGACCTTGGCCTCTGTGAGAGTCACAGCATCGGCGCTCAGCAGCCAATGCTGCCGCTCCTGGCCCTTCTCGTTCACGGGGACGTTGCGCGAACGACCGTTCGCGTGTGTCACCCACTTCGTCGGGCCTGCAATGAGTCGTGCCGGTTCCAATCACCTGTCTGGGTTACGTATCGCCTGTGATACGTATGCAGGCCAGGTGAGCGCATTGCAAGCGCTTTCATATCGCTTACGATATGCACCTCTCGTTGGTGAGGTGGGAAGGCATGATCGAGAGCCGCTGGGCGCACGCGATGGCGCGCCTCATGCGCGTGGAAATGGCGCGCCTGAATTGGAGCTATGGCGACCTGCTCGCCGGCCTAGAGCGGATCGGCGTCAAGGGCGAGAGCGTGCCCAATCTCCGCAACAAGATCACTCGGGGTACCTACTCAGCCGTGTTCCTGGCTCAGGCCATGCTGGCGATGGGGAGCAGAGAGGTGCGGCTGGAAGGGCGAGAGATTGAAGCGGCGCTAGAGGGCGTAGATTGACGCGGATCAGCCCCGCCAGCCCCTGACCCGGATCGCCTGAGCGTCCAGCACCACCCGATCCTCGCCGTCCGACGACGGGTAGACGCTTCCCGTCGTCAGCTCTCCGCTCATGACCGGAACGCCATCGCTGAAGAGCGTGACGCGGGTAGGTCGAACCTCACCGAGCTTCAGCTTGAACTCGACAGCCTGTTTGTTGACGAGTTCGCCCGTAGACACCGTCGTCCAGATCGCAGCAGGCGCGCGGGAGTAGCCCGGAACTCCGTTCAGCTCGACGAGGCCCCCACCCGCTGACGGCCTAAGCAGGCCGATCTGAAGAGACGAGTTGGCGGCGAGCTTGCTGAGGGAGTCGCCCGAGTAGCTTGGTGTGGGCTGGAGACTAGCTCGATAGTTGCGCACGAAACCTTTCGTACCGATGAGGACCTGGGTCACGCGTGCCTCTGCAAGGTTGGTGAGGCGAGTGTCTCACGTCTGAGGAAGCTGTCGAGAAACCGCCTTCAGCCTCATCGGCTCGCAGTGGTGAAGGTCACGCGCCAATGCCGCTGTCCGCAGCCCGCGCACGCTCCTCTGATCAGCGCGCCGGAAACCTGATCTGCCGCAACGCCGGCGCTTCCCGTCCCAGCTCGCTCGATCTGCTCGATGAAGCGCTTGATGGTGAAGTCCCGACCGCCTGTCCGGCAGACGCCGCAGACCACGTGCACCCTGGCGCCGGGCTCGCCCAGGTAGCGGCCGAGCGGGGTGCCACGTGGGTAGCGCTCCAGCTCCCAGCAGAGTTGGCAGCGGACGAGCCCGCACCGATAGCTCGCCATGGCCTCGTCGAGCGGAATGGTGCCGAGGCCGTGATCCACCCACCACCGAGCATCGAACGACGCCTTGCGGAAGCAGTCCTCTCGCTTGCGGCAGGCCGCGTTCAGCTCGCCGCCGCGGGCGAGCACGCCGGCAGGCGTTCGCACGGCCTCCCAGCGGCCGTTCCGCTCAACCCAGCCCCTTCGCGCGTCGCTGTCGGCTCGTGCCTCCATGCTGCGCAGCTTGCGGTCTGAGAGGTTGTGCCCCATCCGGCGCTCCTAGCGCGGGTAGAACGAAGTGGGAACGCGGCTGGCTCCCAGGCAGCGGTTGGTCTTGGCCGCACGCTGTGAGAGTCGTGATGGTCAGGACGCTTGCCGGAGGCGTTCGTGAGACGCACATTGGCTGAGCGCTGGTGGGTTTGTGCACTGCGTGGAGGTCTGATGGGGAAGAAAACGCGACATGTCGTCCCCAGCACTGCGGGTGGTTGGAGCGTTCGTCGACAGGGTGCGGCTCGCGCGTCAAAGAACTTCGATACGAAAGTGGAGGCTGAAAAGTACGGGAAGGAACTCGCGCAAAGGGATCGATCAGATGTCTTCGTGCACGGCGCTAACGGGATGATACAGTCCCATAAGTCATACAAGTAAGTAAGTTGCCGTTCGATAGGAATGTCTTCATAAACTGCCCCTTCGACTCCTCGTACGTCGACATGCTGCGGCCAATCCTATTTTCGGTGCTGGCCCTTGGGTTTGAACCCCGCATCGCCTCCGAGCGGGCAAATGGAGCTGAGGTTCGCATCGAAAAGATTGTCGAGCTGATCGAAGATAGTAAGTTTGGTATTCACGATCTCTCGAAGCTGAAGGCAAGCACCATTGGGGAGTACTACCGCCTCAATATGCCTTTTGAGCTTGGAATCGACTACGCCTGCCGTATGTACAAAGGAGTCCCATGGAGCGAGAAGCGCATCCTAATTCTCGAAGATGATGCGCATGAACTAAAGAAGGCATTATCTGATCTCAACGGAAGCGATGTCGAGCCACATGGGAATGATCCAAAGAGCATTCCAGCTCTGGTTCGCAATTGGCTTGCACAAAGCCTTCCTGGTGATGTAATTCCAGCATCTTTGATTTGGGCCAGATTTGCTGACTTCAACGGAGAAAACTTCCTCAGACTGAGTGCGGCTCATTGGTCACCAAAAGAGATCGAGAAGCAGCCGGTGAGAGAGCTGATCAACTCCATGCGCGACTGGCTGGCAGCGCTCCCAACATGATCATGCATCGACACCGCTGGTAGGCCGCCCCGCATGTGTGGCCGCTACCGCAATCGCCTGACCTTCTCGGACTTGCGCCAGCTCACCAACCCGTTCCTGGTGCGCCCGGAGCCAGCAGCGGCGCCCAATATGCAGCCGCAGGAGGACATCCGCCCGACCACACCTCAGTGGGTGATCCGGCAGGCGGAGGACGGCGCTGAGGCCGTGACGATGCGCTGGTGGCTTGTCCCCTACTTCCACAAGGGCAAGCCGTTGAAGGCCTGGAAGGCGGCGACCTTCAACGCCCGCGCGGAGACGGTCGGCACAGCCGCCTCGTTCAAGGGTGCCCTCGTCCGCCGACGTTGTCTGGTGCCTGCGAGCGCCTGGGACGAGTGGACCGGCGACAAGGGTGCCAAGAAGCGCTGGACGTTCAGCTCACGCGACGGCGAGCCGATGACCTTCGCCGGGCTGTGGGATCGCTGCGAGACGGCCGACGAGGGCGTGGTCGAGAGCTTCACGGTCATCACACAGCCGGCGGCGTCGCCGCTGAACGGCTACCACGACCGGGCGCCCATCGTGATCTGGCAGGAGGACCGAAGGCGGTGGCTGACGGTTGGGGCGGAGGTGGGCGACTTGGTTCAGGCGCAGTCGGTGGATCGCTTCGAGATCGCTGAGGGGTAGGGTCTGAGAACCCGCACCGCTAGGAGCTAGGAGGAAGTCACCGTGGCCGAAATGACAAACCCCGAAGTTGCGCTGCCCTCTTTTCAGGAAGCCTTAGATGCCGGGGAGCTTTCCGTGCAGCGCTCCAAAACCGATCCAACACTGTTTTTGACGCTTGACCAGAGGGAGTCAGGGGGCAGGTTGACTTACTTCAGGACGCTTGACGAGAGAGTCACAGGCATTTGCATGGTGGTTCCGAATGGGTTTCACAATGGAGCTGCGTGCTTCGATCTAGGATATGCCACGGTGTCAGAATTTCGAAGGCAGGGTCGTGGGACTGAACTGGTCGGAGCCGCCGTCCGGGATCACATTGCGGGCATGAAGCGTGCTGGTGTCGAAAGCTTTTACATCGAGGCGGTGGTTGGCGTAGAGAACCTCGCGTCACAGTGTATCGCGAGCCGCCACCTGGGCGCACAAAGGGAGGAGATCATTGACAGTGTGTCCGGGCTACCCGCCTACCGCTTCGCCCTCCCCATCGGCATAGAAGCTGAGTAGCTGGAGTCTTCAGCGCACCCGAACAGCCGTGGACCTGTCACCACGCCACTCCACCGTCACAGGCCTAGGATCGCCGCCGCTCCGCACGCGGCAGCGCAGCGACACGTAGGTCGGCGGAGCTTCGCGCATGACCATCTCGCAGCCCCCTTTCGCAGGCTCGACCGAGAGCAGCGCCGTCCGGTCGATCTGCAACCGCCAACGTCCGGGCGCGACCTCGTCAGCCTGATCGCCGCTAAGCTGGAAAGCGCTCGCGCCGGCCTTGAGCGTGATGACGCCGCGCCCTGAGAGCGCGTGGCTGAAGTCCATGCCGCCGAGCGGGTAGGCGCCGCCGTGGGTGACGGCACGGCCGGAGCCGGCTTGGTGGACGATGGTGACGCCAGGGAGGTCAGGCGGTGCCAACGCGGGTGTCACCGGGCGTGAGCGACGGGGTGACCCGCATATGCGGTGGACGTGCGGTGGTCGGCAGACACCCAGGCCCAACCGAGGAGGATAAGGATCAGCAGGAGGGCAGCGCCGACGGCGTGGGAGGCGCGGACGGGCGGTTCGTAGTCGGGGCTGTCGGACCAGGGCATTTAGGCAGCGTGCGCGTCGCACCTGCTATCGACAAGTCAGGACCAACCCGACCCGATGCCAGGTTGGGGCCCGGGACAGCATGTTGCCTACAACTCACAACAGATGCTCACGGATCCAAAGAGAGACTTGAGAACTGTAAATAAAACCAGGGCCGTTTCTTGACAGACGCGTATTTGCAGCTAAGATGACATAGCTAGCAAGCGAGACGACTCGTGGGTTGCCGTCCCTGGTAAGGCTGGCTATAAACCGCGCCTCCGGCCAGTCGGCAACCGATCCCTTGCGTGTGGCGCCTGCGCCACACATATCTAAATCGGTTGGTAACGTAGTCGTGAACAGGTGGCACTCGCCGCGAACTGGTGCATTTTGCCCCCGTCGTGGCGACCGGCTCAGGGCAGCATCGGTGGAACAAGGAAGCAGCACAGCTCCAGCGGCGGCCGAAGGGAACCGTCAGGACGTTTACGTTGTGGGGTACTTTGCCGACCGTATTGAGCGCGGCGAGCGCCCGAAGCACGGCTATCCTAAGAACCACCTTCCTTCGCCCACACAGCAGTCACTCGAACTTGCTACGAGCTTTCTGGCGCGTTAGTCAGTTCGGTTGGACGGCGCATCGCGCTGTGTGTGAGCGCGATGAAGCTAGAAAGCACCACTCTCAAAGAGATTGAGGAAGACGAAGGTAAGTTCGTCTCCTTCCTTGAAGAATATATCCGACAGGCGATGGCGGGCGCAGGGTTGCGCCCCTTCATATCGAAGCCACGACTGATCGACGTGAGGAACGCTTGGATAGGAGACATGCGTCGCGTGAGGGCGCATGAGCCAAACCTAGAGCAGAATGGTCTCGACCATTTCAAGCGGTCGGGCCATCTAGCATTTTGGCTGCGACGCTTCACGCCAATATTTGAGGCGGCAGAAATCAACGCTAGTTCTACCGGCGCTGAAAGTGCAAAGGAGAGGGCTCAGGAAACCTTTCGGGAATTGTTATTTAGCTACCTCAATGAATACTTTGCGTTCGACATAGGATATAATTTTTGCCTCTTCTACGAGAAAACTAAAGTTGGGGGCAGCGAGCGGGCTAACGAGCTAAGTCTTAGCCTCGATTATCTTGAATCCATTTGTCATTTATTGAAGTTTAAAACACTTTCTCCACATGCGATGGCGGCAATTTATAAGTCGCTTTTCTATGTGGTGCCGCAGCGCGAGTGATTTGTGGCCGTGCGCATCCATTTTCTGGTAGCTGCGCTTTCAAGTTGCCTTGTCTTGCCTAGTCAGGGCTTCGCTCATGCACCGATGCCCCATGGTGCGTCGAGTTCCACTGCCCCAACACTTGCGGCCCGCTCCATCCACGTTGACTTGGGGCGAGTTTCTGCACGTCCGAAATCTCCTTCATCCTCTGAGGGGAGCGGAGCGGAAGGTGCCAAGTGGACCGACAAGGCACTCGTCCTACTGACAGCGGTGCTGGCCGTTGCGGCGGCGATCCAAGCGATAGTGACTTACTACATTGCCAAATTTAATAACACGATGGCCAGCGAGGCACGAACGGGCTCTCTCACCGCACTTGAGGCAGCAGCCTCAGCCAAACTAAGTGCCGAGTCTGCCGCCGCAAATGCGAAGGCTCTGGTTGTGCTAGAGCGTGCGTGGCTTTTGGAAAGAGAGTTCTCTCTTCATGACCTCCCCGGTAAAGATGCGTCGTTCTGGACCTTGCCGCACGGGGAGGTGAAATTTTGCAACAGCGGACGTAGCCCGGCGTGGATTCAGTCTTTCTGGTCTAATCTCGTCTTTGTTAATGACATGGCTGAACTCGACGCATCCCTCCTAAGCACAAATATTGAGGGCGGACAGGATCATATCGCTACGTCTACAGCTTCCGCGGTACTCCCGAACGCGGAATGGTCGATATTTGACATTAAACCATCCGGTGACTTCGATATGAGCATTATCTCGGCTGTAGAAGCTGGCGCCAAAGTCTTGAGCATCTTGGGCTCAGTGAGCTACTTCGATGCATTTGGGCAGCGTCATAGAACTAACTTCTGTCGCGTCTACAGTCCCCATCGAAAGCGCTTCCTTGTAGCTGGAGGAGGCGAGCTAAATTCCCACACGTGACATCCAGATGAAGAGAGGCTTTTGCGGTGCAAGACACCCTCTGCCGTTTCGTGCTCGCCCCGCGTAGCCGCGAGCGCCACTTCGTGCTCTTGATCCCCTGACGCTGCCTACCGCAGCCAGAAACCGTCTTCCGCACCAGCTCCAACGTCACCACCGTCGCCCGCACCGAAGCACAGAGCCCTGTAGGCCGCCGCCGGCAACGTGGTCCGGCTCTTGTCTACGAGCCACTCTGAACAACCCGCGGCGCCTCCAGGCGATCTCCTCACGTCAACAGCGCCGCGGCCACCACTCCCAGCCGCTCGCTTACCCGCTGCACCACCCCCAACGTAGCGCTCCTCTGCCCTCTCTCAAGCTGGCCGAGGTAGCTCGGCGCGAGGCCGACATCGTGGGCGAGCTGCTCCTGGCTGAGGCCTTGCTCCTTGCGCAGGCGGCGGAGGTTGGCCCCGAAAACATCCTCCAGCCGCATCCGCGGATGCGGCCCTCCAAGCAGGCGCTGGACCAGTCACTATAGTGATGGTTTGATGCTCCGGGTGCGCTGAGCCGGACGAGCGCCCATGAGGGGAACGGAGACATGACAGCGATAACGGGTCTGATTGGCTTGCTCATGCTGATCGGCTTGGTCCTGAGCGTAATGCAGAACGTGTCTGGAAAGGCAAAGCAGCGCGAGATCGGGGACGGCCGGGGATGGACAATGGAGCAGATGGTCGCTCGACTTGGCCGCCCTCAGTCGATCTCCGATATGGGGACAGGCGAAATCCTGGCTCAATGGCAGCAGGTAAGCCAGACGGGCGGCTACCACTATGCATACATTTTTCGTGATGGGGTCTGCCAGGGCATGACCCATATGCACTCGTCTGGGTTGGGATGAGCGTCGATCCCCTAGTGCGGATGTCGACGAACGTCCCGAAGAGCCTTCTTTCGCGGCGCCGAGCGACTGAGCGGCGCAACCGTCTGCTCGTCGCGCTCGGCGTGGTGTGCCTGATGTTTGTCGGTCTACTGCTCCTGGCGAACCGAGGCTCGCATGACCCAGCGCCGCAAGTCGCAGTGGCACAACCGGCAGCTCCGACAGCACCCGCCGTCGCCGCCACCACCGACGCCTGCCCGGCCGCGGACCTCGGTGACGATTACATGCGCAAGCGCGTGCCCGGGTATCTGAGCCCGCGAGAGGCGTGCTTGCTTCAGCGCCAAGCGCAGGAGGTGATCGACCGCGACGCTCAACCAGCGGGGAGGGACATGGAGGGCAAGTTGGTTCGGGAGAGATAGGGGAAGCCGTCGCCTCTCTAGCAGCTTCGGACACCTCGACAGGCTACCCAGACCCGAGTCACAGCTCGGTAGTGTCTCAGTTTAAAACTCGGCTTGGAGGGTCTGCTGGGAGCGCCTACCGTCGGCGCATGGACTTTTCGGCTCCGGCTCTACAAACACCCTAACAGCTTCCTCAATGGCGGCTCCGCCATCGACTGCGGGGAAATCGCCGCGCCAACCGCGGTGGTTGCCGTAATGGATGCGACGGCACCCACGCCAGCGAAGCGGGGACCTTACGAGAAGCGCGGAACGGAGATCGCGGGATGACCCACTGGCAGGAACTTTTCTTTGGCGGAGCTGCCCTCGTCGCGATCTACTTCCTGATCGGGATCGACGCGAAGCTCGGAGACATGAGGAAGATTGCGGCTCGCGAGGCCGACCGCCGGAATATAACCTGACCGGCCTTCGGCGAAGCGGCCCTTACAAGAAGCGCGCCACCGTCTAAGCTAGGTCCAGTGGAGGGGCCCGTGCGAACTGTGCTGCTAGTTGTCGCCACCCTGGCGCTGGCCGGGTGCGAGCGGGCCGCGCAGCCAGCGGCGGCCGTGCCTATAGAGATCGGCCGCTACCAGATCGTACCGGCTCCCGAGACCCACGACGTGCCTGGCGAAGGGCCCGGCCCGTCGGCTCCGGCGGTCTGGCGCCTAGATACAAAGTCCGGCGGCCTTTCGTACTGCTACCAAGCGGCGGGCGTCCGCTGTAACTCGCCCGATACGCCACCAAATTCAAACTGAGCCACTAACCACAGTCCCGCTCGGGACGGGGGTCTGCATGAGATACGCACGGCTGGCGCTCTTCGCCTTGAGCCTGGTAGCGGTGCTGGGGGGCGGCACGGCCGAGGCTCGCCCTCGCCACCATGGCGTCACGTACAGCTCCTCTTACGCTGGCGGGGATGAGGGCTACTACACTAACGTTGAGGGGCATTCGGTCCACCGCCCAACGCATCGTTCCACACGCCCGGCCGGAGCCACCGCTCGCTGTCGTGACAGCACCTGGAGCTTCAGCCAAAATCACCGCGGCACCTGCTCGCATCACGGAGGCGTATCCACGTGGCTTTGATCTCACGCTCGCTCGCGCTCAGCGCGCTCATTTGCGCCTCCCTAGCCACGACGGCGGCTCACGCGGAGCGGCACTACGACTGCACGAAGCCAGGCAACGCCAACAAGGCGGTCTGCAAAGCCGCCGCCCCGGCCACCGCCGCGCCGGTAGCTCCTGCGGCTGCTCCGACCCCGGCGGCTACGGCGAGCAGCCGCCACTACGATTGCAGCAAGGCGGGGAACGCGAACAAGGCGGTGTGCAAGACCGCAGCGTCCTCCGCTCCGGCCGCAACGACGACGACCGCCACCACTACCGCCACGGCCCCCGCGAAGCCCTCGATCTTCAGCCGCATCCTCAAGCCAAAGGCGCAGCAGCCTGCCGCCGCCCCAACCACAACGGCCGCCGCAGCGCCGGCCGGCTCCTATGCGGGCAAGGCGATCACGACGAACGCAGCGGGGGCGACCGGGCAGTGCAGGGATGGGACCTACACGCACGCGACGCACCACTCCGGCGCCTGTTCCAGCCACGGCGGCGTGGCGAAGTGGATGTAGCAGCGGCTACCTGATGCCTCGACCTTCGCGGTCGAGGCTGTCCAGGTAGGCGCAGTGCTCGGCGAGCTGGTCCGCCACCCGGATGCTGGCCTCGGCAACGGCGCGAGCGTCACCGATCCCGACAGACTCCGACGTGAGCACCGCTTCGGCGGCTTCCCTTAGAAGAGTCTCCGCGCGTTCGGCCTGCTGCCGGAACAGCGCCGCGAAGCCGGTAAACGCGGCACGCAGGGCGTCAAGTTCGGCCTCGACTACTGCCAGGCGTTCAGAGTCGGTCACCACGTGCTTGTAGCATTACATTCGGCACGGGTGACGACCGCCTGACGTCCAACCACCACGACCGCCTTGCTCGCTCCGCAAGCTCGTGCAAATTCCGTCGTGCCACCGCTGTTGTCGCTACCCACGTAGCTCGGCGGCCCGGTGGCAGCCACAGAGAGCACGATGCCGCCGGACGACTTCGCTCAGGCTTGGAGTCGGTTCTGCACGGATGGGGTGGAGGGGCCGAAGGTCTGGTTCTGACGGGCGATGGGCAGCAGGCGCGTGCTACGCTTGCACTCCACCAACGGAGTCGATCATGCGCCTTCTCACCTGCACCGCCGTCACCCTGCTGATGATGACGGGCTCCGCGCTCGCGCAAGCCCCGGCTCCTCAGGTCAAGACAACTACGTCCACGGCAAGCACCGCGACATCCGCCAAGGCCGCGCCTAAGCCGCGTACGGCCGCCTCACTCCAGTGCTCCAAGGATGCGGATGCCAAGAACATCCACGGGAAGCCACGGAAGGCGTTTATGAGCCAGTGCAAGAAGGCGGCGTCGAAGCCAGCCTGAGGCGCCAGGTGCGAGCAGCCAGGGCGCCAGTCAGTGCTCCAACCCCTGGTGCTCGCGATCCTCAGGCGATGCGTAGCAGTCGAAGATCGCGTGCGCCGTACGGGCCTCCGCCAAGCTCGCTCGACGGAGCGCGGAGTGCAGCAGGAGGCCGAGGATGATGCAGGCGGCTGCGAGCACGGCGGAGACCACCCGCCAGCGATCTCCTTCGCTCAGGGTCATCGATCAGCTCCGGTCGACCAGCCTCGCAACGCGAAGGCGGTGAACGCCACCGCGCAGACCAGGAAGATGACGATTAGGACGCGGGCGTTCCGATCACCGCGACGAGCGCGCCGGGACTCCAAAACGGCAAGGCCCAGGGATGCGAGTGCGAGCAGGGTGTCGAGGTGCACCGATGTAGGCTGCCTCAAACACGCCACTGCGTCACGCTCAAGCTGAGCTTCGCCGCTCGGAGCAGGTCGTGGTCGACATCGACGCCGCCATCGGCGCGCAGCTTCAACGCCTGCGATCTGAACGAGGATGGTCGGTCCAGGAGTTGAGCGAGCGAGCCGCAGTCGGCGCTCCGGCTCTAGCTGCTTGGGAGCTGGGAAGTCAGAGGGTCCGCGCCGCTGACCTATACCGGCTCATCACGGCGCTGAATTGCCGCGCGGAGGACGTTTACCGACCTGTCGCGGCGCTGATCGACGGCGAACGCCAGCTCGCAGAGGTGTTCGGTGCTCAGCGCCGCGATCTCTGAGAGGGCGCGTCGTCGGATCGCAGTCTCGACGTCACTGTCGGCCTGAGCGGCTACGAGTAATTCGATCAGGTCGCTCGCGCCGTCGAAGAGTTGGGCTTGCACCATTATTTGTCCTCCCGGTGACTTTCTGTCTCCGGCCGCCTGATCGTCGCTGCGCTGAGACCCGATTGCGGTCAAGCTTGATTTCTAGCGAGCCAACCACAACAGAGGCCATGACCAGCCAGCCCCAGCCAATACTCAGACTAAGGTAGGCATAATTTCCTATACCGCGGTCAAGCATTTGACCAAGGAACGAGGTGACAGCCAGTAGCTGAAAGGCAGTAGCCCACAGCGCCCATCGCCTATTGCTGCCATACGCAACTGACCCGACGGCCAGCAACACCATCAGATCGGCGACGATCTCACCGACTTGAACCGCATGGCTGTGTCGCACGTGAAAAGCGTTCGACAATAGGAGCTGGACTAGGAGAGCACCGCCAGCGAACCGCTCCTCCTTCCTACCTAACAGGAAGATCAGGAGGAGCGCGGCCAGGTAAGCTACGCACTCAGCGCGCGCCAGTGCGCTGGTCGGCAGCATGGGTCAGCTTAGACCGTGAGAGGGTCGCGCGCCGCCGCGAACCCCTCGGTGAGAGGCGGCGGACCCCATACAGCGTCGTCTTTATCAGTGGGGGCTCCGGCAGTGACATTCATCCGGTTCGCCAGCTCCTGCGCCAGCTTATGAGCCTGTGCCGTCGCCTTCAGGCCCTCAAGATGAGCACCATGCGCTTGGTGCACCTTCTGGAGGATCGGCAGGCCGACAGTGGCGGACACGTCGGCCGCGCGGCGGCTCTCAATCAGCGTCAGGGTGAGCTGCGCGTGCGCCGCGATGGCTGCGGAGGACGTCTCCTCGGCGGCCACGAGGTCACGGACGATGATCTCTCCGATGAGATTACGGTCGTTCATTAGCTGGCTCCCGCCCTCAGTGCGTCCCGTGGAGCGTCTGGAGGGCATGTAGAAGAAGAAGGGTGCCGGGGATGGCTGCGCCTGCGGCGAGCGACGCCCCGACTGTGATTGCGACGATGCGCACGGTCTTCTGCCAAGGCGTCAGGTCATCAGCGGGGTCCCACTCCAGTGCCGGGCTGGTGGGCTGAACCAGCTCAGGCGCTGTGAGCACCTCCGGCTCAACCGCTTCCGGCTGGTGGAGCTGAGATGCCTTGTCTTTCGGCTCGGGATCGCTCCCGAACGGCTCGGGTCCCGAACTTCTCGGTAGGGCCGGAGGACCGAAATAGAGCCTAGCGGCGGCTCGGGTGGTGCTGCTGCCAAGCTTCCGACGAGCGCTCTTCAGGTGGGTATCGACGGTGGACGGTGCGCAATCCAACTCCAGCGCGATCTCCTTGTAGGAGAGGCCCTGGCCCCCTCGAAGCAGACAGGCTGTCTCGGCTTCGGTCAGCGTCGGTCGCACCTCTGCATGAGCCATGGTGATACGCTGCGCGCCCTCTCTGGCGACGGTCAAGCGACCGTGAACAATCGGTAACGCTACGCTCATCGGCGGGCTTCGGACGCCACTTGGCAGCCGCAGGCCAGTCCTCCGCATCCACAGCTCACCAGGCCGAATAGACTCCACATGCGGCCCGTGTTCTGCTTTCGTTCGGGAATGAGGTGCGTATGGCGGATTGCAGCGGAGAGGTCATCATCCACGGCCGGATCGTCGCCGGGCGGCAGGCGGACGAGCTGACGCTGGCGACGGCGCTCGGGGCTGGGCACGTCGTCTCGCACTGCCCGGCGTGCGGGCACCGTGAAAGCGCCGACGTGACTTGGTGGGAGCGGTCAGCCGTAGACCGGGCGGCGTCGCTGGGCGCGCTCTGTGGTCGGCTACGCTGTGTGTGCGGGTCGAAGCGAGTCGCGCTGGAGGTGTGGCCGGTGACGCCGCGGGCGGTCGAGGAGCGGCGGCGGGTGTATCACTGGCGAGCGTAGCTCAAGGCCTACCAGAACCACGAAAGCGCGCCGCCTCCCGCGCCAAACTTTCACCCCAGGTCGCCGCGTCGACCTGAGGCTTGCCGACAGCAGGCACTGCGAAGTCTCCGCGAAGGCTCGCTAAGAGGATTTCCGCCATTGGAGGAACGCAGTTCAGCATGCGACCTTCGTCGTCACTCACGTCGCATCCAAACTGAGCGAATAGCTTGACCAAATCAGCGTCTGACCGGCGCGCGAGACCAACGTAAACTCGGTAGTAGAGATCGACGCCCGCCTCATACGCGGTGAACGCCGCCAGGTCCTCTGACGTTTCTTCCTCTTCAAGATTGTAGTATATACCATCTTCTTGCCAAGAGTAGTTTTCTGGAGGTTCGGGCAGCAGGTCCGGTGTCTGGCGGCCGAACAAGCTCTGACAAAGGCGCGAGAGTTGGTCGCTACGAACTGCGCCAGCCAAGCTGCGCAGCTCGGGATTTAGAGCTGCCGCTCGTTCAAAGAATTCGACCGTGCTGTATTCTCGAAGCCGCATCACGTCAATCTCCCACCATTGAGTAGATGGCCTCGATCTTCGGATCGTTGGCGATGTCAGCGGGTGCCAGGAAACCTTCGTTATCCGGCCTGAGTGTGATGCCAAGCTCTTGATAGCACGCAGCGACGTATTCAGAACAGATGAAGGCGTGCTTTGCGGTCACGACGTCCGGGAGCTTCAATCCGACTAGTCCGGCACCAATTCGTGCTCCGATTTCGACAAGCTCCCTCATGTCGTACGGGGAGCCGAGGCGGTCGAGCGCAAATTGCGTCATGCTGCTGACCTTGTCGAGATTAGCGAAGTCGCTGGCGTCGGCATGTCGGCCAACAAGCACTTTGCCGGGGTACGGCTTCATGTTCGCGTCATTGCCATTTAGCTTGACGCTGAGCGGCATCATGCGGACGCCGTACGTGTCGACGCTTTCCAGGATGAAGACCCGCTTGATCTCGTCCATGCGGAACACCATCGCGGCATGGCACCAGAGGCTGTGAGTAAAGTATTCGATAATGTCTGAGCCAAGATTGTGCGAGTTGAATAGTAGAATATCACCGGTGCGCAGGTAGGGACGTGCTTGGCTGTAAGGTGTCGGCTGCAACGCCTCAAAGGCGGCTTGGGAAACGGCCATAGCGATCTCCAATGCTGTGATGCGGGGTGGGCGCGGGAACCAGGTGGGGTGATCTTCACCCCACCTGCCCGAAGACGCAGGCTAAAGCCTGCCCTTCTCGGCAAACGCTTAGCGCTGGCCGTGAGGCGTGGTGCGGACACGCGTCCACGTCGCGCCCGGGCTGCTGGTCGGCGGAGCCGTCCGGTTTTCCGGGATCGTCGTGAAGTTGTCGCGCATGCCACCGCGCGGCCCGCGCTCTTGGTAGATGCCGGCCTGGTTACCGGTCGTCTGACCGGGCTTAACGGAGTTAGTCACTGGTATGGTCCTTTTCCCAACAGGGAAAGGCATCGCTGTGGATAAGCCGCCTTGCGTGCTATCCAGGGCCGAGTCACCTGATTCGGGTCAGCGGTGCCTAGCGTCGTTGATCAGAGGGGGCAGCCGGTTTCTCGGTTGCACTTGGGCCGACTGTCCTCCTCGCCTCTCTCCTGTGGCCGCATCACGCTAGCCTCAGAGAGCCTGGGCTGACGCCCGTTGCTGATACGTTCCCGCGCAACTCCGCTACCGAGTCGCACCGTGCGCGACCACAGACAATTTGCGGCAGCGTCAGTTCAACGTCTAGTGGTCGAATGTGTCGCAGGCACACAAGATGTGGAGAAGGGGTGGTCGGCTGTGGAGAACAGCCGCAGGCCCGCTACCGTCTTGGCTCCTGAGCTCGGGCGAGTAGCACCAACGCGGCACCCGCCTCTCGCCGCTGCCCCGACCTGAGGGCTTCGCGCCCATCAATCAGGCCCACGTAGGTGGGCTCATCCCCCCGCCGCTCCTCAACGAAGTCGAGCCAGTGACCGCCCTTCAGCACGCGCCAGCAGAGCCTTCGCTTGACGGCCGCGCTCACCGAGCCAGCTCCCAGCCGAGCAGCGGCCCATCGCCTCTAACCGAGCGGATGAGACCCTGGTTCTGCTTGGCCTTGAGGCAGGCGCCTACACGCTTCGTCATCAGCACCACAAGGCTCGCGTCGGTGGTGTTCAGCTTGCGCCAGTTCATCAGCGCGATGGCGATCTCGCGGGAGGTCATGGGTGCCTTGGCCTCACGGAGGCACTGGAAGACGATCCTGGTCACCTCACCCTTGAAGGCGGCGTGCCGCGGGGGCACCGGCCTAGGCGTCACGGCGTCGAGGTCAACGTTCGGATCGAAGACGCGGATCGTCGCCTCGACCGCGTCGAGGTCCGCCACCAGCTTGCGGAGGGCGCTCTGGTTGGCCTCGATCTGACCGGCGATGTCGGCGCGCTTGGCGACCAGCCCGTTCAGGAGGTTGGGGCTGTCGGTGTCGGCGGGGATGGCGGGATGGACCATGCCCCGCAGGGTAGGTCGCTAGGCGGCGAGAGGCAGCCCGGCGTTTGGGTGTTTTTGCGCCATGAGGCCGTGAAACTCCGGAAGCTCGTCCAGGAACAGCACCCCGTTGTGCGCCAGGCTCACTTCTCCCGGACGCGCGCGTGTGCCCCCGCCCGTGAGCGCCGCCATCGACGCCGAGTGGTGCGGCGCGCGGAACGGCCGGTCGCGGTTCAGCGCGCCCTTGGCGATCAGCCCCGCCACCGACCACACCATGGATGTCTCGAGGAGCTCGCGGGCGGAGAGCGGCGGCAGGAGCCCCGGCAGGCGCTGCGCCATCATCGACTTGCCCGAACCGGGCGGGCCGACGAACAGGAGGTTGTGGCCGCCCGCGGCGGCGATCTCCAGGGCGCGCTTGGCGCCCTCCTGCCCCTTGACCTCGCGCAGGTCCGGCCCCGGCGGCCCCTGCACCACGGGGCCCGGCTCCGGCGCGCCGAGCAGCTGCACGCCGCGCAGGTGGTTCATCACCGCGATCAGCGAGCGCGGGGCGAGCACGCGCGTCTCCGCCGCCCAGGCCGCCTCCGCCCCGCCCGCCTCCGGGCAGATCAGGCCGAGGCCCCACCCACCCGCGGCCACCGCGGCGGGCAGCACGCCGGCCGTGGCCGCGATCTGGCCGTCAAGCCCCAGCTCGCCCACCGCCAGCCAGCCGGCGAGCGCGTCGGGCGGCACGATCCCCATGGACGCCATCAGCGCCAGGGCGATCGGCAGGTCGTAGTGGCTGCCCTCCTTGGGCAGGTCGGCGGGCGCGAGGTTCACGATCAGCCGCTTGGGCGGCAGCGCCAGGCCGAGGGAGGCGAAGGCGGCGCGCACGCGCTCACGGCTCTCTGCGACCGCCTTGTCGCCCAGCCCTACGACGATGAAGGCCGGGTTGCCCCCGGCGGTCTGCACCTCGACGTCGATCCGGCGCGCCTCCACGCCCTCGAACGCCACCGTGGTCACGCGCGCGGCCATGCCCACCCTCCCCGATCAGCCGTCCACATCCTGCCGCGCCAGGGGCGAACGTGTCAAGAACAGGAAGAGAACATCTCTTAATGTTCCGTGTGGAAACAGGGTTAACGTCGTAGGCCGGGCGCCGGTGTCGGCGCGCGTGAACATTGATGCACGACGGGTGTTTAGGCGGAACGCGGGGACGTGGGGGCGGGCATGGTGAAGCGGGTCATGGCGGCGCTTGCAGGAGCGGTCTGCGCATCGGCGGCCAGAGCGGCGTGCGCGGCCCCCCCCGACCCGCAGGCCCTGGCCCCCAACTACCCGGTCGAGATCGAGGACGCCCTGCCCGTGCCCCAGGGCGCGCTGGTGGTGCAGCTGGACCAGCGCTTCACCCGCGACCGCGGCACGGGGAGCACCAGCGACCTCGGCCAGCCGGAGGCCGTGTTCAAGCTGGGCGCGGCCAAGGGGCTGCAGCTCGACTTCAGCCCCTCGTACTCGTACGGCTCGTCGTCCAGCGCCGACCGGGGCTTCGGCACGGTGGACGCCCTGTACCAGTTCACCGAGGACAGGGGGCTCCTGCCGGACCTGGCGGTGCACGCCTACTACCAGGCGGGCTACGGCCACGGCGGACCGTCGGACCAGACGATCCTGCGCGGCCTCGTCACCAAGCGGCTGGGCGACACCGCCGAGGCCCCGCGCCTGCACCTGAACCTGACCTGGACCCACGTGATCAGCCCCGAGGCCGACGCGCGCGACGATCAGTATTCGGTGGGCGTCGGCTACTCCATGCTGGTGCTGAAGGACACGGCCGTCGTCGTGGACTACGTGCACGACCAGCGTCCCGACCGGCACGACCCGGACGAGAACCTGGTCGACGTGGGCCTGATCCACCAGTTCAGCCCGGAGTGGGCGGTGTCGGTGGGCGCGGGCGGCGGCCTGACCCGCACCGCGCCCGAAGGCCGCATCTTCGTGGGCCTGCAGCGCAGCTTCAAACTGTTCGGCGCCTGACGCGGTGTGGGTTACGGTCGCGCGGTGAGCCCGGCCGAGCCCTCCACCCGCGCCGTCGACGTGCTGATCGCCGGGGGCGGCTTGGCGGCCGGCCTGCTGGCCCTAGCGCTCCGGCGCACGCGCCCGGAACTCCGGGTGCTCGTGGTCGACCGGGCGGAGACGTTCGGGGTGGGTCACACGTGGAGCTTCTTCACCACCGACCTCTCCCCCGCGGCGCAGGCGCTGACGGCGGAGATGGTCGTGCACAGCTGGCCCGGCTACGAGGTGCGCTTCCCCGCGCACCGCCGGCGCGTCGGCAACCGTTACAACAGCGTCACCGACACACGCTTCCACGAGGTGGTCGCCGCCGCCCTGCCCCCCGGCAGCCTCCTCTCCGGCGCCGAGATCGCCGCGGTCGGGGCCGATGGCGTCACCCTGACCGACGGGCGCAGCTTCGCCGCGCCATGCGTGATCGACGCGCGCGGCCCGGTCGGGGACGCCGCGCTGGAGCGGCTGACGCTCGGCTGGCAGAAGTTCGTCGGCGTCGAGATCGAGACCGAGACGCCGCACGGCCTCGCCGAGCCGATCATCATGGACGCCACGGTGCCGCAGGCCGACGGCTACCGCTTCCTCTACGCCCTGCCCTTCTCGCCCACGCGCCTCCTGATCGAGGACACGCGCTACGCCGACGGCCCCGCGCTCGACCGGGTGGACCTCGCCGCCGAGGGCCTCGCCTACGCGGAGGCGCAGGGCTGGCGCGCGAAGCACGTGGTGCGCGAGGAGCACGGCATCCTGCCCATCGCGCTGGCGGGTGACATCGAGGCGTTCTGGCGCGAGGCGTCCGCCGGCGGCGTGGCGCGCGCCGGCCTGCGCTCGGCCCTGTTCCACCCGACCACCGGCTACTCCCTCCCCGACGCCGCGCACACGGCGCTGGCGGTCGCCGCCCTGCCCGAACTCACCACCGCCACCGTGTCCGCCGCCATCCGCGCGCGCTCGATCCAGGCCTGGGAGGACCGCGCCTTTTTCCGCCTGCTCAACCGCATGCTGTTCAAGGCGGCGGACCCCGACAAGCGGTTCAAGGTGCTCGAGCGCTTCTACCGCCTGGGCGCGCCGATGATGGAGCGCTTCTACGCCGCGCGGCTGACGGGCGCCGACAAGCTGCGCATCCTCACCGGGCGGCCGCCCGTTCCGATCGGCCGCGCGCTGGCGTGCATGAGCGAGCGCGCGATGCTACGGCCCGCCGCATGACCGTGCTCGCCCGCAAGACCGCCGCCGTCATCGGAGCCGGGTTCGGCGGGATCGCCCTCGCCTGCCGCCTGCAGTCGGCCGGGATGGCCGTCACGCTCTACGAAGCGCGCGACAAGCCGGGCGGCCGCGCCTACGTCTACGAGCAGGACGGCTTCACCTTCGACGCCGGCCCCACCGTGATCACCGACCCCGGCTGCCTGGAGGAGTTGTTCGCCCTCACCGGCCGCCGCATGACCGACTACGTCACGCTCCTGCCGGTGAGCCCCTTCTACCGCCTGCTGTGGTCGGACGGCGTCAGCTTCGACTACGTCGATGACCAAGCCGAGCTCGACCGTCAGATCGAGGCGCTGGAGCCCCGCGACGTGGCCGGCTACCGCCGCTTCCTCGCCTACTCGCAGGAGCTGTTCCGCGAAGGCTATGAGAAGCTCGGCTCGGTCCCGTTCCTCGACTGGGGCTCCATGCTCAAGGCCGCGCCGGAGCTGGTGAAGCTGCAGGCGTGGCGCACGGTGCACGACAAGGTGGCCGAGTTCATCCACGAGCCACACCTGCGCCAGGCGTTCAGCTTCCACTCGCTGCTGGTGGGCGGCGATCCCTTCTCCACCTCCTCCATCTACGCCCTGATCCACGCCCTGGAGCGAAACGGCGGCGTCTGGTTCCCGAAGGGCGGGACCGGCGCGCTGGTCCGCGGGATGCTGCGCCTGTTCACCGACCTGGGCGGCGTGGTGCGCCTGAGCGCGCCGGTCGACCGCATCACCACCGCGGGCGGTCGCGCCACCGGCGTGCTCCTGCAGGACGGCACGGCGCAGGCGTTCGACATGGTCGCCTCCAACGGCGACGTGCACACCACCTACGCGAAGATGCTGCGAGACGAGCCCCTCGCCAAGGCGCCCGCGCGGTCGCTGGCCAAGAAGCGCTGGTCGATGTCGCTGTTCGTGATCTACTTCGGCACCAAGGTGAAGTACGACAACGTCGCCCACCACACGGTGATCTTCGGCCCACGCTACAAGGAGCTGATCGGCGAGATCTTCAAGGGGCCGGAGCTGGCGCAGGACTTCAGCCTCTACCTGCACCGCCCCACCGCCAGCGACCCGGACCTGGCGCCGGAGGGCTGCGACGGCTTCTACGTGCTCTCCCCCGTGCCGCACCTGGGCAGCGCCGACCTGGACTGGGCGCACGAGGGCCCGCTCTACCGCGACCGCATCCTCGCCTACCTCGAGGAGAAGCTGATGCCGGGCCTGCGCGAGAACCTCGCCACCCACCGCATCTTCACCCCGTTCGACTTCCGCGACGAGCTGGGCGCCTTCAAGGGCTCCGCCTTCTCCCTGGAGCCGATCCTGACGCAGAGCGCCTTCTTCCGCGCGCACAACCGCGACGACCGGATCGGCGGCCTGTACCTCGTCGGCGCAGGCACGCACCCGGGCGCGGGCGTGCCGGGCGTTGTGGGCTCGGCCAAGGCGACGGCGGGGCTGATGATCGCCGACGCGCAGATGTCGCCCGCGCGCACGATCGCCGAGGCGCCGGGCGCGGGCGGGGCCGAGCGGATCGCGGCGGAGTGACGGACGGCCGCCCGCTCGACCGTCGCCCGGGCGCGACGCGGGCTTGAGTCCGGCGCCCGACTCCTCGGCGTCCCGCGAGCTCCTCGCCCTTTCCGCCCAGACCATCGGGGCCGGCTCGCAGAGCTTCGCCGCCGCCGCCGCCCTGTTCGACGCGCGCACCCGCGCGGGCGCGCACCTGCTCTACGCCTGGTGCCGCCACTGCGACGACGTGGTGGACGGCCAGGCCCTGGGCCGCGGCCGCGAGGACCTCACCGCCGCCGACCGCCGCGCCCGCGTGGCCGAGCTGGAGCGCCGCACCCGCTCCGCCTTCGCCGGCGAGCCCCAGTCCGACCCGGCCTTCCAGGGCCTGCAGCGCGTAGCCCAGGACTTCGCCCTCCCGGAGCGCTGGCCCCTGGAGCACGTGGCCGGCTTCGCCATGGACGTGGAGCCGCACCCGCCCGCCGACCTGGACGCCTGCCTGCTCTACTGCTGGCGCGTGGCGGGCGTGGTCGGCGTGATGATGGCGCGCGTCATGGGCGTGGCCGCCGACGACCTCGCCACCCTGCGCCGCGCGCAGGACCTGGGCCTCGCCTTCCAGCTCACCAACATCGCCCGCGACGTGCGCGAGGACGCGGAGAACGGACGCGTCTACCTGCCCGCCGACCGCCTGCGCGCCCGCGGCGTCGAGCCCGCCCCCGCCGCCGTGCTCGCCGCCCCCGCCGCCGCCGCCGCCGTGGCGCGCGAGCTCGTGGCCGCCGCGGAGCCTTTCTACGACTCGGCGCGCGACGGCCTCGCCGCCCTGCCCTGGCGCTCCGCCTGGGCCATCGCGGCCGCCCGCGGAGTCTACCGCGAGATCGGCCGCAAGGTGGCCCGCGCCGGCGACCGCGCCCTCGACCGCCGCGCCGGCACGAGCGCCGCGGAGAAGGCGTGGCTTCTGGCCGCCGGGCTGGGCGCCGCCCTGGCGAGCCGCGGCCGCCGTCCGTCGGACCGCGCGGCGATGTGGACGGCGATCTGAAGCGCGGCGCTGAGCGGACGCTGAGAGGGTCCGCTTAGGGTGGAAGTCTGACTAGCAGGATGCGGCGTCGGACTTATGCGGTGCGAGTTGG